>JAYVMS010000026.1:0-11168 GCA_043758815.1 bacterium
AACGACTGAAGAAAGGATACCGATGATCGCGATCACAACGAGGAGCTCGATGAGGGTGAAACCCTTTTTCGTATTTTTAATAGATTTGAACATAAAAAAGCTATAATTAATAATCAATATGAGATAACAAGATGCTTCTACGACAGAGGAGCACTGTAGATAATGGTACCACGTAACGCATTTCGTAAATCAGCCCCCTGTGGATAAGTGATGCTCAGAATTGCTTTTTGAGGGTACGCAAAAAATTCTACTGAATTTTTGCTCAGACTCGCCTACCCGGCTCCAAAGTCCCTCAGAAAGCAATGCCTCACTTAAAGGAAAATGTGGCTATTATTACGTTTATGACTTTTTGTGAGATATTTTGCAAAAGCACTACCCACATTTAGAAGCAAATGCGGCATCATTAACAAGCCAATTGGACTAATGCTGCGCTGCGCGCGATAAGTGTTACATTTAATTTCAAAAACGTGTCCCCGAAGCGTACTCAGAGTACGGTGGCGGATTAGAAATTAATTTCTAGCAGTTCTGTAGCTTAACCACAACCTGGAATGGTCAAATTAAGCCACGATTTTTGTATATTATGCCAAATTAAAGCCGGCGGAAAAACGAGAAATGTCATACCATCTGAAACGCGCATTTTGAGATAAAATCCGAAGTAGTTTTCGGCGCAGTATCGCAGTGGCTGTATGAGTGATGCTGTCCCAAGACCGAGCAAGAAAACGACGAGGATACGCTCAAAATGCGCGTTTCAGCTAGAAGGACGAGGCGACGTCGTACATAGGCAGGAGTATTGAGGTTAACAGCCCCCCTACCCCAATACCGAGCAAGATGATCATGGCCGGTTCGATCATTCCGATCAACGTGTCGATAGAGGTATCTACTTCGCGCTTATAGAAAGCAGCCATTGTTTCCAAAATGCTACCCACTTCACCGGTTTCCTCACCCACCTTGATCATTTGAATCATGATTCCAGGGATCTCGGGGTGTTTGCCCATTGCTGTTGAGAGCGGAACTCCCGAACGCACATCCTGCGCTGTATCAATAAGCAATTGTTTGTAAATCTCGTTTCCCACCACCGATGCGGCGATCTCAACCGCACGCACAACGGCAATACCGGAAGTAAGCATGGTGTTAAGGTTGTCGGCAATACGGGCAAGATAGAGCTTGCGGTAAAGGTCACCAATGTACGGAATATCAAGTGAGATCCGCGCCATAAATTCTTTTCCGGCCTTGGTATTGATAAAGCGCCAGCCAAAGAAACCGCCGATACCGATTGCAGCAGCAAGATAAAGTCCGTAATTAACGAAAAAATTTGAGAGTGCGATAACGATTTTGGTATAAAACGGAAGTTCTTTTCCGGTTTCGAGCACGATCGCAGCAAGCTTTGGAACTACAACGACAAGCATGAGAATCATCACTACAATGAACACTACGACAACGAATACTGGATAGATGAGGGCGTTCTTGGTCTTAGCTATTAACTCATAGGTGCGATCTAGATAATCTGCCAAATATCCAAAAGTGTTTGAAAGATTTCCTGACTCCTCTCCCGCGCGAACCATATTCACATAAAAATCAGAATACACATCCGGATGTTTTCCGAGTGCACCAGAGAGGGTCATGCCACCCTGAATATCTTCCGCAACTTCATCAAGGGTCTTCTTCAAGATCTCATTCTCCGACTCCGCAGACAAGAGCTGAAATACTCGCAGTGCCGAGACCTGTGCCCTAAATAAGGTGGCCATCTGACGTGAGAGAATAACAATATCGCGATATGCGACCTTTTTGCCGAAGGCCATCATCTTGTCCCAAAATGGCAGACTGTCAGCCGAAACGATAGAAATGATGATCAACTTACGACGCTGAAGGGCTGAAATAGCGACATCAACTGTTGCGGCCTCGATGGTGCCGTTCTTATCCTGGTTATTGAGCTGATCAATTGCTTTATAACGATATAACATGTAATAGATTGTTAGTTTCCTTTTTCCTTTAAGAAGTTCTTATGATTTTCATTTTGTGATGAAATTCGAGGCGGCAAGATGTGCGTGCTTGAGAGGACGTACTCCTCGTACGTTCTCCGGACCACTTATCGCAGCCAACGAAGAAGTTCGCTCAAAATGGAAATCATGGCTAGATCATGCGTTCGAGGGCACGCGGATTGAATGAGTGTAAATAAGCATTTTCTGCCGTGATCTCTCCATGTCGCACGAGGTCGGCAAGTGAGCGATTCATATCGATCATACCAAGCTCTGAACCAGTCTCGATGACCATAGGCACTTCGTGGGTACGGCGCTCGCGGATGAGGTTTGCGACGGCATTGTTGTTGATCAAGAGCTCATACGCAGGAACAAGACCACCCGATATGCGCGGAATGAGGCGCTGCGAGAAGATACCTGCGAGCGAGCCGGAAAGCTGCACGCGGATCTGATCTTGCTGTTCTGGGGGGAACGAGTCGATGATACGATCAATGGTCTGAGAGGCATTATTGGTGTGGAGTGTTGAGAAGACCATGTGACCCGTCTCAGCTGCAGTGACCGCGGCAGAGATGGTGTCGAGCCCGCGCATCTCGCCGATCAAAATGATGTCCACGTCTTCACGGAAGCATGCACGCAATGCGACATGGAAGTCCATAGTATCAAAGCGTACTTCGCGCTGACTAATGATCGAGCGGTCTGGCTGGAAAACGTATTCGATAGGATCCTCGATGGTTATGATGTTCTCAGCACGCTCGTGGTTGATCATTTCTATCATCGCGGCGAGTGTGGTCGACTTTCCTTGACCGACAGGACCCACCACCAAGAAGAATCCCTGCTTGCGCTTGGTAAACGACTCGAGCACGGGAGGTAGTGCTAGCTCTTGCAGGGTCTTAATCTTTTTGGGAATAAGGCGGAGCGCGATTGCGACTGTCCCCTTCTGGAAAAACGAATTTCCACGGAAACGCGCTTCTTTGCCGAACGAGAAAGAGAAATCCATTTCTTTCGACTGCATAAAGAGCTTATGGCTCTCGTCGTCGAGGAGTTCTTTCACAAGACCAAGCGTATCAGCTTCTTCAAGTACAGGCTTTTTAACAAGCGGAATCAGTTCTCCGGAAACACGAATAGTGGGGTGGCGACCGACAACGAGATGGATGTCGGATGCACCTTCGTGTATGACGGTGAGGACGAGATCTTCGAGTTCTTTGCGATATTCTGCTTGTGCCATGTAAATGAGATTAAAACGTTAATGTACTATTTACTGTTTGTGCTCCTTGCTCTCCTTATGCTCTATCGTTTCCAATACTTTTGCGACTACTTCAGAGGGAGTTGCTGACGCCTTTATGATGTATCCTGCGGCACCTAGGGCAAATCCACGGTCGATATCTTCTTGTTGGCCAAGGTTTGAAAGAATAATTATCAAGGCATTGGCAGCCAATCCTTCATTTTTGACCACCTCAAGAAATTCAAAGCCGTCCATGGCAGGCATGACAAGGTCGACAACGATGACGTCTGGTACAAATCCAGTGTGCAATTTCTCAAGCGCTTGAAGTGTTCCCGGAGCTGAGGTGACCTGAAAATTCTTCTGCGAAAACTTAAGCGCATACATATCAAGCAGAAACGAATCGTCATCAATGACAAAAACATTATAGACTTTCTTTTCTTTCAGCATATACCAATTATTGTATCACGACTCAGCCATATTTGAGCAAATCAAAGGTGGAAAACCGAATACTATATATAGAAATTGGAACTTATCTTTTTATAAGTATGATTTTTCAGATTGAGGGTGCTCCTACTGTGCCTTAGTGTACTAGGGGCATTTCTCCCACTGCGCCAACGCTACTCCATTTCGGAATAGACCAGTAAATTTTATCAAAGACTGTATAGCATGTTGTGACTGGTGGGTATGACATATGTCTTACATCCTGACATCTTTGCGGGAGATATCTCGCTAATACTAGCAAAAATCCCTCAGGCATTGTTCCAGTTAGGATTGTTCCGAAATTAATTACAAGAACAGAGAGGACGACTAAAAGAACAATGCGAGATATTGCAAAAAGTATCGTTTTGCTTTGCCAAAATATTTTTATTCTGTTCGCACCTTCTTTGAAAATACTCATTTATGTTTGATTGAAATAATTGGCAAAAACATTTGTTTATTTGGTGGGGTCGGCAGGATAGATTGGGTGAGTGAACGTAACAGGAGGTGGGTCAATATTCGCCTGAGGTGACGGTCCATCATTGCGAATATGTATTACAAATGGTGGAACCCAAGGAACGAGGAGGAAGCCGTACATTACCATTAAGGCTAATTCGATAAAAAGTGACAGTGCAACGACTGAAATTAGTATGTGCTTGAGAATTTTTTTAATGTTCGGTTTCAACATGAAGGTATTTGGGGGCAGTTTAAGTTCATTTTTGGATGTAATGCGAAGTTCTGGACCGTTTTGGTGTTCGATCAGTTTCTGAGTGTAAATTTGGGATGAGATGCGTCGGTCTGATTTAACGCTCAGTTTTGGATGAAATTCAAGGCGTCGAGATGAGCGTGCCCGAATGGACGTACTCTGGTACGTTCGTCGGGACGCTCGACGATGACAACGAAGAAGTTCGCCAAAAATGTGCGTTAAACGATGTTGTTGATTTCTTCGAAAGGGATAACACCCTCAAAAGCCTTCAGCAACGCATCGTCCTTCATCGTCAACATCCCCTTCGAGCGCGCCATCTCATACACTGCCGGCTCGACAGGATTGGTGAGAACGACATGCTCAAGCTCGCGATCCATCTTTAGGAATTCAACAACTGCCGTACGACCCTTGGTGCCCGATGGACAAGCCGGTGATGGGACAGCTTCATAGACATGGTCAGGGATCTTGATTGTTCCCTTAAGTGACGGTGGCATATCTGCGAACTGGCGGTCGATCATCATTTTCATACTCTCAGTAATAGGGACTGCCTTCTTGGACTCTGGACACATTGTGCGCAAAAGGCGCTGACCCATAGCAAGAATAAGTGTCGGTGCAATGAGGTAGGGATCAACCTCCATGTCGATAAGACGCGGAATGACACCGGCTGCGTTGTTGGTATGAAGCGTAGAAAAGACAAGATGCCCAGTAAGTGCCGCCTGTACTGCGAGCTGTGCGGTCTCTTTATCGCGTATTTCTCCTACCATTATGATGTCCGGATCCTGACGAAGAATGGAGCGCAGACCATTGGCGAAGGTATAGCCTATCTCAGGCCGCACTTGTGACTGGTTTACCCCAGGGATATTGTACTCAACTGGGTCTTCGAGTGAGATGACGTTTCGTTTCTCGCGGTCAAGTTCGTTAAGCATTGAGTAGAGGGTTGTTGACTTACCTGAACCCGTAGGACCCGTAACGAGAATAAGTCCATAAGGAGTCTTAATGGCGTCACGCACAAGCGCGAGATGTTCAGGCGAAAATCCCATCATATCAAGGGTAAGCACGCCCTTGCCAGTGTCGAGAATACGCATCACCACTTTTTCGCCATAGTATGCTGGGAATGTTGAGACGCGAAAATCCACTTTCTTGCCGTCCATACGTGCACTGAAGCGACCGTCTTGTGGCTTGCGCTTCTCGTCGAGTTTGAGTTGGGCCAATATCTTGATGCGGGCAACGATTGCATTGTGAATGTTGGCAGGAAGAATAAGCGAAGTATACATCACACCGTCAACGCGGAAGCGTACACGCACCTTGTCTCCCGTATGTTCGATGTGCACATCAGAAGCACTTCCCTCGACAGCGTGCTTCAAAATGACTGCGACTATCTTGGTGACCGGCGCGTCCTCGACTATCTTTGTCTCCCCGCCTTTTACTTCGGTGTGTTCGTGAGTGTCAGCCGAAGTATCCTGCTCGGTCGCAGAATATTCTTCAAGCGCCGCCTTTGCGTCTTCCGGTGATATCTCAGAAAGAGCCTGCGTTACTTCTCCAGAAAGATTCTGATACTGTACCAAAAGCTGGTTAAAATCTGTCTGTAATATGATGAAAAGTCGAAACGGCATGCCAAGCTTTGCGGCAATGAACTGCACGGCATCGCGTGCTTGCGTGATATCGGGATCAACAATACCCACTTCGAGCGTGTGGTCGACAACTCCAAGCGGAGCAATCTGATAGTGACGTGCTGATTCTTCGGGAATATACTTGAGCACTTCTCCTGGGACCTTATGCCCCTCCAGCGAGCGTGTTTCCATTCCATAATACTCTGCCTTGAGTGTATTAATGTCGGCGGTCGTCATTCCACCCTTACTGAGTATCTCATCAAGGCCTCCGAGGGTTTTTGCCGACTGCGAAACAAGCTCGGGAATATCTTCCTCTCGGAATAAACCTTTTTTCGCCAAAAATAAAAGAAAGCTCATAAATCAGCAATATGCTGTGTCCCAATGATAACAAATCCGCGCAGATGGCGCGAATGAAACATGAAACGGGGTGAGCTAAATCACCTACTTTCCTTTCAGGAGATTGATCTTGTTTGAAATACCTAGCGCGTCTATCTTTGTACCAGAAGAGACAGCATTCGTAGCTTTGGTACTTTTTGTACTATAGTTCGCATCTCTTAGGAGTTGGATAACCTCAGGTGGAGACGTGAACGGAAATGGTCTTGAAATAGGAACGCTTGGAATATTGACGGTATAGGTCTTGAGTGAAAGATATGCAGGGTCTTTGAAAAGACTGTCGTCGAGATGTATCGACTTCAGTGTTTTAAGAGCAAGCTCAGTCTTTGCACCGGGCAGATTGGCGGATATCGTCGCTTGTCCCGTCGTTCCACTCAGCTGCACATTAGAATCGCCACCCCGAAACCAGACAAAATATGCCCCAACGATAAGCGCGGGTATCACGAGCACTATCAAGAGATCCACAAAAGCTTGTTTTCCCATCATAAGTTATGAGCCACGCGAATAAGTAGTAATAGTGAGAGTATAATCCATTGCTTTTAGTTCCGGATTCTTTGTGCCAGTTGCATCTTCAAGTGGTGTTGATGTAAATGACACGGCTGCCGCATCTCGAAGTGCGAGGCTCGACTCGAGGTCGCGTAAAAAGGCGCGAAACACTGCATATGGCGCAGATACACTGAAGCTGATCGTATCCTTTGCGTACGAACCTGAGCCTCCTGCAGAGATATTAGTGCTAGGACTTTTTATGGTGAGTCCACGCAACTGCGCAATTCCATCAATATCAATAATGAGCTTTGTCGGATCGACACTCGCAGGCAGTATTGTCGCAAGTGCTTGATCATAGCCCGGAGGGAAATCTTGCTGCTTCTGCTTCAAAGCTTGAAGCTGAGATTGTGCCTCACCCGCCTCTTGAATGTACTTAGTGTATTCAGCCGTTTTTGCTCTATCAGCTTGGATGGTGGCAATAGTAGGATCTATATACTCGATGTATATTCCGACCGAAAGAAGAACGAAGAATAGTGGGATTGCGTAGCGGTTCATATTATTTGGGCTTTGTGGGTATTACGAGGGAGGGTGGTAAAGCTTGAGGGGTACCCACTGCAGCAGTTGGTGGCTTTGGCAAATTAGAATTAGGCGCAGATACAATAGGGTCATTCTGTGCTTGTACCTGCTTTTGTAATTGTTCCTGCAACACCTGAGCATAGTCGAGATAGGATGAATCGATATCGATGGTCGCGGAGAATGCGACAACTGATGTACGCTCATCGAGTGCGAGTGACGTTACGTCGACTTTTTTGACATGCGGGGTCTTTCTCCATTCAAGCACCTGAAAATATACCGCGGCGTATCCTGGTGCCTGTCCTGAGACAGCGAGCCTAATCCCGGTGTCTTCTTTTTTGTAATCAAACGCGGTTAGTCCAACATTTTCAGCTGCATGTGATTCGATCGTATCGAGAATAACGGAAAAAATGGTGTGGGAGTCAACGAGTTTTTTGGCGGCCTCAAGACTGCTTTGCAGGTTTTTATAAACCGTGATCTCATCAACGTTGAATTTCTTTTCTTGGTCTGCCAATTGCTGGCCTTTTGCTAGTACTTCCATGTCAAGTTTTGCTTTATAGAAATACATTCCACCGGCAACCGAGAGGGTGACAAAAAAAACGATAATAGCGACAACAAGTGCGAGATTGATAGGCTCACTACGACGACTGCCCCCTTCTACTCGGAGAAGCGGTTGTTGGGGCATGAACGATGTCTCAGGTAAATTTGCCATTCCTAGCCTTTATTCTACTAGAGAAACACATCAATAGCGAGAAAGTTATGAACAGAAACTGTTTACGCCCATAGAATGAACCTCCCCGCGGCAGAGCCGTACCCTCACTCGCTCCGCTTCGTATCGGCGGGGTATCACAGGAGCTTCGCACTAAATATTTTGGAAAACCAACGGCTTCCCAAACCCTTCCTAGCGGAGATCCCCGAGGTAGAGCCAAGGGGTATTAAGAGGAAAAAATTCTCCCATTAAGTTGTTAGATAAGGCAAACTCTTATTTTGAATATGCTGCGAAGTAATGGACTAGGCTTGTGTGCGTGGGGACGTACTCGGGGTACGCCCCCCGCATCAAAACGAGAAATTACGAGTAGTATGCCAAAAATGGACTTTTTCTAGAGCTTTCGCAAGGCGAGGCCGATAGCCACAGCAAATTCTGGTCCGGAATCCTTTAAAAGTGGCTCAACCACAGCGGGAGCTTCTACTTTTTCAAAAGCGTTGCCATATACAACGGTCGTTTCAAAATTACCTGCGGCAAGCTCAAGAATACCCTTAAGTAGGACTCCGCCTCCGGTAAGAATGACCTTACCCACGTTCACATGCTTCTCATTCTGGTAGTGGGTCAAGATGCGATTGGCCTCTGAAAATATGCGCTCAACAGCAAGACGGGTGATCTCAGCCACCGTTGCATCGTTAGGGTCGCCAGGGAGACCGAATTCACGCTTGACCTCCTCAGCTTCAAGGATACTTACTCCACGTGAGCGCGAAAGTGCGAGGGTGATGTCTTGCGAGCCGACATTGGTGAGATGAGAGCTGCGTACTATTCCCTCTTCAACCAACACCACCTTCGTATTTGCAGCGCCAATATCTAGTATCATCGAAGGGCTCGTATCGTGCCCGAGCACTGAGCGGATGGTGCTGAAGATCTCAATCTCAAATGTAGCACTTGTGGCGCCGATCTTTTGTGCGATCTCGTTATACTTCGCAAGGATGTCATTGTGCACGGCCGCCAAAAGCACATCCACCTTAGGTGCACCCTTGGGACGATCTGCCTCGTCGGGGTCGACATATGTTCGGGTAAGCTTAGGGATGATCCAGTGCGAGAGCGATACTTCTGACACCGATGTTGGGATATACTTACGCGCCTCCATGGGGATCATTTCTTTGAGCTTGGCTTCGCCCATGTCAGGCATTTCAATGACCGTGAGCAAGGTGGAGGTTAGCGGAAGTGAAAAGACAATGTCTCGTGAAGTGACCCTTGCTTCGACAAAAAGGTCTTTGATGGCTTCGACGAGCTTATCGACGGGGAGATTTGTCGCCTGCCCGACCTCAAGACCTGCCAATGGCCCGAGTGCTATCTCACCATACGTATCCAAAAAGGCTTTGTTGTTCTTCTTATGCAGCTGCACAACCTTAATAAAGGAGCCTCCAATATCGAGGCCAACGACAGCGCCCGTGCTAGCTTTGGGGAAAAGGCCACCTAATATTTTTTCAAACGGATTATTCACGCTGTTATTGTACCACATGTCGCATAATGATTTCTATCCACATACAGCAGTCAAGAATGCTCTAGTCTATACATAATTGCCAAGAAATGTAGTATTACTACTCTATATATATGTGGGAGGAACTACTAAATGCCATATTTCCCGAACGCTGCATCGGCTGCAATAAGGTTGGCTCAGCGCTGTGCGCGATATGTGAACGCACCATCACCATGAAGGCCGTCGCGCTCTCAGGCACCAGCGCTGCGCTTTTCGAATATCGCAACCCATTGGTCAAAAAGGCGATATGGGCGCTCAAGTACAAACACCGCCGCTCTCTTGGGAAATATTTCGGAGTCGCACTCTATCGCGAATTCTTCAAGCAGCTCGCGTATGGCAGCAAGAAAACGAACGAAGAGATAATACTTATCCCTGTCCCTGCATCACGAAAGGCGGTGGCTATCAGAGGTTACAATCACGCGGGTATCATTGCGCGCATGATCGTACTTTCTGCAAAGAATGACGGATTGAAGCTTGAGCTCTGCGATGACCTACTGTACAAAAAAAGAGAGATCCCCCAGCAAGTGAGCGTGCGTGAGCGCAAAAAACGCCAAGAAAATGTTGAGAACATTTTTGCAGTTCGCAGAGGCGAATACCTGACCGGCAAGACCGTCGTACTCATCGACGACGTCATCACCACTGGTGCGACAATGGCAGACGCAAAGCGCGCCCTGAAAGCATTCAAGCCGAAGCGAGTGCTTGCTATTGCGGTCGCGCATTAAAAAATCAGTAGGGATTTTTTGAGCCCCTTATTGGGGATGTGAAAGAGAAGAAGCTCTTAGCTCCTAGAAACACGATGTGAATTATCCTCACCTTGTTGGCGAACGAAAGAGATGTGAGGATACTCCAATACAGTGCGAAGGTTTAAGGTTTTTTATAATCATGTCTTCACGAGTAAGTTTTCGAGTAAGTCGGGGTACGGCGAGGCGAATACCTAACCGGCAAGACCGTCGTCCTCATCGATGATGTCATCACCACAGGTGCGACGATGGCCGACGGCAAACGGGGTCAGGCACCGTATTTTTATAAAACATGTGGTCTAATCATTCTTTCTCGGTCTGCCCTGGGGGCGAACCGTTGCCTCAAGATGATATGTGGTGATCATTGTATCCAACCATAACGCACTTCCATATGGTACACCACGATTGATTGCATTACGAATCTCGTTAAGGTCATCTTTTTTATCTTCAGCATTTATCCACCTGAGATAGCCGTGTGGGAATGGCTCAGGCGACGGATCAAACAGCTCTCGCTGTTCTTTTGTGCCGGATGTTCTTCGCCAAGAGCTTCCCCATCGCCAGTCTTCGACACGACCTGTGCGGGGCATAATTTATACTATACCATACAATCTTTAATTAAACGGTGCCTGACCCTGACCTGCTCTGTAGAAAACACCCGCAATCCATGAGATAATGGATACATGACCCCTCGTACCTCAAAATCACCAAAGACCGTTGCACTCGTCGCCTATGCAAC
>JAYVMS010000027.1:0-19485 GCA_043758815.1 bacterium
GTGTCTACAGAGACTTCGGGAGGATTAATTGAAACCTATTATTTTTGCAATAATTGCAGTCATCGGCTACGCAGCAGGAAATGTGATCATGGAGGAGCGGTTGACCAGGTACAACACCCTGACCATCATCATGGGATATATTCCCGTTGTCTTTATTGCCACATATATCATGCGGGTCGCAACGAAGACGTCTGACTCATCGTACGACTTTCCCGTCGGAAATTATCTTGTCATGCTCATACTCATGGGGGCCGTGTTCGCTGTTGCGGACTATTTCTTCATTGGTGCATACACCAATGGCGGCTCGCTGCTTGTGGTCACAAGTATCGTCCCCCTGTTCCCTGTCATTGCCTCGCTCATCAAATTCGTACTCACGCGAAATATTCCCAATATGTGGCAATTAAGCGGATACGCCTGTGCAGCTGTCGCGGTATTCCTTGTAGCAAAAGGAAGCACCGCATAGCAAACAAAAAACCGCACGCGGTTTTTTATTTTTCCAAATCCAAAATATCATTAATCCATATCTGCTTCACAAATTCAGGGACGTGTGAGAAAAGAATTATACACGATGCTTACTATCCTTACATTGTTGACGAACGGCAGCAAGGTGAGGATACTCCAATGTGCTACGAAAGTTTGAAGTGTTTTTTATAATCATGGTCCGGAGAAATATGTGCTACTTTCATAAATACTGTATGGCTGAGAACAACGTCATTCTTGATGAGTAAGTTCATTAGCAAGGTGGAATCATATGGGAATATCCACACACTTTTCTGGAGCTGCAGGTAGTGAGACTTCGAAAGTATGTACCGAAGCGAGTTGCGGGCAGAGCGCGCTCCTTCGGGAAAATCGTAAGTGATCACGCGCCACATTCCATCCCATTTTTTAGGTTGCATAATGGCGCTTGATGAATTTTTATTGATCTCACTGAGCATGCGCTTACCTTCTTTAGTCACAAAATAACCCATCTCGCCATTTTGAGATTTTCTTCTGACATACCCGCAGTTCAGAAGACGTTGCAACGCGAGCTTGTTGGCATAGCGATTTCTTGCACGATCACGAGCGACCTTGAGCATGAGGCGACTACTTCCTGCGGAAGCAAGAAACCCAATAAAAAGATCGCCGGCGGAAATTTCTTCGAGGATCTGGTAATAACGTGACCCCTTTTGGAATCGAGGGGCTGTTGTAATTGATTTACTGCGCATGAAAGGACTATACCAAACTCGTTATCGTACGACAACGAGGTGAGGATACAGTGCAATCAAGTGTACTTAGTGCTCTTGTAATTTACTTATTTTTCCAAGTCCAAGATGTCGTCTATGCGTATCTGCTTCACAAATTCAGGGACGTGTGAGACGAGGATCATTGCTCCCTCATATTTGTCGAGGGCTTTTGCAATCACTGGAAGATGGCGGAAGTTGATGTGGTTGGTCGGCTCATCAAGAATGAGCAGTCCGGGGGCTTCGAGGACGAGGCGGGCGAATGCCACAAGACCCTTCTGGCCCTCAGAAAGACTGCCAATTTTTGTATAGATAAGCTCACGCGTGATAAGGAAGCCGGCCGCGGTCGCACGCAACTGTTCTTCGTTGACCTTCTTCATCACCGAAGCGAGCGACTGGTAGACCGTGTCGTCGAAGTTTAGGGTTGAGAAATCCTGACGGTAGTATCCGACACGCACACCTTCGGATATCTTGGCACCCTTCGCTGTGCCTTTTGCAAGCGACTCAAGAAGCGTGCTCTTGCCAATACCGTTCGGACCCTGAAGGAGAAGATGCTGTTTTTTGCGCAGCGTAATGTGCATCTTTTTTTCCTTTGGCTTGTGATCTTTGATGATGGTTAGCGACTCGACGGTGAGCGCGTCGCCAATGAAATCTACATCCGCAGGGATGATGAACGGGCGTATCGTCTTGTCTTCTTTGCGCACATCAACCATCTCTTCTTCCATATCTGCTGCCTTCTCACGCATGCGCTTCGCAAGTGCGCGCATGTTGCCGCCTTTGTGTGAGAACACATTTGCCTGATCTTTGTTGGCTTGGATCTCTTTTGCGAGCTGTGCATTCTTGCGATTCTCTTTCTCGATGCGTATAGAAATATCCTTTACCACATCTTTATAGTTACCGACGTACTGCTCGATCTTTCTAGTGAAGAGATCAAGATAAAACACCCCTTCAGTAAACTCGTTTAAAAATTCTGCATCATGGGAGATAACGATAACTGTCTTGGGATAGTCTTTAATGAACTGCGTCAGATGTACAATTCCCGCCTTGTCGAGATTGTTCGTTGGCTCATCTAAAAGAAGGAGGTCGGGATCTTGGATCAAGGCTGAGGCAAGCAAAAGTCGTGCCTGCTGCCCGCCTGAGAATGAGCGGACGATACGGTCGTGGGGAGCGTGGAGGTTGACCACCTCAAGCACCGCGTCTATCTTTGGGTCGATATCGTAGACTTTTTTGCTGAAACATTTTTCGAAGAATTCGCGAACAGTGAGGTCGAGTTCGGCATGCGGAATCACCTGTCGGCCAATAGCCACAGTCAGGCCGTGTCCAATGTGGATAAGCCCCGCATCTGGCTTTGCTGCTTTTGTAATGAGACTAAATATCGTGCTTTTGCCGGCGCCATTCTGGCCCATCAGGGTAAACTTCGTTCCTCTGCGAATAGAGAAAGACACCTCATCTAAGATAGGTTTATTGTGGCCGTGCTCAAACGATACTTCGTCGAAGCGTAAGATGACTTCGTCACGCGACATAGTGTCGCCATAGGTTACCCTATTATGAGCAAAATTGAAAGCAGGGAGCCGTATTTCAGCGACTAGCGCTTAACGTCAAAGCACTGATCAGCACCGGGAGTATTCACTACACAATCCGGATATGCTCCATAAAACGCACCGATGCTTTGGTCGGCATCATTAGTGAGTACGATATTATCTGAACGCTCAAGTGTAATACCGAGTTCGTAATTCGAACATGGCGTATCCAGGGGGGCAGATGTGTCGCATTCAGTCGGCGTACCAGCATTGTCATAGACTCCATGATAAATATAGTTTGCGCCTGCGCCAGGAGGAGGCGTAGGAATATTCGGCAGCAAGCCAAGTATAGTCACCACTTGAATACCCGCATCAACTCCGCTATAGCCCGCCGGGGTCGTGGAGGGATATGTCTGGTTGATGTCGTAATAAAGATCGAGGGCCTTTTGTATCTGACCAACCTCAGCGATTCGCTTTGAATCACGAGCTTTTTGCCGCGCCGTTGTAAGTGATGCGAGTACAACCGCGGAGAGAACACCGATAATCGCGATAACCACAAGCAGCTCGATAAGCGTAAATCCCCTCTTTGTGTGAATGAATTTCATGAAAAAAATACCGCAACGTGATGTTAATCTAAGTATAATCATTGTAGCGTATATTTTGTGGTTTTGTACTTTATTGTGGATAGCTGCCAACGAGTCTTATGTTTGTCTTAAACATGAGATGATATGAGATAATATGGCAATGCGCTACCGCTTCTATACAACATCATCACGAGCATGGGGTGCCATGCTCTCTGCTATTTCGACCGCACAAACAAGCATCTACCTTGAGATGTACATATTTGAGAACGACACCGTTGGATATGATTTCTTGAGCGAATTGATAAACAAAGCTCAGTCCGGAGTACAGGTTGTCGTCATTTTGGATGCGATAGGAAGTTTCGGCCTTGCTACTGCTGAGATAGAGCGTCTACGCTCTTCTGGAGCGGAAGTGCTTTTCTTCAGCTACTGGTTCAAACGCACGCATCGCAAGATACTTATTGTTGATGAATATACGGTATTTCTTGGTGGAGTGAACATCTCCGGAAAGCATGCGCCGTGGAAAGACCTGCAAATGCGGCTCTCAGGCAAGAACGTCTCTCGATTCGCGCTACGTACCTTTGCGCGCACGTACCGCGACTGTGGGGGAAAAGAGCCAATATTACAAGAAAGAAAGCGGCCTGCTTTGCTCAAGCAAACACGACTGTGGTTCATCGAACACGGCGTGGGTGGCAAAAGACTAACGCTCAAAAAATACTACGAAGAACACATCGACAGTGCTCTACATAGAATAGTGCTTGTAACTCCATATTTCATTCCTCACCGCTGGTTCATCGCACATATCCATCAAGCGATCATTCGCGGAGTACGAGTCGAGATAATCATCCCGCGGCACACAGACCACACATTTATTGATCGATTGAACATACACTACCTCAAACTCTTTTCGGATATCGGTGCGTCATGCTATCTTGCAGAAGAAATGAATCACGCCAAGGCAATGCTCATCGACGAACGAGAAGGTACGGTCGGGTCGCACAATCTCGATGCCCTTTCCTTTGACTGGAATGCAGAGGCAAGCGTCTTCTTCGATGACCCGCACATGGTGGCAGATCTGGAAAAAATAATACTCGATTGGAAACTACATGCAGTTACATTAAGCAGAGAGCACTATCCCGCGCATTGGTATGATATACTGCTTGGGTATATGCTTTCTTTTTTTCAATCGGTGCTGTAAGAAATAAAAAATGCCCCAACTGGGGCATTTTTATTCATTCGTCTATTAGTATTTTACAAAATAGCTGACCGATGAACCCGTGCGCAAGGATTCAACGTATGCCTGACCCTGACTCGAGATTTTCTGCTGTTTTATCTGATCTTTGATCTGTGCGCGATCAGCGGCTTCTTCTGCCTTTGGCAATGTAATCTTATTGTCAGCGATATACTTATCCACCTCTGCATCCGTCACATCCACCTTATCTCCGAGCAGTTTCTCAACCTGTTTCTGAAGGACGATCTGCGTCTTGAGATCATCGCGTGTCATTCCGCGCTGAAGGAGTACTGCGTCCAGCGTGAGCCCCTGCCCTGCTCCCTGCACTTGTGCTTCAACCTTCTTTATTTCAGCTGCCACTTCTTCATCTGTCACAGTGATGCCCTGCTTCTTTGCAGCATCCACGATAAGCTTGCGGGTGATGAGGGTTTCTAGTGCTGATTTTCCTCCTGCTTTCTCAAGCTGGTGGGTGACCTCCATGCGGCTTATTGGCGAGCCATTCACTATCGCTGCGATAAACAGACCTTTTGCAAAATATGCTACCGCAAGAAGCACGATGACTGCGCCTGCGATACGCAACGCACGCATGCTTATCATGACTTCCTTTTTTTCTTCAACATGCTCTTCCTCGTGGAGCGGCTCAATACTTGGCATTGATTCTTCTTCTTCAATATCGTGATTCATATATTTTCGCTAAATGATAATTTTACTACTTCAAATGTGCAAGATCGCTCACGGTTGATATCGCAGGCAAACTTGTACCACAAAATATATCATATTTGATGGCAATGATGAATCACTAGAGATTATCTCTGCCCATTTGGCAAACCCCACAAAGTGGCGGGAAAGCTTGTCTTATATCTTTGAGCTTAAGAGCTCGAGTTTTCGTGTACGAGGCAATTTTTTGATCTCTGCTTCACGCTTGGAGGCAGCGCTTCTGTTTTTATGTGGCTCACTATAAACCATACGCATGGCACCACGTGCGCGAGTATAATGGCCGCCTTTGCCGCTCTTGTGTTCTTCAAACCTGCGCTCAATGTCAGTTGTGATTCCTGTATACAGTGTCTTGTCTTGGCAGAGGAGAATATAGACGTAGTACATATTTATGTGGTCTCGGCAGAAACGAGGCTACTGCACTCAGTGCTGCAGTAAACCTGCTGTAGGGGTGCGCAATTCACACAAGCAAGAAAGTGCAGATGGCAGGTATTGTTCATACAGTTCACGTATTGCTCAGTCTTGGCGTTGCAGAGTTTGCAGGTGCCGATCACTTCTCTCTCCTCTCCGCCAAAGTCCATCGTCAATCGCTGGTCGAATGTGTAAAGCGTTCCGAGAAAATCTTTACCGGGGTACTTCTCCATGTATCCGTGGATACCATCCTCGAGCTGATAAACATCTTTGAATCCCCTGTTCATAAGATAGGCAGACATTTTTTCACAACGCACCCCCCCGGTGCAGACAGTGAGTACGGTCTTATCCTTCAGAGGCTCTAGTGCTTTTATGGCCTCAGGAAGGTCACGCGAATTTTCTAGTCCCGGATCAATGGCATTCTTAAAATGCCCTGAAATATATTCATAACTATTGCGCATATCAACAACGACAAAGTCCTTGCCGTTCTCGTACCACTCATGCAGCTCTTCCGGTTTTAGCCTTGGAGCGGTGAGTACTCGTGGATCCGCTTCTTCTTGTGAAAATTTAGTACCGACAATCTCTTCTTTGACCTTAACCATAAGCTTGGGGAAAGAATCCCCCGTGCCAACACTTCGCTTAATGCGAACATTGGCAAATCGCTCGTCGCGCATAAATTCCACAGCGAACTGCTCAGTCGCCTCAATAAGTCCTTCGACCGTGCCGTTAATACCTTCGTGTGCAACAAGAATCCGACCCTTAAGCTCGTACTCCTCACACAATGCCCGCAAATCCCGCATGAGTTTGTGCGAGTCTACAATTGTTATGTATTTATAAAATAAGAGTACCTGATACATATGTTTAGAGACTATAGTACAGGAAAACTGGGAATGCAAAGCTTTTCATTATGCAAAAGAGTGCTATTATCGAGGCATGAAAACATATACGGGTGGCTGCCACTGTGGCAAAGTGAGCTTTGAGGTCGACACCGAACTCGACAAGGTCATCTCATGTAATTGTTCTATCTGCCTCAAGCGTGGATTGCTACTTACTTTTGTGCCAGCGAGCCAATTCAGGCTGCGACTCGGTGAGGGCGAGCTCAGAGACTATCGTTTCAATACTATGCGCATTAGACATCTCTTCTGCAAAGAGTGTGGCGTCGAGACATTCGGAATGGGTAAAAGTCCCGATGGAAGTGAGAGCATCGCGGTAAATGTCCGCTGCCTCGACGGTGTCGATCTCAATGATATCGAGGCGACTCCTTTCGACGGAAAAAGTATGTAACTTAGTGCATGGACGCTAGCGTCGGATGTACTACTTCTTGACTGCGAGCTTCATTAAGCGCACTCCCCCACCACAGAAGTTCCGTAAGCATTGCCTCGGCTTTTTTGTCGAAATTTTTAAACAATAATTGCGCCGGCGTTGTCGGATCATTTATTACACGCAAATAATTCTCAAATGGTATATGCACTGCTGTCCGCATGGGCGCCATTTGTAGCTCTATGGCCACTTGCCGTAATTGCTCTACTGCACGCACTCCAGATGCTGCGCCGTAGCTTATGAATGCGACTGGCTTTTTGTTCCATTCCTGATAAACATAATCGAGTGCATTCTTTAGTACCGCTGGGTAACCGTGATTATATTCAGGGGTAACAATAATGAATGCTTCGCCTTCACTTATCTTTGCAGTCCACAGAGCGACCACATTGTGGGCATATGGCGCCTCTTTGATACTCGGCGGCACAGCTTCTTCAAAAAAGGGCATGTGAAAATTCCGCAGATCAAGGATCTCCGCCTGCACACCTTCTACCTTCGAAAGCATTTCGAAAATCCACAGCGCAGGCTTATCGCTGAATCGGCCTTCACGTGTACTGCCGACAATAATCTTTATCTCAAGTGGTTTGGTGTGCATATATGAGTTCACTGAATGCGAGTTGTGTTTATCGGCTACATCATACCGGAGACATTATTTTCCGCATGCTTAACTGAGACTAACCAGCCCATTTCCTTCATCAAGACTTCGTCTTCAGAGAAGTGATGGTTCCTGATACAGTGCCGTATTGATTCTTTCCTACTAATCGGTAGTAATACTTTGTATTGGGCTTAATATCCGTAATATTCTCGGATACGATCACTGCCTCAGTTCCTGAGGTGAGCATCTGATGCGCGGTACCACCGCCGATAATACTTCCGAGCAACGAATCTTCGCTGTACTCGAACCAGTAGGTCGTGTCTGCGCCGTTGGGATTGATACGACCGGCAAGGACCGAGGACGTTGCCACAACCTTCGAAGCATCGAGCGTATTCACATCAGGCTTACTCGCAGCTGCAGGACCGGCAGTTGTAAAACTCACGATCGATCCGTTGATGGTGCCGTACTGATTCTGTGCATTGATGCGAAAATAATACTTGGTCAGAGGTTGTAGGTTGGTGAGCGCTTCGGTCACCGTATTCATATTCGCACCACCTCCGCCTGAGTGTAGTGCCGTAACATTACCAAGGTCATTATCTTGGCCATACTCGAACCAATATGTGCTGAGGTATCCGTTTGGATTCACCCCGCCAGATATGTTCACTGTTGTGCGCGATATATCTGTTGCTGCAAGGGTGTTAACCGTGGGAGCTGCTGCCTTCAGAGCCGGAGTTGTCGCGGCAGCGGTTGTCTTGAAGCTGAATGTGTCACCATTTACCGCTGCAATGCGATTCTGTGCACTCAAGCGGAAATAATACAGCGTGTTGGGGTGTAATCCGGTGATATACGCAGGAGCAGTAATGTACGAAAATCCTGAACCAATGCCCTGCTTGGTGCTTCGACTGCCGAGCGCAGTCGTATCACCGTATTCAAACCAGTAGGTGCTCATTGCACCATTTGGCTTAACGCGGCCGGAGACGATTGCAGTCGAATCCGATGGCGTAACATCTGCATTGGTTTCAACTACAGGCGCTTCTGTCGTCGCCTGAGATGCCGCATTAGTTGATGTGACAGCGGGTTGGGATGGCGGAGTGACCACAGAAACGGTGGTTGAGCTAGTCTGCACGACCGGCGTGACTACCTCATTCTTCGTTGAAAAGTACATTCCGAAGCCTACAAGCATAAGAACGAGTAGGGCTCCTATAGCAACATTTTTGTTCATAACAAGGATTTGATAATGACGGTTAATATACTGTGGCATATCAGAATAAATAACAACATATTCATTCGTTTTTTATAGAGGTTTTTCGCCGCGAATTATGCGCACCAAAATGACGATGATTGCAATGACGAGAAGCACATGAATGAACCCGCCGAGCGTGTAAGAAGTCACGAGTCCCAGTAACCACAAGATGAGGAGGATGATCGCGATCGTGTATAACATGGTATTGAAATTACTTAAATTATTATAATTGCAAATTATACTTCTTATAGATGAGTACATTATGAAGATAATATTTTTTTGTGTATTCTACGCACCCTAACGGTAATTTGGTCAAGAATTAATGCAGTCTAAAGAATTTCAGTTCCAACCTGATAGACTTTTTGGTATGGAAAAGTTTGAACAACAAGCACCTCCTGAAACTGACGAGTTACGATTAAGTATGAATGAATTGACCCCTGATATTTAGTTCGTTCAAATGAATATGTCACTGGGCCATGTGGGAGTTGTCGACAAATGCTTTATGAACTATCACAACTTTCAGCGGGGGACCTTGAGATTGTTCTCGCTACGACCAAGAAGGACAAGATCATTCTCACAACAATCAGCGAGCTGCTTCCTTTGGCATTCGGGCCACTTGAACTAAGTATTGCTATCAAGCGCTATCAGTGAAGATAAAAAAATAAACCACTCAACCATGAGTGGTTTTTTAGTCCAACACGGTTTTAATCACAGACAGCGGAGGAGGGCTGAATAGTAGACATACCCTCAAGGAAGGATCTGTGCATATGGCCTCAAATATCCCGCCAGAGATCAGTGGACTCCCAGTTAGAGTCGCCTTAGTGGATCATGTTACGAAAGGAATATGGGCAGGCAAAAACTTGTCGCAATGGTTGGGAGCCTTTTGATTGGCTCAGTTTTCGGTTTTAAAACTCGCTAGCTATCGGTGATCCTTTTTGCATAGACAACTATACGTTTATCATAAGAGTGCTTTTCCTGCATCCACTCACCTCCACAAGTGACAAGGTTGAGGTATGCCTCATCATCCTTTTTAAATACCAGCTCAGTGGGAACGTTATCGTAGAGGTACGTTTCTACATCATAGACAACGAAGCGTGCAGTTTGCCCACTTTCAGTTATGATCTTGATCTTCGCCCCAGGGACGAGTTCGCCGACGTGCTTGAATACTCCATCGAGTGCGAGCGCATTATCAACATGACCTGCGATCACTGCACTTCCTGTATTGCCCGCAAGCGGACCATACTTGTACCAACCCACATCCGAGAAATTATTCGGGATACCCATATTACCCTTTCTGTTGATCCCCACCTTTTGCACGTACGCATTCACTCCTATGGAAGGAATAATGACGCGCTCAGGCGGTGCATCGACAATACGCTCCTTTGTCACAAAGGCAGAGAGAATATTTTTGGCAGGCTTGAGGAGATGCGCACGTGAGGCAAGACTGACGCGAGGTGCGGCAGCCTCTTCTTCTGGAGCATAAAATGCGGAATGGACGATTGTCGTCACAAACAGGGACGCAAACAGGAGTATGGCGGTCGAAATAATGAAAATTTGTATCTTATGTTTCATATAAAAATAACGGATGCCGCCCCACAAATAACAAAGGGTGGCATCCGTTATTTGCGTTTTTAGCGAGCGAGCTTACGCTGCAAAAGCATAATGCTTGCAATCATACCAACGCCCGCAAAGAAGAGAACAAGGTAATTAATTGTACTTTCTCCACCGCCACCAGTGTTGGGCACACCAGGGGTGACAGTGTTTGCACCCGTTGTCTCGGTCGAGCCATTACCGCTGATGACACCGCTCGCATTCATATTCCCAGAATTGAGGGTGCCGTTCAACGTTGAACTGCTTGACTCATTATAATTCGCACCAGTTGTAGTCGTGCTTGCAACAGTATTTGCAACACCGCTTGTGGTTGTTGTCTGTGCATATGCCATAGGTGCAGTGAGTGCTATGGCTGTTGCGAGAACAAGAACACGAGAAACATTTTTAGTTTTCATATGTGAACATATAGTTAATAACGAATAATATTTATTCTCCACACTTAACACGCTATTATGCTCTTCCTGAATGAAGTCTTGATGAGCAGAAGAGTTTAAGATCTCAGATTGGCGACACTAGCGCTCCATACCATATTACAGCCTTATTATCTAGGCTATTTTGGTACTCTTCATAAAGCTTTTTTCTCCTCGACAGAGGGGGGCGAGGAGACTAGAATGCAGGCTTCATGGAAAAATCATCTTTCATCTGTCTTTCATTCGTAATCATCTTCATGATGTTGCTCATCAGCACCACACACACTCATGCATTTCATTTGCTTGCCAGAGCCGAAGCAGAAGTAGTGCCAGGAACCTTGCCACTTCCTCCAGACATAGCTCTCACGGTAGTTGCCACTTCCTCGCTCGTGCACAAAGAAAAGTCTCTAGTCCGAGATGTACGACATGATGACTCATCAGCACGAGATGACCTCGACTCGCCCATGCGTGTGATAATACCTTCGATAAAACTCGACACCATGGTGGTGGGTGTGGGACTAGATGCGAAGGGTGAGATGGATGTACCAAGCGGCAAGACAAAGAATGTCGGATGGTACAAAGACGGCACCATCCCTGGTGAGATTGGCAGTGCGGTAATCGACGCGCATGTTTTCGCAGCATTCGATCGTTTGCGCGAACTCAAGGAAGGCGCGGATGTATATGTAGTAGAGACGAGCGGAAGCAAGCTACATTTTCAGGTAACCTATCGTAAGGTGTATCCCCTTCGCGATGTTCCACTTAATAAGCTTTTTCTTACACAGGATGCAAGACGACTGAACCTTATCACCTGTGCGGGCTCTCTCACCCGTGACCACTCGACGTATGATCACCGGCTTATCGTATATACAACACTCGTCGAAGACGTAAACAAATAATATTTACCTTTATTGATCGCGGTGTTAGGCTTTCACTATGAACCCTACACTCATTACACTTACGACCAAAAATATCTCCGATATCATTCAACTTTCCATCGAGCATAAACCTAAAGAAAAAGCCCTCGTAATTTTTGACACCCAATACGGGCTAACGAATATCCTTACTCAGGGCTACCGCAATGCGCTCCCCGAGGCTCATTTTATCGACTTCGACACACTAGAGAAGAGCGCGATAATTGAAGCAATCGACGCCATGCAGCCAAACGATCTTGTGGTACTCATTCAATCCTCGAATTTTTTACTCAATGAATTTCGCATCCGCCTGCATCTCTTTCAAAAGAAACTCAAAGTCATTGAGCATACCCATCTGCACCGCAATTCAGAAGACGTGTGGGACGTTTACATAAATGCACTTGCATATGATCCAAAGTGGTATCGCGTCATCGGCCCGAAACTCAAAGCCAAACTCGAGTCGACACAAGAGCTGCGCATTAAGGGTGGCGACGTAGAGCTTGTGGTAACTGGCGGACTCGAGACACCAAAGCCAAACCTCGGCGACTATGCGGGCATGGAAAATATCGGCGGCACATTCCCTATTGGTGAGGTCTTTACCGAAAGCCGTGATTTCTCACGTATGAATGGCTCGTTCATGATCTACGCTTATGCGGGCGGCGACTTCTCGGTCAACATGCACCAACCGTTTCGTGTTGATGTGCATGAAGGTATCGTGGTCAGCTGGCAAGATGACGCACCAAAATCGTTCGTCGACATTGTAGAAGCAATCAAGCTCTACGAACGACCACTTATTCGTGAGATCGGCTTCGGCCTAAATCGCGCTATCACGCGCGAGCGCTATCTGCAAGATATCACCGCATTTGAGCGTATTCTCGGAATGCATCTTTCAATGGGCGAGAAGCATAGCGTGTTCAAGAAGGCCGGCATCACCACACACAAGACCAAGTTCCACGTCGACCTCTTTCCTGTTGCCGATTGCGTTACCACCGACGGTGAGGTCATATTCGAGAATGGAAAGTATTTGCTTTAAGCAACGACATAGATCAGTGCGAAGTTTTTTCCAACCTGAATCAGTCTCTATAAATTGGGTACTCGCAATGAGGTTAAAATCAAGCGACCCATCTTCGCATTGATAATGCCCAACGGTGATATATGGCCTCCCCATTCTCAGCACATTGAAGGAACTGCCCCCACCGCGCAGTCGGGTTGAGAGTGCCGTTCCTGCCTGCACCACAAGACCGTCATACCCTGATATTTTCTTATCGATTATACTTTTTCTTCGTGTTTACAACATGAATTTTCTCTTTGAGTTGGCGCGGATACTTAAACTAAACCACCCGAAGTCGGGTGGTTTAGTGGCAGCGGACTATTAGACGTTTCTCGGCAGCCATTCGAAAAATTTCTTGCGGTGCTGGTCTAGTGACCAGAGATCACCGTGCTTAAAAAGCACAGGGTGGACATCACGGAAACGCATTAATAGTGCAGTAGAAGCGCGAGGAAATGTTGCCGGCATGTTCTTGTTGTAAGAAACCAAAAACTCCGAAAGAGTTATCTGAATCATACTGGGGTGAATTTCTTTTTCTGGTTTCTTCATTAGTAGGATTATACCATACATCACTAAAAAATGCAATACGCAGCGGTAATTTTGAGAATAGTCACTATTTACTTGCAGAGAGGACACTTTTCATTTTTTCGAACCAGAGCACGTAGTCATATGAGAGCGGATGGAAGCCTCTTTGTCGACGCTGTGAAAGCGAATGATGTCATTGTCACCCACTTGAACCAAGATAAAATCATACTCGGCGCGCTTCGCCTTCGTGAGCTCAGTGGAAATATCAAAAATAAGCGCACAAAAGAAGGCGTAATCTTAACAGCAGTCGCCTCTATCTCACCTACAACAAGGCCGAGTACTGATGTCTCGCCTTAAGTGGCGCCCACCCTATTACTGTGCTACCCCCGAGCACAAGCATGATTTTGCTCTTATTGGCGCTTTCGATAGCAAGTGGAGTACTATCACGAATGAACATATGAAAAACTCACCGTTGCCGTGATCTTTAAAATAGCAGTAACCACAAAAGTCAGTATTACAAAAGATGGGGTGAGCATGATGTGCAATATATTACAAGAATTCATGGAGCGTATCTCTAAGATTTATAATACGATCATTGTTATCAATCATGACCCCCTCTTGTTTATAGAGCGCGAGGCGCTTCTTGCGATATGCGTCGCTTACCCATATCTTTCCATCAGCGTATACGATGCGATGAAATGGAATAAGGGTGTTGCCGCCCTCGTATGCTTTCCCCAAGATGGCGGTGATACTTCGTGAGGCCATAGGTCCTGCACCTGCTGCGCGAGCAAGTCGACCATATGTCGTAACTTTGCCCTTAGGAATTGCGCACGCAAGCTTAACTACCCGCTCACTAAAACTTATCTCACCTTGTCCCGTCTTATTTTTCATTTTTAGACTGCCCCATTGCGCCAATTATCGCAGCGGCAACAAATAGCGTCACGAGCATATTACTGATACCGATCCAAAAAAGTATCATTTTCCCTCCCCAAATAGCCTCACCGAATTTAAGCGGGACCACGAACCCTATCCACAGGAGTGTTGCGACGAGCAGCCCGCCGCGTACGCTCATTTGACCCAAACCTGCCATTAGCCATGCGAGCACATCAAACATAAATAGGCTCGCTACAAACTGGAGAATATAGCTCATCATCATGCTCTTTTTCATCCGCGCCTTATGTTCAGGAGTCCACCTATCCATTCCCATCGCCTCCATGAATTCTTTTCCCAGCAATGGTCCGTACCAAAGACTGCCTACAACCATAGAGGCGACGGCCGAAGCGAATACTGCCAAATAATTGATGTGCATCATAAATAAAATTATTACTTATAAAAATATTGTTCTTGCTTTAATTGAGAGGTCTCCGAGTTTGGCTAATTTTGTGAGGTGAGATTTGATATCATGGAAGTAAGTATGTGGCAATTATACCTAAAAAAATGCATTACATTAAGTGCGCGATTTTGCGAGGTGCAACTTCAAACAAAAGCAGAAGATATGGAGATTATGTGTGAGATCCGCCACGCTATCACTCCTTACAGATAAAGACACGGTCATCTCCATCAACCGTATCTGCCGAGAGTAGTAAGATATCGGCGTTGCCGAAATCAAATGCGATCAGTACTTCTTTCCAATAGAGGTCATAGTAGCTCGCATAGAGCATCTTGCCGATATCGCCATGTGTGACGAGTATGATATTACCGTGCGGATAGCGCACTGCGATGCGCTTCAATAAGCGACGCGAGCGCGTCATCATCTGCGGAAATGTTTCCGCTCCTTTGGCTGAGAGAAAGTAGGTCACACTCACATCACCTTCGCCTTTCAGAATGTTCGGTGCGCACAATTCCTCAATGCGCGAAACAGGCTCGCCAGTCATCATGCCAGCATCTCTTTCGGTGAGATCGTCGACCATTTCAGGCCATGAAAGCTTGAGCACTCCCCTTACAATATCAGTCGTGCGCTTAGCACGCTCAAGTGGCGAGGTATAAATAGCGTCGAATTTCACGCTAAGACTTTTGAGGTAATTCGCAGCTGCAAGTGCCTGCAGCTCCCCATGTGGGGTCAGGGGCTCGTCTCGTCGCCCACCCAAAACACCGTTCAGGTTATCGAGGGTTTGACCGTGCCGCATGAGATAGAGATTAAGCATTGGGCTATTGTAGCATGTGCAAGTGCAATGCTCTTGTGGTAAGGACAATTTCTCCATTTATACAAAAGACCACGGAAGATGCACTTTTGTGTAGCTGCGTGTGGGACGAAGTTGGAACTTATTTAGGTGCTTCACGTCAGGGTTGAATGTGCCCAGAAAACTCTTGACATATTACACACAACGTGCTATGATACACACAGAGCAATCTGCTCACAACCCAAGGAGAATCCTCAATGCCTGCTTTGTATGCCCTTATGATGGGCGTCCTCATGCTTATCGCCTATGCCATCTGCAATGGTTACGTCCTGATGGTGTTGTGGGGGTGGTTCATTGTCCCGACCTTTCATCTTCCCGTCCTCACCATAACAACGGCGATAGGCCTGGCGATGGTAGTTAGCTATGTGACGTATTACCCCAACACGAGCGACAATGGAAACACCGGTCGGACCGAATCCGGCATGAACAACTTGGGTTTACTTAAGCCTCTGTTCGCGCTTATGTTTGGTGCGGTTGTCCATCACTACATGTGACAACAGCGGGCTGCTCGCCCGAACGGAAGACCTCCTTCGGGCGGTCTTTTTTGTTTGAATTAAAAGCTTCGAACTGTGGATCTGGGACTATATCCGAACAAAATTGGAGTATACTTTATAATTGTGGTTGTGGATAAATCTCTAACTTGTTTTATCCTGTAATTTATTCTTTTTTCTCGTCAATAATTACGGCTTTCCCCAAATAAAAGGTGCGAGACGAAGTTTTTCAGGAATACGATTTAGATAAGGAATGTACGGGAAGAGAATGAATATGAACATAAAAAGTCCAAGAGAGATGGCGGCGTCTCTGTCACCGTTATTATCATTAGCAAGCACCGTACTATTGAGCATGCCAATAGGGGCAAACCACCACGAACCGGGAGGAACTCTGGTCAAACCCTCGCCAGTCTCTTCTTTTGCCATACCCCATTCAGCTGTTGCCATATGCACCTTATTGGCCTCAGCATCAAGAACGCCAGTATCGCTTAAAAATCGGAGCGAACGTGTCGGGTTACTGCTCGAATCCTCTTGATCGATAACCCCCTGATATAAACCACTCTTTTGCATTGCTACGAGTTGTCCGATGATTGGGATGAGTTGGTTTGTAGCAAGTTCATCCGGTGTAATACTATTATTATCACCGTAGTATTTTTTTGCGTCATCGATATTACTTTGCTGTATGTCAGGTGGAAGTTCCGAGAAAACACTGAGAAGGTCGGTGCCGCCCGTGCTGCTGATATACGCACGGTACGGCGTGCTCACATACGCATCGCGGGTACTATATGTATAAGGATCAATGGAATCCAAATACGTTGCCGTCCCCGAAGTGTTATCAAGTTCCTGTACAAGTGTCAGTGCCGCGAGATTCGGGTCACTCTTTGCGACATTTGCTATCTTGAATGGAGTGATAAATGGCGAAGGAAAAATGAAGGCGAGCAGAAGAATCGCCGCAAACAATGCCCCGCCGCGGATAAACATTATTTTATGATCAGCGGCTACCATTTTGTACTTAATGTCGTCACGATAAGGTTTTGCTATCCCATATGCCTTAACAAGCAAATAGTGGCAGAGAAAAAGTCCGAAAATCAATGCCGGCATAATGAGCACGTGCACGCCAAAGACTTGCGTAAAGCTTTCGGGATTAAACCAATGCCCCACATATGCACCATTCCAAAAATCTGCACCCGAGACTGCACGCCACTGTGATTGAAAATCTCCACGTAAGCCGTAGCCAAATTCGGTTGTGATTAGCGCCAAACAAAATATTGACGCACCCAAAACCCAGACGATTCTCTTGGGCGGCTTAAATCCACTCGTAAGAAACACAACGGTCATGTGAAGAAGAAGGACTGCGATGAACGCTTGAACTGCCCAATCATGGACACTACGAAAGTACACGCCCACGTGACTCGTCAGCCACCACGTTGGACCCACAAAAACCATGACGATTCCGGAGATTACCAGCGCCATAAAACTCGTGAGCGCCATGAACCCCAAACCATAAAAGATCTTATTCGCGTACGAAGGAAGTCGGTGTATGTAAATCTTATCCTTGAGCACATCGAGGGCGCTCAAGGGAACACTGTTCTCCGCTTCGAGAGATGTGCCTGTCGATACAGGAATATCGTTGAGCGTTTGTTGGGGGGTCATTTGATCCATAAATGATAAAAGGTTAAATTTTTAAGTTCTCACAAATAATAATACTCACTGTACACGAACCAAGAATATCTCGCACAGAACGGCGCTGGGTACTACTTACTCAGTGTCAGAGAGTCGGTCGGGATATTCTTCACGAGGAAATCATTATTCCAGTCAGGAGTCGTAGCTGTGTGAGGCTGAGCTGACTCATCAGACCATGTGAAGCTTGATGTTCCTGCGACTGATCCTTCGGCAACCGATGCTGCAAAGCTACCAACACCAGTAGGAATGTTAACCGATACGCTTGCGCCTGTTACAGCACCGGCGACCGTTGCCTTCAAAACGTAAGTCTTGGAGCCGCCAACTTCCTGATCTGTGCTTGATGTACACGTTATCGTGGCAGCAAGAAGAGAGCAGGTGGTGTTCGCAAGAACGCTTGACTGATTTGATGCATCGTAAAGGTTGAATGTCGCAACACTTGCTGTGGTAGTTGCAATATTGAACTTCACAACCTGCCATGCAATCGTTATTCCGGCATCAGCCGTGACCGTGTACTGATAAATCGACTGTGTTCCGTTTGAAAGAACAGTTGTCGGAAGAGCTACGTTCGTGATCGTCGGCTTAGTCTTGTAGACATAGAAGTCACTGGTCGTCGTTGCGCCAAATCCGGAAGCACCGTAGGTGCGAGTCTTAGAGCCCGACGAACTAATGTACTCGAATGAATTCAACGCTGATGCGACGTCCAAGCTTGTCGAAGCAAAGCCCTGACCAATACCACCAAGATTGACATAGAGATCAATAACCTTGTTCGAATTAGCAGGAACAGCAATCGCAAGACCTGTTGCTGTGGCATATGAACCACTCATTGGTTGATCCTTAAGAATTGTTACACCGTCCTTCAGTTCGTAGTTCTGAATTGCAGCACCCGCAGCAGCAGCTACTACCTTGAGAACAATCTCATCGATAGTGAAGCTGTCGTTAGATGCAGTGAACTTGAACGAACCGATCTTCGCCATGGTGTTGCCAACAATTAGAGAGGCGACGGGAGTCGAGGCATCATTTACAACAACAATAGAACCTGTGCCTACGGTGATCATCTGTCCGTCTACTGTATTCGAATTGACCGCCTGACCAGCTGCGGCTGTAGTCCCATCAACTTCAAATGTGGCCATCAAGGTATCACCGATAATGGCGGTAGGCGAAAGTGTTGCATAGATAGAAACATTTATTGTCGCGTCGTCATCTACCAACTGATTGACTGACCAGCTCTGCGTTGTTGCGGCAGTCGTCTTGGTCAATGTTTTTTTGTCGCCATAGACAACATAAAGATCACTCATTGAGCTAATCGCCCGATTGCTATTATTTCCTGAAAGCGTGAGGTTGAATGTATTCATATTCATTCCACCGGTCTGTATGCGGAACTCGCCGATCTTGTATGCAGTCTGTGGTGCCGTAACAGCTTGATTGGCAAATGCAGTATATTTGAAAAGCTTAATATCCGCCTCATCAATGACAAGAAGGTTGCCTGGCACTGCTGATATCGGTGCGTCAATGTAACCAAGCGAGGTCATACGTTCTACATTTTTTACGCCGGGCTTTATGCTAATCGTGACCTCATCATCTGCGGCAATATCATTTGATCCGTCATTGTCGTGTGCATCAGCACGAATCTCGAGGCTTATATCCTTCCCTGGATAAACAATGAGCGCTGAACCAGGATTGAACTGCGTACCCCCGACTGTAATATCCTGCATCGAGCCAATTTGGGTATCGTCAACAAAGAGACCACCGTTGCGCAACTTCGTTAAGAGTATATTCGAGCTAGTAAAACCAATG
>JAYVMS010000028.1:0-5177 GCA_043758815.1 bacterium
TACTAATACCATCCCCAATTAACCACTCGGCAAAACAGTGATGCGTCGCTATACTGGAGTGATGCCTGTAGCTCTTTCACTTGCGCCCTACGACGGTATCTCCACACTCCGCCGTACCATTACCGCCTCAACTGATGAGGCACAGAAGACACGTCTTCGTGGAATTATTCGTATCAAAGAAGGTGCATCACGCGCCAGTGTTGCGCGTGATTTCGTTGTCGATAGCGATACGGTAACGAACTGGATCATCGCATACAACGAGGGTGGCATTGCCGCCCTCACCATGCCTATAGGTGGTCGTCCTGAAGGCAACCCCAAATGGAAACGTGCCCCATTTGATGAGCTCGCAAAAGAAATCGGGAAAGGTGGTCGGTATTGGTCTGTCCCACTCATGCGAGAATGGATTAAGGAGAAGTATAAAATAGAAATTCCCGAGAATACGGTATGGTATCACATCCGTCACCTTCACTATTCATTTAAATCAGCGCGTCCGCATCCGTATCAGGGAAACACTGAGGCGCAGGATGCGTTTAAAAAGGGGGCATCGCACCCATCCTTGCAATAAATCCGCGCCAAGGGTGAGGTCGACATAGCGCTCTACTTCTCCGACGAGATGCGCTATGGGCTTATGTCAAACACCAGACGCAGCTGGTCGAAAGTTGGTGTGCGTGCCATCCTCCCGCATCAACAGGCGTTTCTCAATCGGTATCTCTTTTCCGCGGTGTCTCCTTGGAGCGGTGAGAGCTTCCATCTCATGGGTTTCGATATTATAGACAGCGAAACGGAGCTCGCCTTCCTTTCTGCGCTCAAAAAAGAACACCCCAACAAGCATGTCGTGGTCGTGATTGATAGTGCACCAAGAAACAACTACTCGGGTATGAGTGGATATTGGAACAGTGCCGAGTGGTTAATTAGGGATGGTATTACATAAGGTGAATTGACACGTGTAGAGCAGAGCGTACTATTTGATAAGAAACTGCATAAACATCAAAAGGAATTGGCCGTGGCAAGTATTTCAGTGGTTATCACGGGAGACAACGGAGAAAAAAAGACCTTTACACTTTCTCCGATTCAATCTAATATCTTGCGGGATCATATATGCATGGGCACTTGCGCGGCAAATGATATCGTACGTTTGACCGGTAGCAGAGCATGGGCCATCGAACGTGAGGGTCTCTCTGATGAAGAACTGCGGGTGTTTCGCGAAATGTTCGAGGCGCTACGCAACACCTTCACCCTCAAGTTTTAAAGACACGGCAGATGCCGCGTTTTTTATTATGCAAGCTAAACCACGGGCTCTGCCCTTGGCTCTCTGCGGTGGTATCTTATCTCATGTCAAAACTACGTCTTAACATGATTATTTGATTAGTCGAAGGAATTCCTGCTCATCAATGATTCGGATGCCGAGCTTGGTCGCCTTATCAAGTTTAGAACCGGCATAGTTGCCAGCGACAACAATGTCAGTTTCTTTGGAGACCGCGCTTGATACACTCCCGCCTTGTTCGCGGATCTTCTGCTTTGCTTCATCACGAGAAAGTGAGAGCATCCCGCCGGTGAGCACGATGTTCTTTCCAGTAAGTGCTGACTTCATCTGTGAAGTTCGCTCGAGAATGACCTCGACATGTTTGAGTAATCGCTTGAGCCAGACTTTATGCTCGGGATTCTTCATCCAGTTCACAAATGACTCCGCCACTACTTCACCAACTCCGTCGACTGCGGTAAGATCCTCTTGTGTGGCTGCCATCAGAGCATCGATATTTTTGAATGCACGCGCAAGATCATGTGCGGTTTCTTCTCCGACATGATCTATCGAAAGCGCAGTAATAAATCGGGGTAAGGATATCTTTCTTGTGCTTTCGAGGGCGGCAAGGAGGTTGTCAGCAGACTTTTCGCCGAAATTAGGGAGATTGAGGAGATCCCCTTTCTTGAGTGTGAACAAGTCGTCGGGTGTTGACACAAGTCCTTCTTTCATTAAAAGTTCGACTATCTTCGGGCCCAAACCTTCGATATCGAATGCGCCACGTGAGGTAAAATACGCCATTCTTCGCTTGAGTTGCGTGAACGAATTGCGGTCAACACAGCGATAAGCGGCTGCGCCAGGAACCCGCTCGATGCGACCATCTCCCCCACACGCTTCAACGTGAGTTGGAAAAATGAACTTTTTTTCTTTGCCTGTGCGCATCTCCCACACCACACTTATAATATCAGGAATGACATCGCCCGCTTTCTCGAGTACGACGGTATCACCGATGCGTACATCTAGACGCGCTATCTCATCCTCGTTATGTAAGGTTGCACGCGAGACCACAGTTCCAAGTACGGTCACTGGCTTTAAATGCGCGACGGGTGTAAGCACACCCGTGCGGCCAACCTGAAGAACGATGTCTTCGACCACGGTTGTGACCTGTTCTGTCGGAAACTTAAATGCAATGGCGTAGCGGGGGCCTTTGCCGGTATAGCCAAGAGCTTCTTGATACACACGCTCATCAACCTTTACCACAACGCCGTCTATCCAATACAGCTCTTTGTCGGCTTTCTTTTGCCACTCTTTCCAATATGAAATTATTTCTTTTACGTTTTTGCATTGTCTGAAATGTGGATTGACCTTAAAGCCGAGTTTGCGCAGGACGAGTAATTCATCATGTTGGCTCTCTGGCAATTCCTTATTTGAGTATGAAAGTTCGTAAATGAATGTGTCAAGTTTGCGCTTGGCGGCAATGCTTGGATCAAGCTGGCGGATGGAGCCGGCAGCTGCGTTACGAGGGTTGGCAAACACCTGCTCCCCCACCTTTTTGCGTTCGCTATTAATGCGTGCGAGTTCTTTGGTCGAGAGCCACACCTCACCCTCAACAACAACGTCGATGGCCTCAGTAAGGAGAAGCGGCACAGATTCAATAGTGCGCACATTGGAGGTCACATCTTCCCCCGTGGTTCCATCTCCTCGTGTGGCGGCAGTCTCAAGCGCGCCTTTTTTATAAGTAAGCACGATCTTCAAGCCGTCGATCTTTATCTCGCAGATATAATTAGGTATGACCGCCTTTCCGTATATACCAAGAAGCATTCGCTTAACCCGCGCGTCAAACTCATGGATATCTTCTTCGCTAAACGCATCATTAAGCGACCACTGCGTGATCTGGTGTTTGATCTTCTTGAATTCCGGAAGGGGTTTCCCGCCAACACGCTGCGTAGGAGAGTCGGGCGTTATGAGCGAGGGATACTTTTCTTCGAGGGTCGTGAGCTCATACTTAAGACTATCAAGCGCTTCTGGGCTCATTTCCTCTTTATCGTACACATGAAATTGATAACGATAATGCTCGATAGTCTTGCGCAACTTCAGCATCCGCTCGCTCACTTCTTTGGGGATGATCTCATTCTTTTTTGCCATAATTAGAGAGTATAGCAAATCTGCATAAAAGGAAGTCGTTCAGGGTGGGCGTTTGAGCTAGAAATTGCTGGTGACCTGAATGGTTCGTTGAGTCCTTCTGTCATTTGTCGGATCACAATTATTATAGCCGTTACTTATTACTGTTGTTTTTGCATACACTTCTTTATTGACCGTCACGTCAGCACAGGTTCCGTCTGGGTAAGTGAGGGTGAATGCGGTCATTCCAGTAGTTGGAGGAACATTGGTAACCGTCCAGCCTGTTCCTGCCGGACTTGCGGCCGAATTATCGAGCTGAGTATTGTCGCAGACTGCATTATCTAAAGTATCCGACGAAATTGTCACATACGCAGAGGATGTCGAGAATATCGTGTACGGCATTCCATTGTAAGGGGCGAGCCTGTCCCAATAGAGCGTACATTCCACGGCGCGATCAGCAGCTCCGAACGCCTTTGCCGAATCTTTTAGGTACGAGGCAAGTATGACCTCTTTGAGGCTGAGCGAGTAGACCCCGAGACTGATCGCTAGCACTATACTTGAAATCAGTACAGCGAGGAGGAGTATGAAGCCCTTGTGTTTATAATGTTTTGTAATGGATCTCATATTTAGTGCAATGGAGGGAACCAGTTATAAAGATCATCAGTGACGGCGATAGTACGCGTTTTTCCGCTAAAACTTAGATATGTCACGGTTGAAATAATCCGGATCTGACGTTTGGGCTTTATGGGATCATCTATTGGCACCACCAGTATCGAACGGGTGAATGAGGTGGTTGTCCACGGAGCGCCCAAGGCGGTAAGACTCTGTCGATAAAGTCCAGTTTGGGGGTTGTAATATATCTGATTGACCGATGAGCAGTCTCCGGCAGAAGGACATTGAAGCAAAGTATTGTTGTTATCCCACACATTTGCCGCATGGGCAGTGACATCGATGATGCAGCCGTCTTTTTTGTAACAATTGCCGACAATGTCGGTTGCCCACAATGTTTGTCCGGCGGTGATGTCGTCTGCGGAATTGTTATCGCGGACACTATGCACAACCTCAACGCCTTCTTCAGCGAGATGAGTTGCCACAAGCTCATTACGAGCATCGCGTGAGGCACGCAAACTTTGTGAGGCAAGCGTCATCGGACCGGCGATTGCGATCGCCAAAATGGCCACCGCGACAATGCATTCGATGAGCGTAATTCCTTCTGTGGGTTGGTGTGTTCTCATGATTATGGGGCAAAATTGGGAGTACGACTGCTGATCGTTGTTTGGAGATCAAAGTTCGTCAGTGTTTTGTTGTTAATACCGTAAACAGCCCTGAGTATCATCGTCACCATAGGCTGATCCTGGTTATATGTTGAGCCATAAACAAAGAAACGGAGGTCATTCACCGTAAGCTCAGGAGCAGTGAGGTATAGATAATTGCTACCTCCGTCGATAGAGCGCTGGATGCGATTTCCATAAAGGCGGTACACTATCTGGTCTAATGGGGTTGAACTGTTCCCATTCGGACCTTCAATGGCGAAACAGGCTTCGCCACCCCCCCCCGTATTAGTCATAGGACTTGCGGAGCAATCCTTTGGGGTTGCATATGCTGCGGGAGTGGCCTCACAGCCACAATGAAATGTGGACCCCGTACGAATATTGCGAGACATTGAGTCTATTGCTGCGCTTAAATTATCAGTGACCACCCGCACAGCACGCGCCTTACGCGCAGCATTATCAAGACTGATAAGCGCTCCCACAATCACAAGCATAACAATGGTGAAAATACTCATCGCAACGATCATTTCTATAAGTGTGAACCC
>JAYVMS010000029.1:0-4597 GCA_043758815.1 bacterium
AGCTTGCCATCTGCGACATAGAACTGAAACAGACAATGGCATGGAGGAAGTCCTGCCTTTGCCATTTCATCGATATCTGCGACATTCCAAGCAGAGACTATCATGCGGCGTGAATCGGGAGTGTTCTTGATCTGCTCTATCACTTGGGTGATCTGGTCGACGTGTCCGCCGTTCGGTGTCGGCCAACTTCTCCATTGATAGCCATATATAGGACCAAGTTCGCCATAATCCTTGGCAAAATCTGCGTCGGTCTTGATGCGCTCAATAAAGACCTTGATGCCCGCCTTCCATTCTTCCGAATCTGATTTTGGCACAGGTAACCCGGAGCGTATGAGAAAGGATTTATATGGCCACTCATCCCAGATGTGCACATTGTTTTTTGCAAGATCGGCAAGATTTGAACTTCCGCTTAAAAACCACAGTAGCTCATGGAGCACCGTACCGAAGGGAACCTTCTTTGTGGTGACAAGGGGAAAGCCCTCACTAAGGTCATAACGCATCTGATAGCCGAAAACACTGATAGTACCTGTGCCGGTACGGTCTGTTTTTTTGACGCCGTTTTCTTTTATGTGCCTTAGATAATCGAGATATTGTCGCATAATGCTTTCCTTCTATCCGTTAAGGTAATAATGAACTCACTTGTCGAACTATATCACGAAGGACAATATCCACAGGAATGAGCAGTGTGGTATAGTCATTTTCATGCAAGAATTTGGATTTCAAATCGATAAAAAACTTGGTGGTGGCAAGCTCGGACGTGCGGGCGTTATCCATACTCCGCATGGCGATATCGCTACTCCAGCATTCATTGTTGTAGGGACAAAGGCTACCGTGAAGTCTCTAACGCCTGAGCAAGTGACAGCACTTGGTGCACAGGCGGTGCTCGCGAATACGTATCATCTATATCTTGAGCCTGGGGCAAAGATAGTGAAAGAGCACGGAGGCTTCGCAAAGATGATGGGTTGGCAAGGTCCGACATTTACGGACTCAGGCGGGTTTCAGGTGTTCTCACTCGGCGCAGCCTTAGGTCACGGAGTATCAAAAATAGCTACCAGCGAAGAAATATCCGCGCACGAAGCAAAACAATCAAGCGAAGCACGCATAGCAAAAGAAGATAAGGATTCCTCTGCACACGAAAAGCTTGCAATTATAGACGACGATGGCGTGACATTCAAATCAGTGATAGATGGCTCATCGCATCGCTTCACGCCTGAGATAAGCATGCAGATACAGCACGATCTTGGCGGAGACATTTTCTTTGCATTTGATGAATGCACAAGCCCGCTTGCACCCGTGTCTTATCTTCGTACTGCGCTAGATCGTACGCACGCATGGGCCAAGCGTAGTCTTGATGAACACAAAAAACTTGGTCTTTCCGGTGCGACAGGAATGCAGCAAGCATTATTCGGAGTCGTACAAGGCGGAGCACATGAAGACCTGCGTCGTGAAAGTGCACGCACATTTGGCGCAATGGACTTTGACGGCTACGGTATCGGAGGAAGCTTTACCAAGGACGATATAAGCACCGCAGTGCGTTGGGTAAATGAAGAACTTTCCGAAGATAAACCACGCCACTTGCTTGGTATAGGCGAGCCCGTTGATCTATTTCTAGGCGCAGAGAATGGCATAGACACTTTTGATTGCGTTGCGCCAACCAGAATAGCTCGCAATGGCGCGCTCTATACGGACGATGGTCGCATCAATATCTTTAATGCCAAATATCGTTTAGATATGAGTGCGGTATGTGAAGATGTGACATGCTATGCGCATCAGTTCACAAAGAGTTATTTATCCCACCTGTTCCGTGCGGACGAAATGTTTGCAGCAACCATCGCTTCGATACACAATCTGCATTTTGTTGTGAGTATGGTTAAAAAAATCCGCCAGTCGATACTGGAGGATAATTTCGAGGATTTTAAAGCTCAAACCTTGTCGCATTATTATCACACATCATCTTGAGAACGCGGCAGTTCTCGCTGTGGCTTCCATAGATCATATGGATCGTGGGCGACGCTGAGGTCGATATCGAGAGGTAGTTGTCCGTTCGGTATTTCCTGACAGATCGTATGATCGCCCATGTGACCGCGGGGAAGTGTGCAGTACCCACTTGGATCACTGCGTATAGATCTACTGCCTGTCCAAAGAGGCACGTTACATAGTTCTGCTCGTCCCATGATGGCCTCCGTGGGAATATAACTCTAGATATAAGTATACGTAAAAATAGTAAAATCGTGAACATGTCCAAAGCACACTGAGTAGTCTCAAAATCGCTTTTAAAAAATATTTTTTGCTCAAACTACAACTTTATGTTATGTTGTCAAGGTTATGGCGAATTTCAAACTAGAAAGTGATTGGAAACCTGCCGGCGATCAGCCCAAAGCTATTGAGCTTCTCACTGCGGGGTTTGAGAATGACATGCGTTACCAGACGCTTCTTGGAGTTACCGGCTCTGGTAAGACCTTCACCGCAGCCAATGTCATCGCACACATCGATAAGCCCACGCTCGTTATTGCGCACAACAAGACACTTGCGGCACAGCTCGCACAAGAATATAGACAATTCTTTCCAGAGAATGCCGTGCATTATTTTGTTTCATATTACGACTACTACCAGCCTGAAGCATATTTGCCAACTACAGATACCTATATAGAAAAAGACGCGCAAATAAACGAAGAGATCGATCGTCTGCGGCACGCATCAACGCAGGCGCTACTTTCTCGCAAGGACGTGATCATTGTCGCCTCAGTATCATGCATATACGGGCTTGGTTCGCCTGAAGAATACCTTAAGGTTAACCTCAAGCTCGGAGTTGGAGATAAACTTACGCGCAATGAATTGATCAGGAAGCTGGTTGGCATCTATTTTGATCGCACAAATGCGGACCTTACTCCTGGGACATTTAGAGGTATCGGCAACACGCTCGAGATAATGCCTACGGGAGAAATAATGATATATCAGATTGAATTTTCTGGAGCAAGTATATCCTCAATCATAAGAGTAGACCCGATCACACGCGCAGTCGCAAGCGAAGAGCAACATGCGTTTTTTTTCCCCGCAAAGCACTTTATCATTGCAGAAGACGAGCGACATCGCGCCGTGGAAGACATCAAGGTCGAGCTCGCGGAGCAGCTCGCAGTGTTCGACAAAGAAGCCAAGATATTAGAAGCAGAAAGATTGAAGCGAAGGACAAAATATGACATCACAATGATTGACGAGATTGGCTACTGTAGCGGCATCGAGAATTATTCGCGCCATTTCTCAGGCAAGAAAGCAGGTGATCCGCCAGAAACGTTACTTTCATATTTCCCACACAAGGCTGATGGCACCGCAGATTTCTTTACGGTCATTGACGAATCGCATGTCACCATTCCACAAATACGCGGTATGTATGCAGGGGATCAGTCTCGCAAGAAGACGCTTGTCGAGCACGGTTTCCGCCTGCCATCAGCCATGGACAACAGGCCGCTGACATTTCCAGAATGGGAAAAGCGCGTTGGGCAGGTACTATTTACCTCTGCAACACCGTCAAAGTTCGAGGCAGAAGTGAGCGAACAGGTTGTTGAGCAGGTGATTCGCCCTACCGGCCTTATTGATCCTGAAATGGTTGTTCGTCCAATAGTCGAAACAAAAAACAACAAAGGCCAGATAGCAGATTTTATCGAAGAGACGATTAAGGTTGTCAAGAAAAATGAACGTGTCATCGTCACGACGCTTACCAAAAAGATGGCTGAGGATCTTGCTACATATCTTAAAGAAAAGGGTGTACGCTCCGAATACCTCCACAGTGATGTGAAGACGATCGACCGCATAAAGATCCTTACCGAATTCCGCAAAGGCACATTTGACTGTCTCGTTGGCGTCAATCTGCTGCGCGAAGGACTCGACCTGCCAGAGGTCTCACTTGTCGCGATCCTAGATGCTGACAAAGAGGGATTTTTGCGTTCAGAGACCTCGCTCATACAGACCATCGGACGTGCTGCGCGCCACATAAACGGACGCGTACTGCTTTATGCTGATGTCATCACAGGCTCACTCGGTGCAGCGATAGGGGAAACGAATCGAAGACGTACGATACAAATAGATCACAACACAAAATACGGTATCACGCCCATCTCCATTAAGAAGAAAATTCACGACATCACCGAAGAGCTTCAGTCAGTCCACGATAGGACGCTTAAGGAAATGTTATTGCTCGACAAGAAGCAGTTCGAAAAGGATCCTGCAAAACTTATCAAGCAAAAAGAGAAACAAATGATGAGTGCAGTAAAAGAACTAGATTTTGAGACCGCAGCACTCTTGCGCGATGAGATACATATGCTCAAAGGCGAACCCGTCAAAGCAAAGTCTGTGCGTAGGTCAAGAAAATAAGAGTAATTTTGCAGCTCTCTAAAAGCACGCTACTATAGAGTGAGATGAATTGAGGGGGTTATATGTCAACCAATAAAGTTTCGGGCAAAGTACTTGTCGGAGCGAATAATATTTTTTATGCGATAACGCTACTTGAGCGGCTCGCACTAAACATAGAAGAGGGGATCTCAAATGTGGAATTTATGGAAAGCAAAAGCACGTTTTGGTGCGATGCTTTCTATGAGCAGAT
>JAYVMS010000030.1:0-5877 GCA_043758815.1 bacterium
AGATTTCCCTCCTTTGCCTTTATTGCAATATCAAAAATACTTGCACGAGGGATATTGAGATAGGGGTACGAGAGAATGCTCGGCAGTAAGAAGTCTTTGCGCTCACCTGCTCCTGATACCGATGAAATGTAGTCGCATACATTGACGAGCTCTTTTACATGCACCTCGTCGAACACATTGGCCTTTTTGATGTACTCATACGGTATCTCAAGTTGATCGAGATACGGAAGCATCGCCTTGAGTTCGCGGTGGTTTCGCCCCAATATGGCGATGTCTTCTGGGTGAGTGTTGTTGTCCAAAAGCTTTCTTAGGGTCTTTGCTAACGTGGCATACTCTTCGATGTCTGAGTTGTGTCGCGCTATCTCAAGTGTTCCTTTCGGAACTGAAGCATTCCCCTGCGAGAGCTCTTTGCTGATGTCTTTGTAATTCTTTTCGAGGCGATTGTCGCCTTGCAGTACGACAGTGCGCGCATAATCAAGTATCTGCTTATGCGAGCGATAGTTGGTGTCGAGTACAATGGTCGTTGTATCTTTAAATGTCTTGTCTCTGAACTCAGTAATATTAGATATTTCAGCACCTTGGAACTTATAAATTGCCTGATCGTCGTCACCGACAACCATCACATTGGGTCGACCTTCGTGAATGTAGCTTGAGGTTATGGCACGCACGAGGTTCATCTGCGCAACGTTTGTATCTTGAAACTCATCGATAAGAATATATTGATACTGTTCCTCTAGCTCATTGCGCAATATGCTATTGTCACGGAGTGCATGTGCGACTTCGATGATCATGTCGTCATAGTCATATAGGCCTTTTTTGTGCAGGCCATCTGAGTACGCACGATATATCTCTCCTACTGATTTTATTTTTTCAAAATTTAGCGAATCCTTGAGGAGTATTGTCTCTTCATCTTTTACTGTATATCTTTTTTTCCACTCAGAAACTGGTTCCATTTTCTCCACATTTCGCGCCTCATCAATGGCAAGCGAAAGTGTCTTCGCCAAGAACAGTGCGGTGGTCGAATTCTGATTTGATGCAATATGCGAAATTGCTTCTTGTATAGGCAGGAGTTCATCGAGTTTCTTGATACTTGCCCGACCTACTGGCCAACCCTCCAATATCTCATTTATTGGCGCATACTCCTTTTCTAGCGTATCGAGGATTGCAATATACTCATGCGGTGTAAAGCCGCCGCTCTTTATGTGCTTGATGCGATCAATCGTATCGCGCAGGTAGACAAAGCCTTTCTCGGGGTGAGAGCTCGCGAGTGGGTGTCCGTGCGGTAACGAAGAGAATATTCCTTCGATAATCTCAATTCTGTCGAGATCAGTTGCTTGCGAGTAAGTGGCGGCGTTATAAAAATATTCCGGATAGCGGGTGATGACAGAGTTACAAAACGCGTGGAAGGTATAGATGCCCACACGATAAGCATCCTGCTTGATGAATTTATGTAGACGTTCGCGCATATTTATCGCTCCGTTCTCTGTGAATGTGAGACAGAGAATGTTGTGTGGAGAAACTTCTCTGTTTTGCAGAATATTCACAACTCTAAGCGCGAGTACCTGTGTTTTACCAGTACCAGGGCCCGCAACAACCATAACAGGGCCGTCGATGGCATCGACCGCTTTCTTTTGCCGTTCGTTCAGCTTTTTATATTCCTCCTCAAACTCAGGGGTTATCATGCTGAGATTATATCATGAGCCAAACGACCTCATTTTCACCAGCTCTTAGCGCTTGTGCTTATGCTTACTGAGTACACCCGAGAGCATTTGATCCTGCCCCATAGAAAGTCCTGTCCAACCAACATGTTGGTTGAACATTTCTTCGCCATAAGACTCAAGTAGCTTGCCGAACAATTCCTCAAAAAACGCAGCACTTACAGACTGTATCCCAGAAAAATCAAATATGATCTTGCCATTTTGCACGCGTGAGCGCAGTACGCGCGCAAGATCCGCCGACGAGAGGTGTTGGCTGAATTCGCTTAGTTTAACGTGTGAGTTGTCCATGTTCTCAGTATACAACTCTTTACGCCCCTACTGCCATTCACCCGCAAATTCTTTGTCTGCGTGTGTCGCGAGCTCTTTTAAGCGAAGCAGCGTTGACTTCGATATGTCTTCGGGGAGATCATCGAGCGGAAAGAAGCCCCTGCGCGATATTTCCATTCCAGGTTTCCATAGATCGAGCTCTTCCCAAATCTCTGCAATGTAGACATGAATGACGACCGATCTGTTGAGGTAGTGATCGTTATAAGTTCCCAACTTGCGTGCGATCTTTTTTACAAATATCCGCGCTTCTTCCTTGGTTTCTCGCACTGCTGCGGTTTCGGGGGCCTCCATCTTTTCTATCTTTCCACCTGGGAACTCCCAGTGTGGTCGATACGTTGGCTTGATGAGTAAAACATGCTCGTCTTTAAGTACGATCATCTGCGCACCTTCGATGCGTTTGCCCGATATACCCTCCACCAACACAAGACTACGATAGAGAAAGTTCAAAACTGGCGAATATGCTTTCATGCGTCATATTCATCATACAGTATCGCAATTTACTTGCAGTAAAGTTATTCGACTTACAGACCTTCACAGAACAGCGATCTTCGCATTTTTCTCCCAAATGAGTCGGGAAGCCGTACTAGCACGTACGACTTTCCCAACATCATTTGGGCGTAAAAAATGCGAATCTCATCTGTTTGTGCAGGTCTTGAGACTGAATTAAACTACATTATTTCTCTCCAGTGTTCTTTGTAGTACTGATACTTCTGGTCGAATGTTTCTTTCGGGGTTTGCTCAAGACCAAGCTGGACAAGCTTACTCTTTAAATAGTGGACAGTGTTCTCTTTCTCTTCGTCATTCGTCAATTTTTCGAGTTCGAGAATGTGACCATATCCTTTGGTGTGGTCGAGTGCGACATCAATATCCCCCCACTTAAACGCATTCCTTGTTCGGAACCATTTGATGGAGATATTGTATCCAAGCAGAAGAAAGAGATGCTCAAGTTTCTCAAAATCATCCTTCGGTACCTTTATCTCGATTTCCTCCCTGTGGTCATCGTGAAGCTCCCCTTTCTTAAGCCATACCTTCGCGTAGTGCTCATTTTTTTGAATGCGCAGATCTTCCTTAGAATCAAAATAATACGTAACTTGCTCATCGGCGCCCTCAAACACCGCCACATCTTTAAACTGCCCAAGTAGCGTTTGGTATTCATCCTCACTTATCAAACAGCGCACCTCACATTCGATATTGTTCATATTAATTATTATCTGTCGCTAAAATTCCAGGTGAGCAATTATAAAATGGAACATCATATGCTGGCAAATTTTAAACAAAAAAAACGCCCTATGGGCGGTTTTTGTACTGGTGGACCTATGCGGATTTGAACCGCAGACCTTCGCATTGCAAATGCGCTGCTCTACCAACTGAGCTATAGGCCCAAACTTACTTATTCTATCAACACTCAAACATTTTCTGCCCTCTCTCCTGATACCTACCAAGACAGCTATAGGCCCAAACATCGAACAATATATTTTTCTAACCTTCCTACTGATACCTACCAAGACAGCTATAGGCTTGATTTATTTTCTTTATTCATCCGCCTAAAGTCAATTTTAGGCCACGAATCAAAGACTAAGACATATTAACATAAAAGTTTTAAGATGCAATAACTCAACAAATATGTATAATCTAAAACATTGGGCCTATAGTAAAGTGGTATTACGCGACTATGGCATAGTTGAGTCTGGAGTTCGATTCTCCATAGGTCCACAACGAGTCTTCGAGTTTGGAGCTAAGCACGCAAATTACTTGCGTGCGCTGGAGAATCGAAGAGCTTTTTGATATTTGTGAAGAGTCCTCTCTGAACAAATCGAAAAGGTGTACAGAAGCGGTAAGCTTCGATTCTCCATAGGTCCACAACGAGTCTTCTAGTTAAGCGTTTCGTGGGTTTAAAAAAATCTCGCGTGAGCGAAATTTTATCCGATCTCCAAAGTCGGAGAAAAGTTTTTGTAGATTTTTTCGACTTCTTGGCGAGACAGTCCTTTTGTAATATAGAGCTCTTTTAGTTCAATCAGCCTTTGATCATAGTCACCCAAAAGCTCACCCCAAACGCAAAGCATAAAAAGATACTTCATTTCTTTCTCGAGCTCGTGCTTGAGGTCAATTTTTTTCAGCCAATTCCTTAGCCATTTGAACATTTTGCCTCCTATCGTAACCTAAACTTAGACTATGCTGTATGTTAGGTATTCGCAAGTATCCCTCAAGACTTACTTCCCTGCTATAGCAAGGTCGATGACATGGTCGAGAAATTGTGGAAAAGTTATTCCTCCCATCTTGAGTGCTTTCGGCATTAAAGATTCTTTTGTGAGCCCTGGAAGTGTGTTTATCTCAAGCGCATAGATTCCCTTATCTGAGATGATGAAGTCTGTGCGTGAGTAGTGTCGAGCTCCGATGGCTTGGTGTGCCTTTGTCGCTAGGTCGCGAAGCGTTGAATGGGTGGTAAGAGTAAATCTTCCCGGGCAGATCTCTTTGGACTTTCCGCTATATTTGGCTTCATAATCAAAAAATTCATTTTTTGACGGTGGGACTATTTCTATAGGAAAAAGTACAAAATGCTCCCCTATAGCTCCACTATCAATGACACACACCGTCGCTTCCTTACCGACAATAAATTCCTCGACAAGAATATCGCCATATTTACTCGCCTCAAAAAGTGCATGCTGCAGGTCATCAAAGTTATGCACTATCTTTGTCGCAACTGAAGATCCCCCCGATACAGGCTTCACAATTACAGGAAGATGCATGTCATAAAAAAGCTGGAATGCGGCTTCTTTGAGGTCGTCAGAATTTGCAACGGTGTATCCCTTTGCAACAAGTATTCCAGCTTCTTTGAAACGCTCTTTTGCAATTTCTTTGTTCATCCCCACGGCAGATGCGAGCACACCGGAGCCAGTGTAAGGGATCCCGAAGGCTTCGAATTGTTTCTGCACTTTGCCATCTTCACCAAACGTGCCGTGCATTGCGTTCCATGCAATGTCTATGTGCTGTGCAATGTTCGCAAGGTCTGTGCGCACGCCATTCATGAACCAATCACCTCGCGGGGTAATGAGAATATCAGTTGCAATATATTTATCTGCATTTAAATTGCGTAAGACATTCTCCCCCGTCTTTAGTGAGACAAGATATTCACTTGATGGTCCACCGCGCACAACTCCTACTCGTAATCGCGTCATGTAAGCATTATAACCTCATTTTTTAAATAATGTTACATACAGCAAAACGCATACTGAGTATTTGTGTCTGTGCTAGTACTATTTCGTAGTTAATCTTTCTCTTAATAATCGATGATACGTGACTGCAAAGCGGTGAGATTCGGCGTTGCTAATAATGATTCCGTTTTTGTAGGATTCGGCTATTTCTTTGTTTCCGAGAATTGCCTTTGGTTTATGGCGCGCATCTTTAACAACGCTTACAACGTCGATATTGAGATCAAGGTCTTTCAGTACACTCTCAGCGCGCCTTTTTTGTGCGGTGCCACCGTCAATAACAAGCAGGTCGGGTTTTGACCATTCACTGTGACCAAATCGCCTACGCAATACTTCTTCGAGGTGCAGTGTGTCGTTTGCGCGCTCACTGTCTATCCTGATCTTGAATTTCCTATAATCAGATTTTTTGGGCTGCCCATCTTCGACAACCACCATTACACCCACAGTATACTTACCGCTGATATGAGCCACATCATATGCTTCGATGCGGTATGCTTTTGCGCGCTTCTTTGATGAGCGCTGTGACGCAGTGCGAATATTTTCATCGATAAGTGAGACATCTTTTATATGCTTAAGCCCGAAGATCATGCGCTTGTACTCACCCGCCTGTTCAAACTCCAACA
>JAYVMS010000031.1:0-5725 GCA_043758815.1 bacterium
TCCAAAGCCGCAGGACCCTATCTGGTAAACAGCGTCTATGTTCTCCGTGGTGCGACACTCACCATCGAGCCAGGTACAGTGGTTATGGCAACCCTCGACTCGACTCCCTTTATTGTAGAAGGCACTCTCAATATAGGAGCAACTAGTGGTGAAAAAGTGAGTATCACATCTATACGTGATGATGGAGGTCCTATCGCACCCGCGAGAGGCGACTGGAGAGATATTGTTGTTTATACAGGTGGTGCATTGAATGTGGTGAATACTGATATTAGTTATGGGGGTAATGTCATTCCTGATGGTGCAGGTGGCTTTGATCATTTGCCCCTTATTCAAAATGAAGGAGGTATGGTCTCGCTAGACCACACAAAACTTTCATCTAGTAGCAACGACGGACTCCGCCTTAATACAGGCACTGTTACGGTTTCAAGTTCTACTTTCACTAATTTGGGGTCAGCGGGAATTTCCGGCAGCCACGGAACGTTCAGGGTGTTTGGTTCGACATTCGACAATATGGCTTATGGAATGTTTATCGCTACCGCTTCATCTTTGGATTTTGGTCAAAACACCTTTACTAATATTATTTCGCACAAAGCAGTTGATTTTGGTAGTTCTCAAGTGCGCTTTCTTGATCGGGGCGGTAATTCAGGACAAGCAAGCATATTCTTAACCTTCCAGCTCACTGAAGACACAGTATTTCCAAAGGATGGTCTCGCATTCGAGCCGTACTCAGTAGAAGTCCCCCTTGGGCGAACACTTACTATACTTCCTGGGGCGGTCATCAAGATGAACCCAACTTCTAATTTTGCAATTTCGGGCAATCTGATCGTCGGTTCACCCACCGCAGTAGATAAGGTTTATATCACCTCAATAAAAGATGACTCGGTCCTTGGCGACACAAATAGTGATGGAAGCACAACACCCCTCCCAGGTGACTGGCAGGACCTTGCCTTCAGCGTGGGCTCATCAGCGCAGATCTCAAATGCTATCATCCATTACGGTGGCTCGACCTCATTTGATCCTTATGTCGGAGCGATAGCGGCATTTCCAACAATTAAGAATTCCGGAGGCATTCTCACCCTCGACAATGTCACGCTTTCCCAAGTTGGTAACTATGGTTTCAGTCAAAATTCAGGTTCAACCACAATAACAAATAGCACGATAACCAATGCCGCTCATTCCGGTATCATCGTTGAGGGAGGAAACTTTGCGGTGCACAACTCGAGTATTCATGACAACCTTGAGTATGGAATATTTAATGGAAGGCAAAGGGTGATCGATGCGACAAACAACTGGTGGGGGAGCGCAACAGGGCCAACCCACGCAACCAACCCGACAGGCGCCGGTGACCGTGTGTCCGACAATGTGGATTACGGACAGTGGCTCACGGAAGAACCCCAAGGTACCTGTGTGATCGACTGCAATTCGAATGTGCTTTTCTTGCCTGGGCTCGAGGCAAGTAGATTGTATGAAACAGATTCGTTTGGGTTTGAACATCGCCGATGGGAACCTGCCGAAAATTTTGACACAAAAAATCTTTTTTTGGACGAGACAGGGAGGCGCCCAGGAGATTTTGCGAATCCATTTGTGCAAATCTACACCCGCGATGTTATCGATGAGGCGTATCCTGAAAAATTTGGATTCGCTGCGTCAAATATCTATAAGTCTTTTCTCACGCAACTTAAAGATATGAAAGAAACTCAGCGCGTAATAAAAGATTATTCAGTAGTGCCTTATGACTGGCGCCTTTCCCTCGAGGATATTTTAAATGGAGGCATAAAGACAGGATCGAACATATCATACGTCGTAGCATCTTCAGATCCATACATTATAAGTGAATTGCGACGACTTGTTGCAAGTTCACGAACTGGCAAAGTGACAATCATCGCACATTCTAATGGTGGACTCGTAACAAAGGCTTTGATTAAAAGGCTTGAGGAGGCACGCGATCCACTGCTCTATAAGATAGATAAAATAGTTTTTGTGGCCGTGCCGCAAACAGGAACACCGCAGGCAATCGGTGCCTTGTTACATGGATACAAACAAGGGATTCCAGCCTCTGCACCTTTTTTCCTTTCAGATTATACAGCACGAGCGTTGGCTAAAAATCTTCCTGCCGCATACAATCTTTTGCCTTCAACTCTGTATTTTCATGATGTGCAAACACCAGTGGTTACATTTGCGACAACTCCACTCTTTAACCCAGAGCAGGCAAATTATGGAACAAGTATAGATAATACCAGTGAACTTACTAATTACCTTTTAAATAACGAAGGCGCTACAGCACGAACAGTTGCGAACAACTTGGATATCAAAACACCCCCGGCACTTAATCTTACTCTAATCAATGGTGCAGCATTGATGCATGCGAGATTAGATAATTTGCAAATACCCACAAGTATTCAAGTGATCGAGATTGCTGGTTGGGGAGTGGATACGCTTGCGGGTATCGAATATAAAGAAAATCATCATTTATTTAGCTCACCGACTTGGGATTACAATCCGACGCTTATCGAAGATGGCGATGGGACTGTGGTGGCACCAAGTGCGCTTGCAATGAGCACGAGCTCAACTAATGTGTTGCGGTATTGGTTAAACTTGCAGGGATATAATGATGATCACAAGGTTCGAACTGCGTTAGGACTTTTTTCAGCAAGCCATGCAGATATTCTTGAAGTTCAGAATCTCAGGTCTTTTATCGGCGATATTTTTACCAACAATCCTGCTAATCTTTCGCAGTATCAGTATCTCTCAACCTCAACCCCCCGTAGTATCTCAACAAAGAAGCTCCGCTACTTCCTTCATTCCCCACTCACACTCAATCTTTATGACACAGAAGGTCACCACGCAGGCATATCAACCACAACAGGATTTATAGATTCACAAATCCCCGGCGTATACTATCGTGAGTTTGGAGAAGTAAAATATATCACAGCGCCAGCATCCACAACGTCTCACTTGATACTAAATGGACAAGGTACAGGATTTTTCTCATTGGATATACAAGAAGTAGTTGGCGATAGTATTATTGCCACCGCTACGTTTGCTGATATCCCAACATCTACAAGCACTGTGGTTACCATGGATTTTAGTAACGGTACTATTGTCGGTGCTTCACCTCTTCACATCGACCGTAATGCCGATGGAATAATCGACTTTAACCTAACCCCAAAACTTGGTGGCATTGTTACTCTCGATACTACTCCTCCCGTAACTACCGCCTCCACAATAGGCACTCTCGGCAACAATGGTTGGTATACAAGTAATGTGCTCGTTGCTCTCTCCGCCACCGCTACAGAGAATGTTATTGCCTCAACCACCTACACACTTAATAATGGCGCATCATGGAATGATTATATTGCTCCCTTTATCATCGCAACCGAAGGTAGCATAACACTCCTTTACCGCTCAACTGACAATGCCGGAAATATAGAGGCCACGAACACGCTTAAATTAAAAATCGACAAGACAACCCCCGAAGCAGATGTCGTCTTAGATTCTCTGTCTCAGGTGCTCACTATCTTGGGGATAGATAATCTCTCAAGTACGACTGTTGTCACCACAGCAACATCTTCGAATATCACTGATCAAGCAGGGCATACCCTGCAGGTACTCTTCGATCAATCCCCATCAAAGGCAGGACACATTAACCTTGCTATCAGTAAGCTAATTTATGATGGTGTTTCAAATACCGCAACTGCCACACTCAAATATAAATGGAACATAAGCCCCCGAGGCTCATATAAGATGTTCGCTGCACGTGCTGCTACGAGTACGACGGGTATTGAATCCCACTATCGTTCAAAGAAGAATGTCACTATAATAATGAAGTACTTCATTGATACGGGTGACAATGATGCAGATGACGATGTTGATGCGCGATTAGTTAAGACAACACTTCCCGGCATGGTGGTGGTTGGATTAAAGACACAAAGCGGGAAAATACAGATAACTTACTAAATCATAAAACATGTAATTATTCTTATTGTGCTATATCCGGGGGTTGTAGGGTGTGACTCGTAATAGTAGTGGGGATAAGAGAGCGAAAGTACTTAATGAATATAAAATAAAGATATGAAAAATTGGATGACGAAGAAAAATATATTTATTGTTTCTGGGATAGCAACCGCACTGCTTCTCCTTTGGGATTATATTGGTAATTATCAACTGTGCGGAAAAGTTTGGGGTGATTGCATAACAACACTTGCCAATATTGAGATACTATTTTCCCCAATCATCCCTATCTTCTTTTTTTCGCTCCTCACATACAAACTGCAGGAAGAAGTGTTTCGTGCGTGGCTGATATTTGTTTACTGGTTTACGCCCCCATGGGTTCTACTTGTCGCTCTTGTTCCAAGCTCAGGTGGTGGTCTTGTGCCGATAGACAAAGGTCGCATAACTTTCGGAATGAACATTATCTTTGTTCTGATCTCCCTCGTCCTCATCGCGTACAAATCCTTCGCGTTACGAAAGAGGGGATAGGAAAACGGAAAACGGGGACAGTCCCCATTGATTCATAAAATGCATGCTATAATATCAGTATATGCCCCGCCTTTCCCGCATCGACCTCATTGTAAACGGAAACGGGGAGAAACGGGGATAAGTACAGTATTTTCTCAAAACACATGGTATAATATCTTTCATGCCCCGCATGAACCGCGTCGCCATTGGTGACACCATCTATCACGTCATCAATCGTGCCAATGGTCGTGTGCGGATCTTTAATACTGAGAAAGACTATAAACACTTCGAGTCCCTTCTGCTCGAAGCAGTACAACTCACCGATATGCGCCTCCTCGCATACACCATCATGCCGAACCATTGGCATCTTCTACTCTATCCAAAGAAGGATACGGACATGCGTGACTTTATGCATTGGCTCACCACCACCCATGTGCGACAACGGAGGGTAACAACAAAAAGCATTGGTCACGGTCATCTCTATCAAGGAACCTATAAATCCTTTCCGATTGAAGCTGACCAGCACTTCACTACGGTTATCCGCTATGTAGAGCAGAATCCATTACGCGCAAAGCTCGTCAAACGTGCCGAGCAGTATCCATGGGGGAGTCTTGTCAAAAGATTGCGTGGAAACAAAGAAGACAAGAAATTACTTGCAACACTTCCCACGAGACTTCCTTCCAACTATATAGCTTCCGTGAATACAATCCTTCATGACGATGACCTTGACGAGATCCGACACGCGATCAAAAAGAACGCACCCTTCGGCTCTCAGGAATGGGTCACAGAGATGGTTGTTGCCCATGATATGCTTTCTACGCAACGCGATGGTGGGCGGCCCAAAAAGGCGACACATTAGAACATGAATGATGTGAAAATACTGTACTTATCCCCATTTACCCCGCTTACTGACGAAGATGCTGATGATCGTCTGGCTAAGCAGAAATTAACAGGAATGATTGTCCCAAATCTGCAAACTCAAAAGGGAAATATTATTGTGAATTATTAACCACTATAATGAAAAAGATATTAACAAAAAAAAGAATATTTTGGACCTCGTTTTTGGGCACTCTTTTTATGGTAATCATCGTAATGACATGGAATTCATGCTACGAAGATTTGCAATGTAGAAACAGCTTCTACTTCGACTTTTTTGGCAAAGCAGACTGGCTCCTTTTCTTTCCTGCGATCTTTGTAATGTCACTGTTTACGATAAAAGCGAATGACAGAGTCTTTAATTCCTACTTGAGATTTGCCTACTGGTGGA
>JAYVMS010000032.1:0-9780 GCA_043758815.1 bacterium
CTCTTGCCTCAGGCGATGGAGCAACTCGCGGTAGAGTATTTCGCTAACTATCAGACTCTCTTTAAAACAAAAATAGGTGAAGCCCAAAAAGAGGTGACATCACTTGAGGAAAAGCTGCGCTTTGCAAGAAGGACTCTCGTGCACATCACCATGGTGCATAAAACCCTGTTTGCGAGCGGATCGTTGAGTCAGGATGTTGTTGCACTTATGGTAAGTGATCATACACGCATCCTTAAACACCCCCTTGTCGAAAGTGCGACCCTTATACCGAATATTGGTTTTGAGCTCCGAACCAAACGCATTAGCATCGAGCACACAGGGGTGAGCTACAAGATAGCGGAAACGTTTGTTTGTCGCTTTGATCTTGATGGCACCATCTCAATCTGGGCAGAAGGATCATACCATCCGAAGGGTATCTCACATCCGCACATTTCCCCCGCTTTCGGTTACTGCTTCGGCAACATCGGCGACAATATCGAAAAGGCGGTGTCTGAATACCGCTTTGGCGATGCAGTGGAATATGTACTGATCTGGCTCACCGATGGGTACACCCCAGAGAATGTCATTCATTCGAAGATCGAAGAATGGCCGATTGAAACTGAAACTGTAAGTGAGGTCACGCATGCTTAATCTTTCCCAGCAGAAATATTATTTTCCACGCGAATCTATTCGCCCGGTCACCATCATTGGCGCTGGAGCTGTGGGGAGCAATATTGCCATCATGCTTGCACGCATGGGAGCGTGCGACATCACCGTCTATGACGGCGACTCGATCGACTCGCACAATATCGCGCCATCGGCCTATGGGAGTGGCGACTTCGCAACACAGAAGGTCGAGGCCCTCGGAGCGCTCATCGCACGCGATACTGAAGTGAACATAACTCGGAAGTCCGCGATGTATGCCGGCGAGAAGCTGAGGGGCACGGTCATTGTTTGTGTTGATTCGATGCATGCGCGCAAACTCGTATGGGAGAAAGTAAAAAACAATCCCCTTGTTGATATTGTGGTCGACACCCGTACGGCAGAGAAGTTCTGGCAGGTGTTCGCTATCGAGCCGTGTAAGCCGGCTGATATTGCCCACTATGAATACTTTCTTGCCTACGATGACGCTAATACAGCCCAACAAATGTGTGGACTGCACGGTATCATCTTTGTCTCCCTTGCTTTAGCGGCAGAAGTTGGCGAGAACTTGGCAAATTTTTGGGCATGTGGTATAAAAAACAGGCACGTCGACCGATTGTGCGGTTCAGAGTTGAAAATCCACCTAGAGGAGAATTGAATTGAGTGAGAAACACCTGATGAAGGTTGCCGTTACCGTGACCCCGCTTCAAGGAAAGCCGAAGAAGGAGAAGCTCGAAGTCGAGATCACAGTTACGGGGACCACCGTCGGCGAGATCCTCGCCAAGATGGGCGTGGACCCCAAAGGCAAAAACTTCATGGTTGGCGGCAAGCCCGCAAGCGTCGACTCGGTCGTCGCCAAAGGCCAGAACCTCGAAGTCAGAGAGGTTGAAGTCTCCGTCACGGAGAGGCCGCGCGGCTCCTGAGCCGCATTCGTACTTTTGTTTAAAAGATTTAAGAATAACAAAACAGTCCCCGCGAGGTGGCTGTTTTTTATTATGCGACATAACTTGCTGCGCCATATCGGCTGATACGGACAAATTAGTAAAGCGTAGTTTTTATTGCACTCCTTACATCGGGACACCGACTGATACAGGCTGAGGTAACAGTACTTACAGCAATTGGTCTTGTGATCGCAATGAAGCGGAGCTCTTCGCTTTTCACGACCCTCGTCTGCGACGAACTATTTCACAATAAAGATATCTTTCGTAAGTCTATCGCCTGTCTCATAATGATCGTTGATGTTTATCTCATTGCCCTTAACGGATAAACACATATTTGACGCAGTCATAAAAGCAGCTACTCTAAAGAGAGCTTTTTGTCCTTCACAATTTAAGGAAGCATCATGGAAAACTTTGTTCATCGTATGCGCAGAAAGTCGCTCGCAAGAAAACTTGGTAAAAATGGTATCGCCTTCATCTCCGGAGCGCGTGCACAGACACGAAATAACGACGTCGAATATCCCTTCAGGCAAACAAGCAACATGCTTTACCTGACCAATTTCTCTGAGCCAGATGCACTTTTGGTCATTACCGGCGGGAAACATGGTAAGTCAGTTCTCTTTGCTCGTCCAAAAGACGCAACAAAGGAAATCTGGACTGGAAAACGCTTGGGACAAGATGGTGCCATCAACACACTTGGCATCGATGAGGCCTATTCGTGCGAAGCACCCGAAGAAGTCGCGGACATCATCCGCACTCTGCTTCTCGGCTGTGATACGGTTTATTTTACGACTGCAGCCGACGGCAACATTGCACTACGTCAGCTCATTGAAGCGCACCGCCAAGCGTCACCTTCTCGAGTACTTCATCTTGATATAGGCACTCTCCTCTCTGAGTTCCGTCTTATTAAAGATCCGACCGAGCAAAGCATCATGCGTGCAGGTATCGCTCTGTCTGCCAAGATGCATCGCGCGATACTCGAAAAGGTACGACCAGGAATGAGAGAGTCCGACCTCGAAGCGGAAATAACATATTATTTGCGCAAGAACGGAAGTGAGCGACTCGGTGCATATCCATCGATCGTTGCGTCTGGCACTAATGCGTGTACGCTTCACTACACAGAAAACAATTCCCTCATTGGTGATGGCGACCTCGTGCTTGTCGATGCCGGTGGCGAATTCGATGGATACGCAAGCGATATAACCCGCACATTTCCAGCCAATGGTGTATTCTCGCCTCCGCAGCGAGCACTCTATAGCATAGTACTCACGGCACAGAAAATCGCTATTGACAAAGTGCGTCCTGGTGTAAGTTTCTATGACGTTCACAAGGCGGCAATGCTTTCGCTCTGCGAAGGACTCATGAACTTAGGTTTCATTGCAGCGAAAACTCCCGCCTTGGCGTTTGAGGGAGATATGCACAAGCCATTCACCATCCACTCCACGTCACACTGGCTTGGACTTGATGTGCATGATGCAGGTGACTACCAGCGTAACGACAAAAGCTTACCGATGCGCAAGCTCCTACCTGGGATGGTGCTTACGGTAGAACCCGGTCTCTATGTCAATCCAAACCTTGATGTTCCGGAGATCTATAAAGGCATCGGTATACGTATCGAGGATGATGTACTCGTGACCGAAGATGGCAATGAGGTACTCTCAAAAGATGCACCCAAAGAAATTGATGAAATCGAGGATGTCATGCTCGGCACGATATTCTTCTGAAGATTAAAAATAACCCCCGCTATATGCGGGGGTTATTCTTTACCTACCGATCATTATTATTTCTAAAAATTTCTTATCGTTCCAACTTACGAGGTATCGAAAGATCGCGCACTACTTGTGCCATCACGGTTGATGACGAAGATGGTCCGTAGACGCGGATAGTGTCGCCTGGTTTTACATCAGCGAAAGTAATCGTTGCCCAGTTGCGATTAACGAACTTTGTCGTAGCTGCAGTTGTGACAGCAATTGATGTGCTTCCATGCGTAAGTGTCATCGAGAGACCGTCGACACTGCCAACAGTACCTTCGTAATTGCGAGCTTCGGCATCATGGGCTGCCTTACGGTCCTCCTGCATGGTCTCGCGCATTACTTTCTCGTTCTGCTTGCGCTCTGTAGCGATAGCCCTACGCTCATTACGGTCACGAATGACGGTTGCATTGATCGTCCATGCGTCTGAAGTGGAGACTGTTCCTTGTGCACCGACATAATCGCCGACTGCATACTTTGAGAGGTCAGCAAGTCCGCCACTTACATTGGGTAAAATCTCTGAAGAAGCGGTGACTTTTACCTTCCATGCCCCACCCCAGCTCTTAATCATGACGTAGTCTGATCCTACTGATTCGACGTTGCCGCGAATAAGCACGCGCCCCCTAGGTCCAACCTCAAGTTTCATTTCGCCGAGCGGCATGACCGGAGACATGGGCGTGGCAACGGAGGGGGTGGTGGGACTCGTGACGGTAGTTGTCGTGCTTGCATCCTCTGCAAATGCGACCGATGATGCCCCGAGTAAAAGTGCGGTCATGACAGTCATAGCCGCTAGATTGTAAGATCTTTTCATATTGCTATATTTCTTATATTAAATGGCGCCATCATAGCGTCACGTAAATTATAACAGAGTTCGTGAATTGCTGTGACATAGGTAACCTAAACCTCAAAATATTCCCAAATAACTGGTCGGTTCACAATCTATCAAGTATCTCCCTCTCTGCTGTACCTTTTTTTCATTTCCTGCTAGAATCCAAGGGTCTCTTAAGGCAGAATCTTCACTTTAAATGAAAGAAAAAGTCCGTATAAACAACCAGATCCGCGCCCCGAAACTTCGGGTTATTGATGACGCAGATGGCAATCTAGGCCTCATGAACACGGAGGACGCCATCAAGAAAGCACAGGAGAAAGGCCTCGACCTCATAGAGATATCACCCAATGCCGAGCCCCCTGTTGCAAAAATCATGGACTATGGTAGATTCCAGTACATTGCGCAGAAGAAAGATCGAGACGCCCGCGCAAAAGCACACATCACAGAGACCAAGACAATTCAGATCAAGATCGGTACATCCGAGCGCGATCTTGAATTAAAGGCCAAAAAGAGCTCCGAGTGGCTCAAAGAAGGCCACCGCGTGAAGCTTGATCTTTTTCTTCCCGGACGAACGAAATACATGGAACCAAAATTCCTTGAAGAGCGACTTGATCGCATCTTACGTCTTGTTTCTGAAGAATATCGCGTTTCTGAGACCCCCAAGAAAAGCCCCAAGGGACTGACGGTTGTCATAGAAAAGGCGGTCGGAAAGAGTCCGATAGTCCCAAGCACAAAGGTTGCAGAAGAACCCAAAACACCATCCGAACCAAAATAATATGAAAACAAACAAATCATACGCAAAGCGAGTTAAGGTCACCAAGTCAGGCAAGGTGCTTGTCCGCAAGGCCGGTATCAACCATTTCAATGCAAAGATGAGCCGCTCGACCCAGCTGAACAATAAAAGCAGCCGCATCCTCGACATGTCCGCGAAGGCAAAAAACCGTTTTTTGATGAATATCGGCTAAATGTAAGTAATATAAATATATGTCAAGAGTAAAACGAGGAGTCACCTCCAACAAACATCGCAAGAAGATACTGAAGGCCGCTAAAGGCTTTCGCCATGGTCGCTCGACAAAGGAGATCGAGGCAAAGGTAGGCCTTCGCAAGGCGGGCGCATACCAATTCGCTCATCGCAAAGACAAGAAGAACGATTTCCGCCGCATGTGGCAGGTAAAGATAAACGCTGCGCTTCGCCCTCTTGGATTCACTTACTCCAAATTCATGGGTACACAGCTCAAGAAGAAAATCGTCCTTGATCGCAAGATACTCGCTACTCTCGCCGAGTTCAACCCAGAAACATTTGAACGCGTCGCGAAGGAAGTTATGGTCGCCAAGTAGATTCAAAAAAACCGCTCCAGCGGTTTTTTTAATTTATGAAAGCAATCGGATGATCAGTCTGCGAGCACTACCGATTCCGAATTTAACTTTAGAAAATCCTCGATGGGAACGTCTTTTGTACCGCTTCCATCTCTTTTGGCGACACGCACGTTTCTTCCATTATTCGAGAAATATATCCAGTCATTCTCAAAGGTCTCATCACCACGCGCTACCACCACCTGAGTGCCGAATCGGAAAAGGGATATTAACTGCTTCTCTTCGAGGGTAAGTGGAGCTTCTTTTGGGTCGGTGTTGGTTTCTGTGTATCCTTCGTTCATATGAAAGCAGTGTGAGGCTCTTATATTTTTATCCTAGCACACGCTTTTATCCTGACAAGCGCTCTGCCACAAGAACTGGGGATTGTAAAGTGAGCTGTATTTATAGCAAGCGGAGTTCACTTAATTACACCAATTGATACTCCCCCGTCCCTGTTTCCCGAGATACTCATTCGCCATTTTAAAATGACCGTTACCCAAAAATCCTTTGTGCGCAGAAAGTGGTGAGGGATGAGCCGACTCAAGTATCAAATGCTTTGATCCACCAATGAGTGTCATCTTTTTTTGTGCAGAATTACCCCATAGCAAAAATACGATGTGTTCTTCCTTTTCACTTAATGTGCGAATGACCGCATCGGTGAATTCATGCCAGCCATACGCACTGTGAGAATTCGCTATTCCCGCCTCGACTGTAAGCGTTGCATTTAAAAGGAGTACTCCCTGCTTGGCCCACCCCGTGAGGTCCGGGGTTTTGGGGCAAGTTCCGTATTCGCGCTCTATTTCTTTGAAAATATTGCGTAGTGACGGCGGCACGGGATTACACGCGGGGCTTGAAAACGCAAGCCCATCAGCAACCAGAGGGGTGTGATATGGATCTTGTCCCAAAATGACGACTTTTACATCTTTGGGCTCAACCATATCGAACGCGCGGAACATCGCCATGGACGGCGGAAGCACTTTTCTTGAAAGATATGCACTGCGTACATTTTCTTGCAACGCTTGAAAGTAATGCTTATTAAATTCCTCCCGAAGGAGTAGCTCCCACGTCAGGGGTATTTTTGCTTCAGCGTTCATGTGACTGGGACACAAATGGCAAAAAAGAAGATGATCGCAAACATCCCACAGAAACAGATGAACAAGTACTTCGTCACAGTCGGCAAGCTTAGCGCATCCAATAACGTACCCTCATTACGCATACGCACGGCAACTTGCACTAACATATAAAGTGGGAATGCAATGATCATGACAAAAACTATCGGATCCTTTTTCATTAATGCGATAAATTCAGGCCATCCGTTCTGGCATGCAAGTACGGGGGCTTTGAATGCGGGATTTTCAAAAGCGGAGAACACAACAAACGCAATGATAAGTGATAGCACAACTGAGCCCGCCAGCAAAGCCCGCTTTATGAGTTTTACCACCTTTTTTCGTTCATAGATGTCTAAAATTCGAGCTCAATCACATCCCCTACCTTAGGGACACTTGCATCAAGTCCCACATAGTCGTGGATACGCTGAGCCAGGAACATTGCTGCCTTGGGCTCCCCTATCGCTACGAACACTTTCTTTAAACTCTCTGCGCCTTCGCCTGCGAACTCTACAAGGTGATCCATGTCTTTGTGACCTGAATAGCCGTGGAGTTCTGAGACCTTTGCATTGATGGTGACGTCTTCACCATTTAAACGCACAACCTTCATACCTTCGGAGATCTTTCGCCCTGGAGTACCTGCTGCCTGATAGCCAACGAGTAATATGGCGTTGTTGGGGTCTCCCGCGTAATGCTTCAAGTGGTGCACGATTCGGCCGCCGTTTGCCATACCAGAGCCTGCCATGATAACTTTGGGACCCTTTGTCTCCCATATCGCCATTGATTCTTGCTTGGTTTCGGTCATGTACAGATTCTTGAACTTGAATACATCATCGCCCCCCTTGATGATGTGCTGGGTCTCTTGATTGAAGTATTTGTCGCTTCGGCGATAGACCTCAGTCGCCTTGATTGCAAGCGGTGAATCAACATAGATCTTCACATCAGGAATTTTATGATGCTCGACCATCTCGTTCAGCTCATACAAAAGCTCTTGAGTACGCTCAATAGAGAAAGCCGGAATGACCAGTACGCCACCTTTGGCAATAGAATCGAGGATGGTTTGGCGGAGCACCTCTTTGCGCTCATCGCGATTTTCGTGATTGCGATCGCCGTAGACTGACTCCATAAGCAAATATGTCGCACCTTTTATAGAGTCCGTATCGCGGAGTAGAGGTGACGGGGAGTTGCCTAAGTCGCCAGTGAAAACCATTGTTGTACCATTGGCTGTAAGAAACATCATCGCCGAACCAAGCATGTGACCTGCGTCTTTGAACTCGCACTTCACCCCATGGATGATGTCGAATGGCTCGTAATATTCGTGCGTGCGCCACAGCTTCATGGTCTCTACAACATCGCTTTGCACATATATCGGGTCACGACCATCACGAGTAGCTTCACGCTGCAATATATCTACGGTATCAGAAAGCATGATGTTCGCAAGATCGTGTGTGGGTGGAGTGGAGTAGATCTCACCCTTAAAACCTTCGCGGACAAACTTTGGAATGCGGCCGATGTGATCGATGTGTGAGTGAGTGACGACGAGCACGTCGATAGAGGCGGGGTCGTAGGCGAACTTTTCGCGATTTCTATCATCAGCAAATTTATCTCCCTGATAGAGTCCGCAATCGATAACTACGCGCTTGCCTTCCCATTCGAACATGAAATTAGAGCCTGTAACCGCATCGACAGCACCATAAAACCCAATTTTTGCTTTTGTCATATGGATTTATTATACCCCCTTTTGATGAAAATTGCGGTAGCGAGTGCGGCGCCCATTAGGTCGTCCACCAAGTCTTTGAGGGTGTCGAGGAGACCGTTGTCGTTTAGCTTTACAAAATGCACAACACTGAACTCGAAAACTTCCCAAAATAGACCGATGATCATGGTAGACGCGAGTGCGAATGAAATAACAAATGCCACCGAGCGATCTTTGCGCTTGAAATAGGGACTGTGGTAATAGACGACGAGACTCATGAGTGCGACCCAAAGGCCTCCCATAATGTGCATGGGTATGTCGAACCACCACAACAGATAGTACAAGTGGGTTTGATCAGCTATCGTATTTATTCCCCAAATGAAGAAAATAAAATAAACGAGAGCGAGTGTGAGACGTCGTGATTTCATGATTAGTTACTTAGCATCGTAGCAAAAACACAAGAAAAACCATAATTGAGCTCCACATAGTGGGGGTCTATAAACATACCAAACTTGTTGTCGAACGACAATGAGTTTTGTATAAACAAATTTGTGAAAGATTATGAGAAAGGAATAATGAAAACATCCTGTGCGTTTTATCGCGACAGGATGTTTTCATTTATATATGTATTCGGATGGAACCTAATTGATTATAGGTGGGCAACCTCAACCGGGAACCCAAGGGTATCGGTGATTCGGCCAGCCCTGTTCCAAAACTAGGGTTTTTCCGAATACTCACACATTATACACCCCCTACCCACACCTTACCAACATGTTATTCCTAGCCTTTTTCCACATGCTCATCCACAAATACTTGGAGTGCGAATAGTTAATTTTTTGATTATGCGCCGTAGTCGATTGGGGATAAGGTTCGTTATGCAAGATGGGGGAATAAATTTATTTTTGAATATAATCCGAAGTCCTGGACCGTTTTGGTATTCGAGAGGCTGTATGAGCTATACTGCCTCCGAATCCAAAATCGGGAAGGACGAGGAGAGTGTCAAAAATAGATTTATTCTAAAATGCCGTCCAAGTTGACGTCGTACAGTATCGCCTCAGTCACTAAGCGATAGCTCAACATTTCCTCCTCTTTGAACCACAATCCGAGTTCACGCTCTGCCTCACTCACCTGATCAGAACAATGCATGAGATTGCGCACGGCACGATCGTCTATTGCCGCGATACTGTAAGAGTCCATTGTGTAGTCACCGCGAATCGTACCGACATCGCTTGTTGCAGGCTCAGTCTCTCCGACAAGCTTCTTGACCACTGCGACCGCCTGATTGCCTTCGATCGCTAGCATGAGCACGGGGCCTGAGGTCATGAACTTCACCAATGAGCCGATGATGTCTTTGCCGTATTCGAGCGCTTCTTTGGTGATAGGGTGACCTGCGGCTTTTTTGTCTTCGACTATCTTTGTACCCTTCTTCATAAACCATGCTTCGTCTTTGTTGTAGTGCTTCCAGAATGTTGGCTCATCTGCGAGA
>JAYVMS010000033.1:0-4991 GCA_043758815.1 bacterium
CTTCACTTGAATCATTCGTGGGTACAGAATCCATTCCCATAAGTTTAAAAATTAATTAATAAGTATCATTTTACTAATCCGATACAGATAGTCAAAAAATCACCTGAGAAGGTGACTTTTTGCACTTACTACACTTAAAAAATCTATTTCCCTCTCATCTCTATCACCGCTGCGGCAACGTTTGAAGGGACTGCGACATATTCAGCGGGAGTCATGGTGAATGTTCCGCGGCCTTCGGTCATCGAACGAAGTGTTGTCGCGTAACCGAACATTTCAGCAAGCGGAATCATTGCGGTTGCGACCTTAAGCATTCCGCGGTCTTCCATCGAGTTGACCTGACCACGACGACTTGCGACCGAGCCCGTGACATCTCCCATGAACTTGTCTGGGAAAACGATCTCGACCAACATGACTGGCTCGAGCAATGTGGGGCGTGCTTTCTTGGCAGCATCTTGAAGTGCCATAGAGCCTGCAATCTTGAAGGCAATTTCTGATGAATCAACTTCGTGGAATGATCCGTCATAAAGTTCGACGGAAATATTAACCAGTGCGTAACCTGCAACTACACCGCGCTCCATGCCTTCCTTGAGGCCTTTCTCGATGGGTGAGATGTACTCCTGAGGAATGATACCTCCCTTAATCGAGTTAACGAACTCGAAACCAGGCGAACGTTTGGTGTTTTTTGGCAGATCCTCTTCTTTGATCGTGAGGTCCATCGGCTTAACTCGAATGCGCACATGCCCATACTGACCGCGGCCACCTGACTGCTTGATGTACTTACATTCTGCCTCCGCTTCTCCTTGGATGGTTTCGCGATAAGCGACCTGCGGCTTCCCTGTGTTTGCTTCGACACTGAATTCGCGCTTCATGCGATCGACAATGATTTCAAGATGAAGCTCGCCCATTCCCCAGATGATGGTTTCGCCCGTCTCAGTATCACTTGTGACGCGGAAGGTTGGATCTTCGGCAGAGAGACGCCCCAGTGCAACACCCATCTTCTCCTGATCTTGTTTTGTCTTTGGTTCAATGCGCATCGAAATGACCGGCTCAGGAATGACGATACGTTCGAGTATAATCGGTGCATCTTCACTGCACAGTGAATCCGATGTGAGCGTGTCTTTGAGGCCGACCGCAGCTGCGATCTCCCCCGCGAAGACCTTCTTCACCTCTTCGCGCTCATTAGCATGCATGCGGAGAATACGTGAGATACGCTCTTTCTTTCCTTTCGTCGCATTGTAAACGTATGAACCTGATTCGAGTGTGCCAGAGTAGACGCGAAAGAATGCGAGCTGTCCGACATACGGGTCAGTTGCGATTTTGAATGCGAGTGCGGAAAACGGTTCCTTGTCGTCGGGATGACGGAATATCTCTTCACCGGTCTTTGGGTCGTGCCCCTTCGTTGGCGGCATATCCATTGGACTTGGGAGAAAGTCGATGATGGCATCAAGCACAAGCTGCACGCCTTTGTTTTTTAGTGCAGAACCTGTAAATACTGGGACGAGCTCGTTCGCTATAGTTGCCACACGTAGGACACGCTTCAGATCTTCAATCGATGGTTCTTTTCCTTCGAGATAATCATTCATCAGCTTCTCGTCATTTTCGACAATGGCCTCGATCATCATGCCGCGATATTTCACCGCATCGGACTTATGTTCATCGGGGATCTCATGGTAAACGAGCGTATTGCCCATTTCTCCTTCAAAAGTGACATACTTCATCGTCAAGAGATCTATGACGCCTGCGAACTGATCCTCTTCTCCGACGGGAATCTGCATGCGTACCGCTTTTTTTGTCAGTCGATCCAAGATGCTTTGGTAGGATTTCTCAAAGGATGCTCCCGTGCGATCAAGCTTATTGATGAAGCAGATGCGAGGCACCTTACCTTCGTCCGCATAGCGCCAGTTGGTCTCAGACTGTGGCTCAACTCCTGCGACACCATCGAAGACAACGACTGCGCCGTCGAGTACACGCAATGAGCGCTTCACTTCTATAGTGAAGTCGATGTGGCCTGGAGTGTCGATGAGATTGAAGCGATGCTTACGCGAATCATCCCCTTTCGGCATATAGGTTGGGCTCCAGAAAGCGGTTGTTGCCGCTGAGGTGATGGTGATACCACGCTCACGCTCTTGTTCCATCCAGTCCATGACGGTGTCACCTTCGTGTACCTCGCCTATCTTGTGCGACACACCGGTATAGAAAAGCACACGCTCGCTGGTGGTTGTCTTGCCTGCGTCGATATGCGCGATAATTCCGAAATTGCGAACTTTCTCTAGGGGATAATCTCGTTCCATATAATATATAGATAAATAATGACTAATTTCCTTCCCTCTTTTCTCTTTTGCGCTCGTTCCAGTGAGTGAAAAAAATAAGCCTACATGGCTTTGAGTTACTAGAACTATAACGAATCAGGACAGAAAACACAAGGAGCGGTTGAGTCAATTGCATTTTATTTAGTTTCTTAGTTCTGAAATTTTTCTTGTTTTCTAGATGAAGCGCGAGTATACAAGAAAGCTCATGTTGGGATGCAATGCGAGGCGCAGAATAAAAATTACCGCCTGCTGTACTTGATAGTACTGCTGGCGGCAATTTTTATGAATGAAACAAAGCAGTGCGCTCAAAACGAGCTTTTGACTACCAGGCGAAGTGGGCGAATGCCTTTTAGCGCCTTACTCGGGCTTTTCTGCGCCGTATTTATCCCTATATGCTTCATTTGTTAAGTCCACCTCATCGCGATTTCTTTCTTGCTGCCTGGCAACCCCCACTTGCTCTGCCATTGACGTGAGGGCAGATGAATCCATTCCAGCATGAAATCGATCAGGGTTGTTATCAATAACTCCCGCGTCTATTTTTTTGAAACCAGCCGCTTCCAATCTACTCTCAACCTCTGGGGTCACGTAAATTGCCCGCATTAATCCTCCTGCTTTGAAATTAGCCCATCCATTATTTGTTGCATATTCTCCTTCGGAATACTCACTTCCAAAAGGCAGTCCCTCGGGGGTGCCCGTTTGCCTTACATCATCCCCAATCTCCACCCCATTAGTTTTAAGAAAATCGACCGCGACTTCGCCCAAAACCTCCGCAGCGTATGCTGGATCAACTGCGAAAGTTGAGCCTGCTTCTTGTGTTACTTCTGCACCTGGCTCTGAGCTCGGCGCAGCATCATGATTTGTCATATACCCCAAAGTCTACCCCCCCCGCATAGTTGAGTCAATTGCATTTTATTTAGTTTCTTAGTTCTGAAATTTTTCTTGTTTTCTAGATGAAGCGCGAGAAGGTAAATAAAATTCCCCACATGCTGTACATTAGTACTGCTTGTGGGGAATTTTATGCGACCGACAAAGCGATTCGCGAAAAGCGATTGAGCGCAAAAATTGTTTTTAAATCAGATGCAGTACGAGGCGTGGAGTAAAAAGAATTGCCAGTTGTACATTTAAGTACTACTGGCAATTCTTTTTATGAACACAATGATGTAATGCGCTGATTTTAAAACAATTTTACCAGGCGAAGTGGGCGAAGGCCTTATTCGCATCAGCCATCTTATGCACGTTCTCACGCTTCTTAATAGCCTCTCCTTCGCCCTTCGAAGCGGCAATTATCTCATCTGCAAGCTTCTTGGCCATCGGTGCACCTTTCTTTGAACGAGCGGCGTCGATGATCCAGCGCAGTGCAAGGAAGGTACGGCGCTCAGGGCGAACCTCACGAGGAACTTGATAGTTTGCACCACCCACGCGGCGAGAGCGAATTTCCATAAGTGGTCCAGCGTTCCTTAGTGCTGCCTTGTAGGTCTCCATTGGATCTTCCACCTTAAGGATATTCTTTATGTGATCCATCGCACCATAGACAACTGCTTCTGCAACAGTCTTTTTGCCTGAAAGCATAACGTAGTTTACGAGTGTTGAGATCTCAAGTGAACTGTACTTGAGGTCAGGCTGGCGGATATTTCGATTTTTTACTGGTCTGCGCATGTTAATTATTTATTTCGTCCGGTTTTTCCCGCAAGTCACGGTACTCCGGCGATTATTATTCTGTAATGACTTGAAAACTAGATGATTGTAAAATATTTTCATTTTTTGGATGTAATTCGAATTTTTCACGACGGAAGTGGTCGAGAGGGTTTATGAGTGATAAATCCTCCGAGCCTTTCGGCGATGAAAAATTTGAAGGGCGCCAAAAATGGAAACTATTTATTACTTTTTGGCTTCGGCACGTTTGGAGCCATAAAGCGAGCGCCCCTGCTTACGCTTATCTACACCCGCTGCATCAAGGCGACCGCGAACAATCGTATAACGAAGTCCTACGTCCTTAACACGTCCACCGCGGACGATGACGACTGAGTGCTCCTGCAACTTGTGTCCTTCTCCTGGGATGTATGCGGTGATTTCCATTCCGTTGGTGAGGCGCACACGAGCGACCTTACGAATAGCGGAGTTTGGCTTGCGAGGAGTCATTGTCGTCACTTTTGTACATACGCCACGCTTGAAGGGTGAATTGTAGAAGATCGGGCGATTTTGGATCGAGTTGAAACCACGACCAAGGGCGATGGCCTTTGATTTTGGGCGAATGATCTTGCGATTTTTCTTGATTAGTTGATTTATTGTCGGCATATAAATTTAGTGACTTCGTACTTTAGAACTTTCATATTTGGCGAACTCCTCGTTGTTTTTTGTGCTCGGTCGCGGGGCAGTATCGTTCATACAGCCCCTGCGACACTGTACTAAAAGCAACTGCGGATTTCATCCAAATCTAAAACTTCGAGGTAAAATAAAGTTTTTAACTTGTCGCTACTTTTCGGTTCAAGGCAGGAAAATGAGACAGCCATATCTCTTTCCATTTATGCCTTGGTACACGACTTACGGTCGCTGTACACCTTTTGGATTTCTCAGAAGAAATCTCAAAAGGTCTTGCGGAATGACTCCCACTTCGCGGGTCCCAACTCGTCATTCCTCACCTTAAAGCGAAAATCAGCAACGAGTGAAGATACTCTAATACAG
>JAYVMS010000034.1:0-3170 GCA_043758815.1 bacterium
AACGCTTGCACGTTCCACAGGGCTTCCGCTGCGTAGGCTTCGAGCTCGCGAGAGAGTTCTTCGCCCAAACGGCGGAGGTGCTTTTCTTCGCGCGGAATGGGACCGAAGGTGTACCGCAAGACGTACTGCGTCTGGCCTTCCTCCGTGTTGACCACACGCTTGCCGACGTGGACCAAGGTGTAACCTTGCCGCTCGAGTGCGTCCGTGAAGCCGACAAAACTGGTTGCTCGTTCGGATTCGGTAATGAACAGCTTGCCTGTCACCCCTGACGATCCATGCTCGTGTGCGGCATTCTTGTCGCCTAACCACGGCGCGTGGTGCCACGCTTGAGTGGGCAGGCTCCCTGCTTTGCCTCGCAAGTTGAGCTGAAGTACGTTGACATTGGGTCCAAGTTGACCAAGGGCATGCTCGTCCGTCATGATGGTTTCCTTCCATGTAAAAGCGGGAAAATCCCGCAACAAAAAACCGAATGTATTATCTCATTTTATAATGTTTTTGTCAAGCGCATCGTAAAATGAAAGGGAGCCCGTGGAGGGCTCTCGAAAAATTAGGTGAGGGATAGGGTTCGAGCGAGCGGGTCACGTTCCGAAGATATAGAGTGCGGCATTCATCAGCCGTGCGACCTTCATATCTTCGGCAGTACTTTCTCTTGGCGCACCTTCACAAAAACGAACAAATACGGGGTAAGTGGTCGCGACGAAGCTTTCTTCAGAGATTCGGCCAAGCGTATGCTGCTTGAGTAAATACCAGAAAAAGAATCGCATTGCATCACGCGCAAGAACTGATTCATCGCGACTACGTAGTACGCAATGATCGAGAAGGCCCCCGATGATGTCTTCACGCTCCTTGTCAGTTGAGGCAACAATTTGTTTGAGTGATGCCAATATTGCTTCGCGCGATAATAGGCTACGCGTTCCCACAGACACTACAATGTTTTTCATTTCGAGCTCCCGAAGTGGCTACTGTCTGTAGTATAAACACAAATATTTAAAATTGTCAATATTTACGTATTTATTTTCGTTATTTTCTTATTACTATTTTACCGTTACTTTCAAAACGGATCGTTCCCTCCTTGAAAGTGATCAAATAAGGAATATTCAGAGCAGCTAAACGCATAAGTGTGTCTTTGTGTGGATGTCCGTAGCGATTATTAAGTCCTGCAGATGCGACAGCGATATCGGGGTGGACTGTCTCGAGCCACAACTCACCTGAGGAAGTGTGGGAGCCGTGATGCCCGAGCTTAAGTACTTGTGAATGCAACTCTTGTCCACTTAAACTGACGACATAATTCTCTTGCTTAATGGGCAAGTCACCGGACAAAAGAAACGAAGTACTTCCGTAGTGAATGCGCATTACTATTGAGGCGCTATTTGTTTCAGCGTTCGTCATGTCGTGATCAGGATAGAGAATATCTGCAGCAACTCCACCACCCAGATCAATGCTCATACCACGACGGGCAATGATACGCGCAAGGCGGTGAGTTGCAATAGCCCGCTCAGCTTCATCATAGACCCCATTGGTAGAACTCGCACCCGACTCAAGCACAACATCTACCTTATAGCGATCGAATACATCAACGAATCCCCCGATATGATCCATGTCAGGATGAGAAAAAACTGCGACGTCTATTGTGCGATCATAAAACGGCATCACATCTCCGAGTGCGCGCAAGACTGCGCCTGAGGGTGGTCCTGCGTCATAAAGCATTTGATTGCCGTTCGGTGCTTCAATATACACTGCGTCGCCTTGTCCGACATCAAGAAATGCGATGGTAAGTATTCGGGGTTGATACCGCAGATATACTCCAAGGATGGCCCCGTCACTTACGCCCAACAGAATGACGAGCGTGAGGAGCGGGTGCTTCTTTATCCACGCATATATCTTTACAAATGACATTCCATCAAGAGTAGACGACAGCCACCGGATTGGCAATCAAAATATTGTTAAAGTTTTTTATACAACAAACGAAAGAGTTTCTTGTGAAAGTCAGCAAGCGGGGCGCTTTCGATAACAAAGCAGTTCTCGATGTTGAGGTCGATGAAGGCAACCTTGTTTGCATAGATGAGCTCTATAACATCCTGATCGAATACGTCAAAGCCTTCAGCCTACTATCCTTTGCAAACACGTGCGATCGTGCTAGCGTTTGCTCAATCTGTTCCTCGACTTTTTCCTGAAAGGAATTTCATGCGTTACCAACCTACGGTTTCCATTGTCACTGCCCCCGATTGCGCCCTACTTGCCAAAAGCGTGCATACAATCATGAAAGCCGCCGGACACGATGTTCGAAGTGACGTCATCATGGTCGACACGAAAGTATTTGCTGATGGCAACGCTCTGCCAAAAATCACAAAGACAGTTCGCCGCACTGAGGTGTATCTCTTCTATGCGATGCCTCTCGGAGAACCGGAAAAGGGCATCGCGAGACTTGCGCAGATATTAAATGCGATACATCTTGGTGACCCCGTGCTCATTAAAGTTGTCATGCCATATTTTGAAGGCAGACAAGACCGCAAAGACGGAGCACGGACACCCATCACCGCAAAAGTCATGGCGCGTGTTATTGAAGGTGAAGAGACCGTCAAGGGTTTTGTGACCTTCGACCTGCATGCCGACCAGCTCGTGCTTGCGTTTGACCATGCCGTTGAAAATCTATGGGGACAAAAACTCCTCGCACAACATGCACGCCTTTCATTCGGGAGCGAACAACGCGTGGGCGTGGTTGCACCCGATGTCGGCAGCTCAAAACGTGCGGAAAAGTTCGCTGATAAAAGCGGCTTCACTCTCCTTGGCGTCATAGAAAAGAAACGCAAGAGTGCAAACACCGTCAGCTCAATGCGCTACATCGGTGATCCCGTCCTAGGCTACCACATCATACTTCCCGACGACCTGATCGACACTGGGGGGACAATGGTGCTCGCACATAAAACGATCCTTGCGGGAGGAGCACTCTCTTGCTCGGCATATGTCACGCACTGGCTCGCCAGTCCGAAGGGCGATGGAGATGACCCACTTTATAGAGCGGAAGCAAAATTCCGCGATGTGGGACTCACAGTAGTAACCACCAACACCATACCCCGCGCACAAGAGTATTGGCGAAATAATAGTGACATCGTTTCATTCGTGCAGTGTGAAAAAATGCTCGCTGATGCCATTATGCGCTCGCTTACCCC
>JAYVMS010000035.1:0-7863 GCA_043758815.1 bacterium
TTGTCCTTTATTAATAGATATTCTATAAAATATAAAACCGCATTGTGCCTACAATGCGGTTTTATATTTAGCTTGGCGCCATCTTTCGATGAACATGCATCTTTTTTGATGTGTATCTACATAATACCCACCTCAAAAGCGACGATTTGGCAGGATATGAAAATTGTTAGATCATATCCATCGTTTCTTGTGTTCTCAAACATTTTTCCGACAAGCTCAAAAGAAAATAGCTCCTCAGTATCTCTCCACTTCCCCTTCTCTCTTGTTGTTGTAGCAAAAAGGATGGTTCAGTCAGTTTCGATACGAAAGATGATTGATGCAAAACTCTATACATGCCGTTTTTCCGTCATGCACTCATTTCGTCTCATAAGAGCCGCAGTGTGGAAGAAACCATTTTTTGGGATGGATTTCACACACTACGTACTATTTGTTTATCCATTCAGATAGAACACGCAGTACGCATGATGCGAAAATATTCCATTCATTATAACTGGTTCCTAACTATAGTGTTACAAAGTTATCCACTTTTCGTTCAATATCGTAAATATTCATTGAAAAAAGTTTCACACATGAGATACTCGAAGTATGACCCTCAGCGAATTCGTACATAAGATAGACGAACTACCGCATACAGCGCGCATGCCGGCGCTATTTGTGGGTCACGGAAGCCCAATGAATGGCATCGAGAACAATGCTTTCACATTGGGTTGGCAAAACATCGCTGCAAACATCCCTCGCCCACAAGCCGTACTTGCCATATCGGCCCACTGGCTCACTCTGGGTACATATGTGCATGTGGCGCAAAAGCCTAAGACAATACACGACTTCTGGGGTTTTCCTAAAGAACTCTACGATCTCACTTATCCATGTCCGGGGTCGCCATTTTATGCAGAGAGCACAAAAAATGCGGTGAGTGGAGTGCAGATGCAAGACGACATCGACTGGGGGGTCGACCATGGCACGTGGATAGTGCTTAAGCGCATGTATCCCGGGGCGGATATTCCTGTATTTCAAATGAGTATCGACATTTCAAAACCGTCGCGGTTTCATTATGAACTGGGCAAGCAACTCTCTAGCTTGCGCGAAAAAGGTGTGCTCATCATGGGAAGTGGCAATATCGTTCATAATCTTGGTCGTATAGACTTTGATGAGGATGCAAAAGCATTTGACTGGGCAGAGGAATTCGACGACGTTCTAAGTGGACATATAAGCAGTAAGAATCATGTCGCTCTTATACACTACGAGAAACTCGGGCATGCTGCCTCGCTTTCGATACCTACCCCTGATCATTACTGGCCCCTCCTCTACACATTAGGATCACAGGGAGATGAGGAGAGTGCGACCTTTCCCGTAGTAGGCATGGCTCATGGCTCTATTTCAATGCGCAGTGTGCTGATCAAATAAGCATTATAAAAAAAACGCTCCAAGTGTGGAGCGTATTAGTGTCAGTTAATAGAAAGGAGTGGCGTTAAGCGCGGGACTCCACTCAGTGCGGCGAACCCTTCGGCCATAAATGCACCTCGGCAGGATAGGAAGAGTGATATGAGCATACATACGACAGTCTCACAGCCCGAGAAGGTTTCTACCTCTCGGCAAACGACATCACTATCCCCCGAACTTACGCTTCCGGTTTGCCACCTTTGCATGAGCTCAGCACTTGCGGGCGATGCGAATGATAGAGCAAAGTAAGACTCTGTAGCCGACCTTGCGCCTATTTTGTATTTTTCAGAACACTCCCACCATGAAGAACCTTGAGTCTCAAACACCTCCTTAAGTATTACTGGGTCAACTCCTATCTCATTTGCGAGTCGGAAAATTTCAGAGTCAGATAGCGAAGGCTCTTTTTTCTTTTCTTTGCCCGATGCCCGCGCGTGACGATCTTCAATGAGTGCAAGCATATAGGTAAGCCCTTCGCATTCAAGTAATACGCCGCAATCGCCGAGGGCCACAAGTGCCGCATCGCTTACGTTTGGCAAACTGCCTGCAGCCGGAGATTCAGAAAGTGTTTCGATAAGCTCGTCAATCCACACAGTGGATCCTGCATCGTGCTCTATGGCGCTTATTTTGGTAGCAATATCGCGCACACAAAACAACGCTGCAATAGCAGAAGATACTAGCTGTGGGACAAGACTTGGCGCCGGCTCGCCCAGAATGGATTCGTCAAAATAGCGCTTAAATGAGCTGTTGGAGAGGATATATCCTACTCGATGTTTGTCGTCGAATATACCAGCAGCCCAGCCCAAGCCACTGCGCCGCATATCGTTTGTGCGCTGGTTGATAGTAGAAGACATGACGCGCAACTCATTCGCGCGTTTACGTCCCCATGGGTGCCAAAGTGTGCCGGCGAGATTGATAAGTGCTGAAGCGACGCTCATCATCGGAAGCATAGCCATTGCCGCGACATGTTTGTTGCGCATCTTTGCCTGCCAATAATTCTGTGAGTACATAAGACCTCCTTGTGACGTACATTCTTAACGCATCCTAGTTTGCCCGATGACTTTAATCAAGCGACCCTTGAGTGAGCGCTACCTTGCCTTTTCCTCACCCATGAAACGCTGGATGTCATTTATTGTTCCCATCAGCTGTGCAGGGAAGATGATCGTTGAGTTCTTTTCGGTCGCTATTTCGGCCAAGGTCTGCAGGTTGCGGAGCTGTAGCGCGATGGGGTGTGCCATCATGATGTCAGCAGTATCTGCGAGCTTCTGCGCTGACAAAAATTCTCCTTCGGCCGAAATAACTTTTGCCCGCTTTTCTCGCTCGGCTTCTGCCTGCTTCGCGATAGCGCGCTGCATATCCGGAGGAAGCTCGATGTCTTTGATCTCAACCGCACTCACAACCACTCCCCACTGCTCAGTATATGTATCAAGGATTTTTGTTATCTCAGCGTTTATAGTCTCGCGCTCAGAGAGAATCTCATCGAGCTGGAACTTACCGACAATATTCCTAAGTGAGGTCTGAGCTATCTGATTGATCGCGTCATGCACGTTCTGAATAGCCACAATGCTTTTCACTGCATCGACGATCTTAAAATATGCGACCGCAGAGATGTCGACGGACACATTATCTTTTGTAATTATTTTTTGTGCAGGCACAGGAAGTGTAACTACGCGCAGGTCGACCTTGCGTAGCATGTCCACCATGGGAATGACCCAATTGAGCCCCGGCTCACGTGTACCTATTATTTTTCCGAAGCGAAACACGACACCGAGTTCATATTGTTGAACTATGCGAAAACCTGAAAGAAAAAGTAAAATGATTGCGGGAATAATGAACATATAAGAAAATTAAAAAAAATAATGATGAAGTAATTATACTCACCTTCGCCATGTATGCACATCTGATACATGCTAATACGCACGCCGCTTGAGTAGCGTAAAAAATCAGCTGTATAAAATCAGGCTCCTATAGATTATGCGTGTGCATGAGGGGAGTGGAATGCAAACTAACTATATGCTTTTATGAATTCGCCGCGCTCTAACTCCGCATACGCAGTAACAAGCTCCTCCTTGGTGTTCATAACAATAGGGCCATGCCATGCGACGGGTTCATTGAGCGGCTTGCCTGAGACAAGCAAGAATCGTGCATCAGTTGAACCTGCACGCAAAACGACCGTATCACCCTTTCGCTCAAATAAGAGAATTGTGCCATTGGAGTGGGAAACATTCCCCTCTACACCAGCGGCGAGATGGCCATCAATAATATAGATAAATGTCGTGTAGCTAGGAGTTACAGAAAAATGAAAAAGTTGCTCTCGCTTTAGAGTGATATCAAGATAAAGTGGATCAGCCATGATATCTTCTACGGGGCCGACTACTCCGAAAACTCCGCCGGCAATTACAAGTGCCTTGGCATGTTCACTTAGCGAGACTTCAGGAATAAGGCTTTTGCCTATCTCTTGATACCTTGGGTGAGACATCTTATCTTTCTTTGGAATATTGACCCACAACTGGAAACCCCTTATTCCGCTTATCCCCTCCGGCATCTCTTCGTGGATAATGCCGCTTCCGGCACTCATCCACTGAATATCACCGCTACCAATAACTCCACTATTACCTATTGAGTCCTTGTGGCGCACATTTCCATCGAGTATGTATGTGACCGTCTCGATCCCCCTATGTGGATGCCAAGGAAATCCCGAAAGGTAATCTCTGGGATTCACTGCACTAAAGTCATCAAACAAGAGAAATGGGTCAAAGCGAGGAACTTCAGCATTCGCAAATCCACGATGCAGGCGCACTCCGGCACCCTCAAGTGTGGGCTTAGCATTAAGTACGTGCGTTATGCGTTTCTCGCGATTAAATTCAGTCATTTTCATTATTATATCACGAGCATGTGAGGTATAATTATTTCATTAGAGAGCTTAATATTTATATATGGGACGAGGCGACAACAACATCAAGAAGGAGAAAAAGAAGCCAAAAGCCACTCCAAAGAAGCGAGGATGAGCAAAAAAAATATGACCCGCATGCTGCAGGTCATATTTTTTAAAACATCGCGAGCTTTCTATCCCATACAGTTACATTGCGCACACTTTGTACCACTTTCGTGATTATGCATGCACTTAGTGCATTTATCGCTTTCCCCTTCTTGCTCATCATTCTCATTATATATTTGTCTCATACGAGGAAATATTAAATTCTAAATTCTTAAAGACTCTTCGACCTTTATATTTTACGCTCATCACATGAATGACGGGTGAATACAAGAGCGTAGATTCAGCGATTCTTCATGTATGCGGTGATATATTTTAATGACAAGGTATTATTCATTAATCTTTAAACTCTATGGCAACAATCATCAATAATCCCGAAAGTACACACAGAGCTGATGAGGATGATGGTGCGACTGATCTTGTGATCGGCATCACTGCAGCAGTGTCGATCATAATTCTTATACTCTTCCTAGTATACGGACTACCGGTGCTTCAGAGTAATGCTTCCGCACCCGCAAATACTGCAGTCACACCTTCGGCTCAAAACATTAGGATCGAGCTGCCTAGCCAGGCACCACCGGCGCAAATGCCCGCATCTCAGACCCAAGGAAACACTAACTACTAGCATCTTCGGGTCTCCTAATGACCGTAGTGGCAAGAACTCGCAAGCACTACTTGCGAGTTCTGCTTGACATATTAGCTAATATGTAGTATTATCTATAATAGCCAGCAACCAAAGGAGTTCATAATGGAAGGACTGTTCTACCGCCTCTCTGGGAACGAGATTATTGTTTCGATGCAGACTGCACTCAAGCAGAGACCCTCGGACAGCGAACTCGCCTCATTCAAGGAAATCATCGAAGCGGCAATTCCTTTTGTCCATCGCACCTCGAACATGCAATTGCGTACGAGCTCGACCGGCGCCGACTACGGCAAGTGGCAAGTGCGCATGAACGTCACTCCGACCTACGCCTGCCCACGGATGGCAGTGAAGCTGCTCAAGCAAAAATTCGTCGACGAGACGAGACACGAAGAATGAGCCACACGCGCTCCCGCTTACCAATCTTTGGCAAGCGGACTTTTTATATCGTTCGGTCAAGCAGCTGTTGGGTGGTACAATTTTTGCATGCGTGCAACAAAATATCTGCGTATTTTTTTGATCATCATCGTGATGTTTGTTTTTATTTGCACGGGCATACTTAAACTTACAAACGCACCGCGAGAGGTCGGAATTTTTCTCGCTTGGGGGTATCCTTTGTGGCTTATGTATCTTACGGGTGTACTCAATATCGTATTTGCAGTGGGTCTTTGTATAAGAAAAATTTCGCACCTCCCTACTATTGCACTCATGGCGCTCCTCACTACTGCGATTTTCTCAAACATATTGATTAAACAATAGCTCATGACATCATTGCTTGCATTCGTTCTCTTATGTTCTCTGGCATATACACTTTATTTTGATAAGCGTCAGACCAGAGAGCGTAATTGACTTTGCGCTATGGTTTGCGTAAAACAAGTTGAGGCAATACACAAGAAGATAGCATGGTAGATATTATGCAATATGACACCTAGGGCGCAGTAAGAGAAATCCCGCTTAAAAAGCCGAAACTTCTCATATACATCACCAAGCATGTGGCACGACTGAAGCTGGTCAATTTTCAGCTCGGGGAACTCGTCGAGCTTATTGGGAGCGCGCAAGCAGAGTCCTCATTGAGAAGGATCCTACGACTTCCGAAGAATTTGGACACTACATGAGTTCGCTCTTACTCATCCGAATAATCGAGAATGCAGAGACACGCGCACAAACCACAACCGATGAAGAGCCGCAAATGTCTGACAATGCACAGGCATTGGAACTTGCAAAGCTTTTCACTCGACTCGGAAAGTCGTCATAAACACCCGCCTCACCTGATGTGGTTTTTTACAACGCCAATTGAGCAAATAAAAAATGAGGCACAATTGCCTCCGTTTTTTTCTCTACAAGATCTCGTTGATGAGGCCGAACTCGAGTGTTTCTTCGGAACTCATGTGCCTATCTTCGAGGAAGCGCGCTTTCAATTCCTCGAGTGACCTGCCCGAGCGACTCGCAAGAATGACATTCAGTCTATCTTGATCTCGCAGCCTTTTTTCCAAGACTGTCTTCAGTTTCGCATCATCGGTCAACTCATCGAGGCTTATAGAAGTCATCGAGATATGGTGAATGAGTACCGTCGCACGCCGTGCACAAACGCGAATTTCGCAGGCCCGTAGAATGATGGCTGCCATCGATGCTGCGCTACACATGACCTCGCCGCGTTTCATTCCGCGATACAGGCGCAGTTGATCGAAGATATCTAGACCCCACGATACATCTCCCTCGGTCGAGTCGATGATGACCTTCAGGTCGGGGCGGCAGTGACAAATTCATACATCTCTGGGTTCACACTCCCAGTGAACATGACCGCTTAATACTAGCTTGTTATACTTTATGTATGGACATACTCATTCATATCCTAGAAGTAATTGGCGTAGTACTCGGGAGCATAGTTTTGCTCATCATTATCTTCGTCGCATTCTTTACGCTCTGGGCGAAACGCAAACTAAGACACTTGATGCTGCGGTTAACCGGCAAGAAAGATATTGCGGGACTGATAATTATTCCTTTTGTCAATTTTCTTTTGGAGATATTTAAGGTCAATGCAGATAGCGCAAGTGACCCAGGTGATGACACTAAAGCTATTTGACGCGTTAGAATTCAACCGCTACCCTAAAGTAAGACAAGCGAGGAGAGTGAGATGTTTTTTGAAAAGAATACGAAAATACCGGAAATATTTAGACGTGACTGGGGAGCAGGTCAGAGCGGAACTGTTTCAAGACACGACATTGCGCTTGATGCGATAACGCCAAGCTATGATGACTGCAGTATGCGCATAATCTACCGCGAGCAAGGTAGGTACGCGGTAAGCATTGCATTCTACTCTGATATTTATTTTTCGCCTCCAATTCTCGCGACGCGTAGCGTCTCGCTTTCGCAAGTAGCAATGGATGAACTGTTGGCAAAAGGTCACATTATTCCTTTCTCATTCTCTGGCGTACCATCGCTTGACCCTCGTATGTGGACAGTCTCAGATTTAGGTGAGGAGGCGTGGGCACGCATGATTGGTAATTAACAAAATTCCGCCAACATTTGGCGGAATTTTTAATATCTATTTCGTATTTTTGTGCATTGCATTGTTACCTTCAATCACAAAATTATCTGCGCTGGCAAATAATTCCGCAGGAAATCCGTTGAGTGCTATTTTGTTTATTACCTCTTGCTGCTCATCGGACGGAAATGAAGAAATGTATTCTTTTACCTTTATCATGAACTGCATCTTTTTTCAGGTCTTCTTCGAGCGCGTCTTTCGGGATCTTTGACGGATTTTCGTCACCACGTTCGTGACTTGCAAACT
>JAYVMS010000036.1:0-7380 GCA_043758815.1 bacterium
CCCTTATTAAAGGCGAGCAAAACATCTCCCGATCGGTATTTATCGAACATAAATTCCTTTCCTTGGAAACAAGAACAATTTTTATCTTTGTTAAGTATAAGGATGGATACTGAAGAGCTGATGAATTCGTAGCTAAATCAAAGAAGGCCATCCGGAGATGGCCTTCTGCATCGATGCTAAGTGATCAGTGGAAAAGAAGGGCGAGTGGGCTGAACATGAATTCTCCCACGTACCCGAGCAAAATGAAGAGAAGTGAGCCGAACATCACGAAGCAGAGTAGTGCACAGAGACGGAGAAAGGGGTTACTTATTAGGATCTCTGTCTTGTCGACCGTGAAGGTGATGGAGCGAGAAGAGAACAGTCCGGCAAGGATTATGAGTGTCCAAACGACAAGTGCGATATACACCATGATCTTCTCTCTGACAACACGGAAAGGCCGAGTTTTCTATGTATATTTTATCATATAATATCTGATATGTCAATACTTAAAATAGCTCGATTCTCAGCTACAATATCCCAATGCGACAATCACAACTATTTACAAAAACACGAAGAGAGGCACCGACAGATGAAGTGTCTAAGAATGCACAGCTCTTACTGCGTGCAGGTTATATCTACAAGGAAATGGCCGGAGTATACGCGCTCTTGCCGCTCGGCTTAAGAGTATTCAACAATATTGTCGGCATCATTCGCGAGGAAATGAACTCCATCGGCGGACAAGAGGTTGTACTAACTTCACTACAGCAGAAGGAAACATGGGAGCCCACAAACCAGTGGAGCGACAAAGAGGTCGATGTCTGGTTCAAGACCACACTCAAGAATGGTACTGAGCTCGGACTCGCAGTCACTCACGAAGCAGCACTCACGAAACTTATGAAAGATTTTGTATCTTCTTATCGCGATCTACCGTCATACGTATATCAGCTTCAAACCAAATTCAGAAATGAAACCCGAGCAAAGAGTGGAATAATGCGTACACGCGAGTTCGTTATGAAGGATCTTTATTCATTCTCTCGCAACGAGGAAGAGCATACTGAATTTTATGAAAAGGCCAAGAGTGCATATGCACGTGTTTTTGAGCGGGTGGGTCTCGGTGAAAAGACCTATCTTACGTTTGCCTCAGGCGGAATGTTCTCAAAGTTCTCGCATGAATTTCAAACGCTCACTGACGCAGGTGAGGATATCATCTATATCCACAAAGGAAAGAATATTGCCATCAATAAAGAGGTATTTACTGATGAGATCAAGAAAGATCTCGATCTCGACGATAATTTTATAGAAGCAAAGTCTGTCGAAGTCGGCAATATCTTCACACTTGCAGATCGTTTCTCTAAGGCGCTTGGACTCACATTCAAGAATGAAGAAGGTAATGATGTACCGGTTTTTATGGGTTCATATGGCATAGGACCAGCACGTGTCATGGGTACGATCGTCGAAGTTTTGTCAGATGAAAAGGGAATAGTGTGGCCAAATGCTGTAGCACCATTTCAGTATCATATTGTGGACTTAGCCCCTGATGATGAGTCCGTCAAAGCGCTCGCAGAAGATCTCTATGCTGCGATGACCCAAAAAGGCATCGAAGTCCTGTATGATGACCGCGTTGGACTATCCGTAGGAGAAAAATTCAACGATAGCGATCTCATCGGAATCCCCACACGCATCGTTGTGTCGAAGAAAACAGCAGCACAAGGGAAATTTGAGATAAAAGACAGGAAGACGGGAGTTGTGTCGATGAAGAGCAAGGAAGAACTTCTCGCCTAAAATCCTCGTAGCAATAAAAAAGCCCGCAGCGGGCTTTTGTTGTGATAGAGACTCACCTCCACCGTTCAATGAATTCAACGAAATCTTCTGGGGTCGTTTCGCCAGTAGACTCGATCCTTTGAACCGACAGAGCATCGAAGTGTTCGAATTCCTGAAATGGGAAGAAAAAGATCTTTTCGTGGATATCACCGAAGTCTGCGCGCACGGCGGGTACTCCAGAACGTTCGTGGCGCTCGCTCCAGTCAGGATAGGCATTTTTGCTATCCAAATCCAAGCTTTGCGAATAGCCTTGGAGTGAAATGGCATTCAGTGTCTCGTCACGGTAATTGGAAAAGACAAATCCTGCGGCGATGGGTTTTTCGCGCTTACCCATTTTGCTGAAAACGCGAAATTGATCATGGCGAATGGGGTCGGGGAAGAAACCCACACCACTTGGAAACATTACGAATTTCATCATTCCTCCTACGAAGTATATGAAGTTGAAAAGCCGAAATGGCAAACTCAGTCTATTTAAAAGAGTAGTACAGAAATAATTGTATGTCAAAAATTCCTTAACTAAATAGCAGGGTCCTATTCCTGATGGCGCCGTAGATTCGTGGCTACTGGAAGAATGCAGGAAGGTAGAGTAGAACCATCGAAAATGCGACAAAAAGTCCAACAATGGTCCACATGGCATTGAAGATTTTTTTGTGTTTTTTGTTGCGTAAGAAAAACATAAAATACTTATATCATGGAACCCACCAACAAAACAAGGATATTTGTTATATGCTCAGGTTTTATTTATACTGTATAGTATGGTGCCAATGCTTGATTTTCGAGAACGTTCACAACTGCGACGTGCAATATATGCAAAACCAACAATACTTGCCTTGGCTGTACTTATGGTTATCACGCTTCGTGGTGCGTGGGGTATGTATCAGAAAGATCAAGAGGCAACGATCAGGCGCGACAAGGCGACTGCAGAATTAGTTCTGCTGCAAATTCGCGAGAAACAATTGAATGATGATATTGCCCGTCTCTCGACGGAGCGTGGGCAGGAGGAGGAGATACGCAACCGATTCATGGTTGCGAAAGAGGGCGAAAAGGTGATTATAGTCACAACGCCCGAGCGCGAGACAGAGCACACCGTGACAGTCACTGATACACCCAAGCCGTCATTTATGGACAAGCTCAAGGCTGCATCAGGCATGTCTAGTCAGTGAACATGCGGTTCACGCCACTCATTGGAAGTCGAACTATTTTTTGATAGCATATGAATATTGCGGGTGAGGCTCGGTTAAGGGAGCCCACTTCTTGAGTGGGCCCGAGCCGCAAGACCTTTTGAGGTTTCTTCTTAGAAATTCAAAAGGTGTACAGGTCCTGTAGGGACTGGTTTATGGTAGTGCCTTGGCTTCGATTCTTCTGAATTTGAGAATCGAACTCAGTTTGATAATATAGAAATATTGCGGGTATGGTTTAGTGGTAGAATGTGACCTTCCCAAGGTCGAGACGGGAGTTCGATTCTCCCTACCCGCACCACCAACAGGAAAGTCGCTCGTAAGAGCGATTTTTCTGTTGGTGTGGTTTGGGTAGCGAGCGTAGCTCGCGAGGGAGAATCGAAGCCGTTCTCCCTTATTTTTGAAGATCTCTGAGCTAAAAAATGGGAAACGGGTACTAAAGCTGTAAGTTTCGATTCTCCCTACCCGCACAAAATGAAAAGACCCTCAAATAATCTGTATCCCATTAAATGGACACGAATAAAACCGTGTTCATTGGGATACAGATTAGAAGGCGGTTATTTTGTCTGTCCGAGTAAGTAAATGAACTTAGGCGGGAGAATCGAGTGACTTTGCGTTATTTGCGAAGAGGTTTTTCCCCTGCAATATTTCTATTTTTGCTTTTTTACTTCTTTCATACGATATATCGCATGAAATGGAGATAAAAAAATGGTTACAATTTAAGCCCTCTCTGGGTTAATTCCCCGTCAGCTTGCTGCGGGGTTATTCATTGGACCTACGCAAACGGATGAGATTCCCATTTTTTCGCCCGAATGATGTCGGGAAAGCCGTACGTGGGAGTACCGCTTCTCGACTCGTTTGGGGAAAAATGCGAAGGTCGCCGTTATGCGTAGGTCCTATTACATAAACAGCATTATGGGTGCTAGTAACTTATTGCAATTACGCCGCCCCGACCCAGACTTACGTCTTTGTGGCCTTTTTTCTAATCTATTTTTTACCTAAGAATGCTATAATTAAGTATATGGATAAAACATCACTTTTGGCATATTCAGCCGACCGACTCAAGCAGGGTGCTTCTTTAGAATCAATAAAGCAAAATCTTTTATCAGTAGGTTGGACAGAAGAGGAGGCAGGGGAGGCTATCGTCGCCGGGCTTATCGCGAGCGGCGTTCCCGTCCCTCCAACTGGAGCGCGGAAGGGAAATGGTCGATTATCTTCTACGGTTGAGGTCGTACTCAATTTCTTTTCTTTTATCGTGCTTGTCATGGTTGCCACCGCACTTGGTATTCTCTACTACCAGATAATCAATAACTTCTTTGCTGACCCCCTAACTTCCATGAATGGTGGTGGAGTAGACACTAGTGCTATCCACTACGCAATCGCAGTTCTATTTATCGGTTTTCCTATCTATGTACTTGCACTTAAGCTTTGGTTTAAACGTTTTGGCCATGATGAAGAAAAAGTCGAGTCCAAGCTTACCAAGTGGCTTACCTATCTCGTATTGCTTGCGACAGCCATCACGATGGTCGGTGATCTTGTTACTGCACTGTTTTATCTCTTGCAGGGTGAGATAACAGCACGATTTTTTCTCAAAGCACTTACAATATTCGTTATCGCCGGAGTAATATTTGGATTCTACTTTCTCGAGCGCAAGAGAGTGCAATATCATAAAGATGTTCCAGGTCAGACATTCAAACTTTTTGGGTGGGTGGTCACAGGTCTCGTAGTCGTTGCGGTGATACTTGGATTCATGGTGGGAGGTTCGCCTAAGACCGAGCGCAGTAGGGGCTTTGATTCGCAGCGTGCGAGCGACCTCCGCATGCTCGCAAGTTGCGTCAGTAATTATGCGTCGAATCAAAAAGCACTTCCAGAAAGTCTTAGTGATCTTACTAAAAGCACGCAGTATTCATATTGTTCAACCAATACACTTGATCCTGAGACACGCATGCCTTATGAATACAGCGTCATGACACCCTCGGCGCAGAAAGGTGCTGTGCGACAGGGTGAAATTCAGCTGTGCGCGAATTTTGCACTCGACTCAGTAAATGAACCTAAAGACGCACCTGCCTATGCATACCCCAATGATAAATGGACAAAGCACACCGCTGGCCGCAGTTGTGACAGCGAAACCATAACACTAGAGGGTTACTCGACAGTTCTTCAAGCACCATTCCCACCTCAAGGAACGCCGGCGCAACCAGTGTTCATCAAACAATAAAAGATGCTATAATACTCCTTACTCATTAACCGTTAATCACAAACTTATGAAACCAGTAGCTATTTACACGACGGTCACTTGCGGTTACTGCAAGATGGCAAAAGAATATTTTCAGAAGAACAACGTTGAATATCAGGAATTCGATGTGGGCACGGATCTTGCAAAACGCCAAGAGATGATAGAAAAGAGCGGTCAGATGGGAGTTCCAGTGATCACTGTCGGAAGCGACATGATAGTTGGGTTCAATAAACCCCGCTTGCAAGAGCTTCTCGGGCTCTCAGATACTCCAACTGCAGTTGCGTAAGCCTAAGCAAAGTCCTATCATTACAAAAGTACACATCGGTGGACTTTTGTTTTAGCCCCGTAGCGACTTTGTTTCCTTATGAGCGCAGCGAATTTGTAAACAAGAAGTGCCCATCGGGCTTCAATGGATAGAACAGCTCCGTCCTAAGGTGAGCTCGGGTCTAGGGAACCCATTCATATGGGAACCCGAGCGCAAGACCTTTTGAGATTTTTTCATAAAAATCCAAATGGTGTACAGCGCCTGTAAGGCGGAGATAGAGGTTCCTCCACATGAAATAGAATTAAAGTAAACGCCCCCGTAGTTCAATGGATAGAACAGCTCCGTCCTAAGGAGTAGATAGAGGTTCGATTCCTCTCGAGGGCATTCTGATGACCTAACAGGCAACTGCTTGCCTGAGTCGAGAAATCGAAAACCTTCACCCATATTTACGAAGGATTCTTATCCTGAGCAAATAGGAAAGGGGTACTGCCGCTGTAAGCGGAGATATCCTCTCGAGGGCACCACTTAGTACCAGGTTCTGGAAGGACCAGGATGGTCTGTTGTTAATGTCTTTACGGAATTTTTGAAATCGATTAAACTTAAGACCATGAGTCAAAGGACAATCACTTTATTTACGATTGTTATTGTGGTATTTGCCATCATGAGCGTAATCGGCTATTTTACGTGGAAAAATTCAACAGAGATACAATCTCAAAATAAAAACACTCGCACATCTCAGTCAGTGCCAACTTCTTCCGAAACGATTAGCAATCCCGTAGCATCTTGGAAGACATACAGGAATCAAAAACTTGGGTTTACTCTGGAATATCCAAGTGATTTGTCCGTCAAAAATGAAAATAACTCGACTCTTTTTATAAACGCTAGAAATCAACAGTTTAGTGTGGAAATCTTGAATGTAAAATCCGAAGACGAAGCCCTGAGCCTGAGTGGTTTTGTAAAAACAGGTAACAGTATTTTTTATGGATCAGAAGCTGGAAATTCGTCAGCGACTCTAAGTATGATAAATAGTGATCAAGTTTTTATGGCAAATACGCTCGTCAGAATTTATGGGATCGATGGTGGTAATCAGGGTAACGGCGAAGGATTTACGATTCTCATAGAAAACGATGGTAAGTTTGCCACAATAGACGCTGCAGCTCTTTCGAAGGATGTTTTTACTCACATTCTCTCCACTTTCCAATTTATTCGCTAAGACCGAGGTGCTCGTCAAAAAGAAGTTTAACGTGACGCCAAAGGATGCTTGCGGAGTCTGACCTCTCGAGGTTCAAGACCGCATCGGGGCACCGAAGAAGAAGTCAATTGTTCGGCTATGCCTTAGTGACTTGTGACCACTCTATTAATGTAGTCCCGCATGTGTGCATAGCAGGGAATTGAGCTGCCACATCCGTGCTATCATTAGCTAATGGCCATGATGACCGAAAACCCTGAGAAAGATAAGATTGATGAACTTCTCGAACTCACGCGAGAGAACAACCGTATTCTTCGCAGCATGCATCGAAGGATGATTTGGAGCCAGATTTTCACCTTTGTTTACTGGTTGATAATACTCGGCGTGGCGGGCGCGTCTTTCTATTTCTTTCAGCCTTATATAAATAAGTATATGAATACTTATCAGACGATCATGCATAGTATTGATCAACTGGATAAACAAAGCAAGTCGTTGCCCAGCAACATTCAGGGTGTACTTGATAAGGTTCGATAATCCCTCCAAATAAGAAAAAATAGCCGAATAATCTGTATCCCATTTAATCCCCAATTCCTCAGGTCTCTGCCCCGGGTATCCACCTCGGAAGGGTTTGGGAAACCTGAGGTTTCCCAAGTACACTGGGTGGAATGTCTAAACATATTCATAAACGTCATAACAAGAACCTCATGCTCTA
>JAYVMS010000037.1:0-3897 GCA_043758815.1 bacterium
GCATAACTTTCGTTTACCCCTTCACGTCCTACTACCAAGGCTCCTATCGTACGAGCCAAACCGATAAAAAATGCTGCAAATGATCTTGGTCCTTTTAACCAAAACCATCCATACCCGAGCTGTACAAATGAACATGGATTGAGGGCAGTTGGGATTGCAATAATCGCTCGTTTTTTTGTCACACGCATTACCTCTTGCAACCCCTTGTCAAAATCCGGCAAGTGCTCAAGCACATGAGAACTTACCACAAGATCAAAAGAGCTGTCTGGGAATGGCAGGCGTTCTGCATCGCCTACCAAAAACTCCACATTGGCTATGTGGTGCTCGACAGCATATTCCTTCGCTGCCTCAATATTGGGCGCAGAAAAATCGCATCCAATAACCACAGCCTCTTTATTCGCCATTAATACCGACAACACGCCGTCTCCACACCCGGCATCCAACACTTTCATGCCCGGTAGTACAAACTGCAATATGCCTTCATATTGCGTTGCGTGCGCATACTGCCGAAGCGGGTACGCAGATTCAGAACGTTTGTCACGGATCTTGTCGTGATGCTGGCTGTAAAATGCTTTTATAGTCTTATCCTCGTGAGATCCCATACTATGGTGCGATAAAGTGTAATATAGCATCTGCCACCCGTGGCCAGTCAAAATGGCTGTCGACGAATTCTTTTGCCAGAACCGATTTATGAGCAACATCTTGAGGGCAGGAAAGCGCCACACTCAATTGCTCGGCAAAATGTTCATATGTCACCGTCGATAGTGAATGAACGTCTGGTGCTGTGTAGACCGACTCGGTACGTCCAAATAGGTCTATCGGGGTACCGCGCTCGGCATTGACTCCAACAAGCTCGCGCAACCCTCCTATATTGGATACCACAAGCGGGGTGCCCAGGTGCATCACTTCAATGGCCGCCAGGCTCAACGCTTCAGCACTAGAAGGAAACACTGCCACGTCAGCCGCTTTGACATAGTTAAATACGAGATTGTTCTGCAGCGCGCCCAAGAACCTGACACGGGACTGCAAGCCGAGTTCGTTCACCCTCTTACTCAGTTCATCGTATAGTCTTCCGTCTCCAATCACGACGTAGACGAAATCTATCTGTCTTTTAAGAAGCAGCGGCAGCGCCTCAATCAAATATTGGATGCCGTTTTTCTCGACCAGCCGGCGCGTGGTCACTATAACCTTTTTCCCATAAAACTCTTTCTGTATCTCGGCAACTCGAGACGCATCCAAAGACGCATCGATAGCGGAACAATCGACGGCAGTGGCCACCAATACTTCCCTCGTATATCTCCGGACAATATCCGCAATCTCTTCTGATGTGGTGACAACCTTATGGGCAAGCCTCAACGTCACATAACGATACACTCGGTAAATCTTGGGATGCGTCGCATCAATGATCGTGCCCAATCCGTGAGCAAACACGATGACTGGCTTACGTGCAATGATGCCTGTCAAGACGGCCAAGGTGCTTAGCGAGTAAGTATAATTTGCACACACGAGGTCTGATTGTCGCACAAGCCGCGCCATCTTTAAAAAAAGAGAAAGGATGGCAAACGGCTGATATTTAGAGATTTTGGGAACACGAATGACCGTCACTCCTTCTATCCGATACTCTTCTAGAAGCTCTCCGTCGGCATGAGTCAGAATGGTTATCGTGTAGCCTCGAAGCGTTAACTGTTTAGCGAAGTTAAACGTATACATTTCTGCTCCTCCCAGTAATGGTAAATACGTTTCAGAGAAAATAACGCAGGTTTTTTTGTTTTTGTGTTCACTGTCCATGATAGATAGTATTTACAGTGCTGCAATAATTCGTGCGCTAGCATTTCCATCTCCATACGGATTTATAGCATGAGCCATTCTCTGATAGGATTCCTGATCCGTTAGCAACGTACCGATTGCGCGTTCAATATCTCCCGCGTCAGTGCCGACAAGCATCGCTACGCCAGCTTCTATCCCTTCAGGTCTCTCTGAAGTTTCTCGCAATACCAGCACCGGCTTGCCAAACGTCGGAGCTTCTTCTTGCAAGCCCCCGGAATCCGTAACAACCAGCACAGACTCTTTCAAGAGATGGACGAGCGATCTATAATCGAGCGGCTCGAGCAGAGAGATATTCTCTATACCACCAAGCATAGTCGTAATGACCTTGCGAACGTTCGGGTTTAAATGCATAGGGATGACAATGTGCGCCTCAGCATGTTTGCTAGCCACCCGCTTCAATCCCTCGCAAATGTGTTCGAGTGGCGCTCCGAGATTTTCTCGACGATGCGTCGTCGCAAGGATGAGCTTCTTACCCTTGGATATACCGGTGAGTGGCCCCGTTGACCAGTCATAAGGCTCCTGCGCGATGAGCTTCAGAGCATCAATGACGGTGTTCCCCGTAACGATAATTCGTTCCGATACGACCGACTCCTTCAGAAGGTTCTGTCGCGCCATCTCGGTCGGCGCGAAATAGAGGTCGCTAAAACTGTCGATGATCTTCCTGTTCGCCTCTTCGGGGAATGGATTTTGTAGGTCTCCTGTTCGCAGGCCGGCTTCGATGTGTCCTATCTTTACTTTATGATAAAAAGCGACGAGAGCAGCTGCCATAGCGGTCGTTGTGTCCCCCTGCACCAGCACCCAATCCGGCCTCTCCTTTTGTAAAACGGCGTCGACGCCGAGCAGAATCCTGCTGGTGAGCCCAGAGAGCGTTTGGTTTTCTTGCATCAGATTGAGATCATGCTCCGGCTTGATATCGAACAGCTCCAAAACCTGGTCCAACATACCGCGGTGCTGTCCCGTTACGCAGACCGTCACCACAAACGACTCTGGATGACGTCGCAACTCTTGAATGACCGGCGCCATCTTAATGGCTTCAGGACGAGTGCCAAAAATACAAAGGATTTTTTTCATGCCACTTTCCTAGTCTTACACGTAAATTCCAGTATGTCTTCCGCTCGTTTCTGCCAGGTATATTCCTTCACCTCATCAAGGGCAACAGCAGCTTTTTGAGATGCTTCGACAGGATTAACCAGTACTTTCTCAATTGCCCGATGGAGAGCATCCCGATCATCGGTGCTAAAGAAAAATGCCGATGTATCACCAAGCACTTCGCGGATGCTCGACCGATCAGAGGTGACAATCGGCGTACCACTTGCCATGTACTCGAAGAGCTTGAGGGGCGACATGAAGCGCGCATAATGCTCAGTGTTCGGATAATTCATCACGAGTACGTCAGCGGCCCGCATATATCGTGCGACCTGATCATGCGGCACATGCCCGACGAGGTAGGCAGCTTCGGTTAGCGCTACTGTCGCCACGATTCGTCGGACCTCCGCGTACTCATTCTCATTGAGGCCAACGATGAGCAATGCAACGTCAGGACTATGCGCAGAAATCGCACCCACTGCAGCGATAATATCCTCGACTCCCTTCGATTCACCCATCGTCTTGTACTTGCCTATATAGGCCACAAGCTTCTTGTCTTCCGGCAACGACAGCTCACGACGTACCGTTTGTCTGTCTGGCACCTCGGCGAACAAGTCGGCATCAACCGCATCGTGGGCGACGATAATTCGCTCACGCGGGATGTCTGCCCCTACCAAGACGTCACGCAATCCGCCTGATATGGCCACAATGCGTACTCGCGATTTCCGTATCTTCTCTGCCACGCGCTGTGTAGGTTTGGTATGCACTTCCCATACTAGCTTCTTAACAGCCGGCATCTGACCGAAGAAAAAGAGCGCCGGATCACGCGAATAGACTACTTCAGCGGAAGATCGGCGAGCATATCGCGCGGCACCGAGGATGAAAGAGAGCGTCTGCAACCAGAAACCTATTCGACCCAATGAGACCGTATCGAGCGTAGGCAATTTTGTGATTGTGAAATTCTGTTCGACGCCGTAATAAGTG
>JAYVMS010000038.1:0-11558 GCA_043758815.1 bacterium
TGTAGTTCAAAATACACATCAAGAATATCTCCATTGGCGACGGCATCTGGTATGTTTGCCGTGTAAGAAAACCCACAAGTTGCTGCCCCACCACATTGCACAGTACGGCTTCCGGTATCTAAAGCATTATTGGAATCGAGCGGAAAACGTACCGTCTTCACTTCATTGTGTGCGACCACAGAAAAATCGTCTTCATACGTTACCACGAGTTTAACTGTGGTGAGTGCGCGATTCGCCGCTGCGGAGAAAGTTGATGATACTGCCGCAACCACGCCAACACCGGCAGTCCAGTTCGCATCACTTGTCGTTGCAAAAAATGATGTGACATCATGTGTACCGCGGATATACCCCGAAAGTCCAGTACCCGCATAGGGAGTATTTCCCGCAACTTCTGCAACAGACACATCCGTCCCCGTAAGTGCGGACGATGATGCATCAAAAAAAACATTAAGACCGGTCAAATTCACTGATGCGGTAATTTGAAATGACACATCGAGGTATGCGTTCACAATACGAATATTAGTTCCTTCAATATTTATTACCTTTCGCCCAGCACTTGCCTTTACGGTGTTCCACGTATTTCCTGCATATGAAAGCACGTTGGAAGCGCGTACGGTATTCTCCGATCCATCGGCAAGTATGTATTCAATCGTCTTTAGCTGCTTACCAGTGTACGCCGCCCCTGCGACTTTCGGCGCAAAAGGAGTTTTTAAGCCAAGATAAAGATCAAGTCCGCCAAAGCTATAAAATACAGTAAGAAACATGAGCATCCCAACCCCCCCATTTTTGATCATTCTTACGAGGTCTCGTCTCGTAAAAATCTTACGGGGCGAGACCTCGTAAGAAAACTTGCAAGAAAAATATTTTTTCATTAAGGATTTCATGGCACAGGTCCGTTACCGCTTGTACCATCACGGACGCTTGTGGTTGTTGTTCCCGTCGTTGTGACCGGCAATGCCGCTTGATTATCTTGCGAAATTGGCGCACTCGGGTGATACGGCGCACTATTGTCATTGACTTGTCGGGCGACATTCGTGAGGTCGATCGTCTTTCCTGAAGCAATATCGTACCCCACCATCCGTGCGGCACCCTCGGGACTGCGCTCATCCCACGTAATAGCGAAGCGTGGGTTCTCACTTTTTGCACTCCCCTGTGAAAGCTTTGTGGTAATTCCTGTTTTTATACTATACGCATAAATATCCCATGTATTATTTTGAAATGACTGCCATGTCACTAAACCGCCGACGATAGCAGGGAACATATCGTGTACCGAGTTTGTGGTGATGCGAGTTACTTTCCAAGTATGATCGATCCCTAATCGTATATTTTCAACAGGAAGCATGTCTGTAGGTAAGTAATTCTCTGGCGTAAGGTGCTCGGCAAGAAATATCTCCCAATTTCCGTCTACCCATCCTTGCCAGACAACATCATCACCATCGACGCGCGGGTTGAAGTTGCTCTCATTTGAATGTGTAAGCGCGGTGACTACTGGCGTGCTTGAAGCTGCGGCACCTGCCTGAGCGATGCTCGCAGTCAGGTTCGTAAAGAATATCTGCCAACGTCCGCTTACGTTTCCCTGCCAGACGAGGGACTTACCCGACACGTCGATAGACGGGAATGCGTTGTCCCACTGATCATGCGTCACCTGTATACTGACGCCGCCCTTGGTCATGAATATTTGCTTGTATTCACTGCCTTCAGCAAGTTGCGCGTCTACTCCTGTGACTGCGAGAGAAGGTGTGAGCGAGCCGGACTGACCATTGGGGTCCTTAAGACAGTAGTAGCCGATACTATCGATAGTAAGACAACCCTTACTGAATTCACCTTCGACTTCCTTGCGGATGCTTGCGCGCATTGAATCTTCTTTCTGTGCGACGATCTCTTCCGCCAACTCTTCTGCTGTTTTCGTGTGTATAACCACTATCGTATTGGTCGCATCCGTTGTGCTCGCTACTTTGCCTGCCAATATCTCAATTGCGTGATCTATAATTTTTGAAGACGTGGCGTCACTCGCTCCTTTGCCTGCCAATATCTTATTTGCGCCATCTATAATTTTTGAAGACGTGGCGTTATTTGTGCTCGTTGCGCTAAAAGAGATCACCTCGTCCGAAATTGCTCCACCCGAGAGTAGTGTCGACGAAGAAGTAACCAAAGTGGAAGAAGCATAAGTCATCACACTTTCTTCCTTGAGGACACTCGCAGGCAAAAGTGTGTCTATCGGTATACTTTCAGTTGAAGTGGCCGCCGGAGTAGTCGAAGTTGCATCACCCAACACCTGACCACCCGCACTACCCGCAACAGACAGGGGAATTGAGGGTATGTCGCCGACTGTAGCCGGTGCGGCCGGGCTGTCTGTGGTTTTGGTTGAAGCAATAGTCGTGGGTAAAATATTTCCGCCGGTCAATGCCGTAGAGTTATCTACTGGCGGAGGCGGGAGTACATCCGTCGTTGTCGCAGTCGATGCAACACTTTTATCGGCGGCATATGCTGGATAGAGTGGGTAGACAAGTATCATCGGTATTAAAAACAGGCTCGCGATCTTCGGCACAATGCCTGAAGCAAACACAAAACCAGATTCGTGACGTTTCTCTCTCGTGTGAAATATTAGAGTTGAGTCGCTCTCGTGCTCTCTCTTTGCGTTTGCTCGGGACATCAGAGTAATCTGAGAGATATTTTTATGCTCAGAAAATCTTGCACGAGTGAGGCTCAACGAAAGTTCAGGAACTTTACTCATCTCTTTCAGTGCAACAATGCGAGTCGCGGGATATTCGCGACGCAGAAGTCGGACAACTTTTGAGGAATGCTCATTTCCCATAGTTGTCTTGGCTTATGGCTAAAGGTGCGATCTCAGTGGTGGTCATTACTATCGTCCGAGCGGCAAGGTCCTTTTCGGCGCTCTCAATGAGTCGGTGGTCAATGGCAATAGAAATAAAGTAAAGCAAGATTAGCATAGAAAGAACAAGAAAGACTGTGACTCCACGCAAGAAAAAATAAATTGACCGCGATGCTTCCTCAGCAAACAAGAATTCTGAAAGTCGTGCGAGCACCGATACTTTTGCTGGCACTGCCCTTGAGCCACCCTTTTCTCCAGCAATATAGTCTTCGATGGCCTCCGCTGTCGTCATCCATGCAAGGTTGGCATACACCTGTTTGCCCTCGATCTTGCCTTTTCTGATAAGCTGTCCGATATAATCTGGCGCATAACCAAAACGCTCACTTGCCTCTTTGAGAGTGATGAACCCCGCTTCTTTTTGTTCATGAATTGTCATAGGTGCGAACTTTCAAACGGCCTTTGGCGCCAGACTTATCTCTAATTTGGACAAAATGGCCTGCTCGATGGTCGAGATTATTTGATAGTGGGGATATCTCGATGGTCGATATATTCATTTTACATTGAAAAATAAGGACTTATGAAAGTTATCCCCATACAATCAACATTTTATACTGTCAATTATCCACAGCTGATAAACTTAGGAATATCAGCTTCGGGTAACGGGTAAATATCTATATAAAATCATAACTATAAATTTCTATACTAAAGGCTACTAAAACTCTTGCTAATATAAATATTTTGTGGTACAATTTATTTATGAACAGAATCAACCTGCCAATCCAAAAGATTGGTGAAAAAACTTCATTTATGGGGACCATGACTCCCCCCAAATTTATCGGGCTATTCGTGCTTATGATGAGCTCGCTCCTCGTGGGTGCATATGCCGAAGAACGTTATGCTTTCTTGCGCTTTCCAAATGTCGATCCGAAGTCACAGCTCAGTGCAGTTGATGCCTCCCTTCCGACTGATACCTCACCGGCTGTAATTACGCCTAACAACAATCTAAAAATTTCTGGTGCATCAACCTCCAGAGGTGAGACCTCCGGAATTGAGAACGCGCCACTTATCGCAGTTGATAATACTGCTTCACAAAAGCGTATTGCTGACCTGAGAGTGCTCATAACTGAGCGTGCTGATGCAGTAGCACAGCTCAACCTCGAGCTCGAGCTTATTAAGAATCGTTCGGTCGCACTTATCATGGAGTTCGATCAGAATTGCGGTAATTGGAAAGATGAGTGCGCTACCCCTTTTGCAAAAGAGCTTGAGACGAACAATTCACATTACAGCCAACTTGTGGCCAAGCTAACCTCCTTCAATCAGGAGCTTACGAAAGCGGAGAGCGAACGAAATTCACTCACTCAATAAAAAATATATTCTTTAGGGGGGATCGAAAACACTTCCCCTACTTTATATTCTCAAGCGGAACGATATTGGCAGTATTTACCGCATTTCCAAAGGCATCAGTCGCGAGGGGTTCATTTACGTCCATAGGAATAGGGGGCACTTGATTGAACTTGAATTTAAGCATAGTACCCACTTCAGGGCCGTAATTGATAAGGATGTGGTCGTTATTCTTAAATTCATAATACGGGAGATCGCTTATTGCTACCACACTCCCGTTTATCATTGCGCTCAAGTGGTCCTTACCATTATCGCAATATTTCCCATCATTTGGAATAGACAGACACATGCTTGAGAGCTCCACTCCAAGCGTCTTAAAGAATGTAGGTATGGTAACACCGCTTGCATGGCGGTGAACAACGGTGCAATTGTTATTCTCAAAATGCACGTACTGACTGCGTAGCATGAACTGTGGGTCGCAAAAACTCACCACCTTATCTTTGTTCATAACCAAGAGACTTGCGTGTGCATGTGCAGAGCCCACCTTCCCTACTGTGGGAATAGTGTGCGCGACCGCATTCGGGACAGCGAAAGCAAATTTATATACGAGCGCGGATGAGGCGAGCACAAGAGCAATCAAACCTGAGACTATATAAATTTTGCGAGTGTCATTCTGAAACATATACACTAAGTATAGCGCAATAACTCTTTTGCGAACAATAAAACCGCGCCGCGGGGAGAGGGGAGAAGTTATGATATTGTTATGACACGTAAAACCTTAAAATACTGTACTTATCCCCGTTTTCTAAAAGAGGAACTGTCTTGCGTAGTCGAATGGAGATTGCTATGCTTAATAATAATGCATTCAAATGTGGCACAGTCGCTTGATCTTCGCCATGCGAAGCGTGCGATGAAAATTACAATATTGAAAGTGTGGTTATGCGACCTAGCGATGGTTGCTGCTGGATCGTTTTTGCTTTTGGTTTTCCCGCAGGACTCTGACTTTCACGTCAGCGACGTTCACCAGCTTCCTGGACTATGGGTCTGGGGTGGAGTTTTTGTATACCTCCCAGCACTCTATATCGGACGGCGTCGATGGATTAGGAGTGACGCGGCAAATTTCTGGAAGAATCCGGCCGAAGTGGTGGATCGTATCGAACAATTGGCGAGCGTGAAAACTGGTCCAAATACTCTCGGCCCAATTTTTCTTACGCCCTTATTTTGGTTCAACATGTGGAGCTTCTATTGGTCGGAACGTACCGCCGCTGTTGAGGCGCGGCAACGAGGTATGGAGTCTAGTGTGGAGTCGATATCACGACTGCCGGAAGGCTACAACGCCGCCAGCGGAAAAGGTGCGTTGTTTAGGGCAAAACTGGATGGTTCGAATGCCTTCTATCGCTCACTAACTTGGCGCGAGATCATCGTCGCTGTGATAGGCATCGTAGCGGTCCTACCCCTACTCATATCTGTTTTCCAACCGTTGGGAGATTGGCTGGCAACGGTGCAGATGAATCACGAGATGTCACATCGTTGGTGGTGATAAGACTAACGATATGCGGTGCTTTATATCTGCCGTCAAGCTCGCCCGTACCCGGAGATCCGGAAGATCTGTTTCCTAGCTATCGCGCACGTCTGCGCCCTCGAGCGCTTCCGAAAGCGGCCTCGGCTCCGGCACCTGATAGATGTCGGCCGGCAGCTCGTTCACTTGCGCGACGTTGAAGACGGTGTGGAACTTGAGGAAGCGATACCGCCGATCCTCCTCGGCACCATCACCCTTCTTCGTTGTCTGCGACGCGAACACGATGTACTCCGCACGCTAGCCCTTGCGCACATGCGCGCCGAGCGCGTGTGCCTGGCGAAAGGTGAGCCACTTCCCTTGCGCGTATCCCTTCTCGATCGCTGCGCCCCACATGAGGAGCACGTTCACGCCGTTGTAGCGCCTCCCAGTCGCGGCGTTCGACGGAAGGTCTGTACTTCCTCCTTTACCCGTCCAAGGGGAAACGAGGATAAGTCCCATTGATTAACAAACATCATGGCATAATATATTGATGCTTCGGATAAATCGCATCGCCATCGGCGATACTGTCTACCTTATCATTAATCGCGCAAATGGTCGTGCTACGATATTCAAGACCAAGAGAGACTATGCGCATTGGGGGTATTATCTCCTTTTTTTAATACTCAGTTCTTAAAACAAAACACCCGCTCATCTGATCGATGGTCGGGTGTTTTGCTGTGAGTAGTGCCTATTGGCGTGAGTCGTAATCACGGCGAGGGCCGTTATTACTCCATTCACGGCGGGGACCTCCTCGGTCTCCACCGCGATCACCTCCTGCTGGGCGATCCTCCTTAGGACGAGCAATGTTTACGGTGAGCATACGCCCTCCGAACTCTTTGCCGTGCCACATGTCGATTGCCGCATTGGCTTCCGCCTCAGACGACATCTCAACGAAACCAAATCCGCGTGAGCGGCCGGTCATACGGTCGGTTACGATCGTAGCTGACGTAACAGCGCCACAAGCTGCAAACGCGTCTGCAAGCTCCTGATCTGTAGTCGAGTACGGTAATCCACCAACGTATAGCTTTTGTGCCATTGTGTTGAAACTAAAACTGTAATGCATCGCGTCGACCTTCTCGAAACGCGCACGCACTTGAGCCCAGGCTCAGCCACAGCACACGAGAAAACACACGAATGGTAAAATGATACACGAAAATTAGAAAAGCGCAACCCTAAAAATTTGGCTTAAACAAAGGCTTTTTGTTAACTGAGCAATTCAAAAAACGGACAATGAAAAGATCTTAAATGCTTGAGTCGGACTTAGAGTCTGGCGGACAGATATTCCCAGAAAGGTTGGGCGATTCCTCGGTAACCCTTAGCGATGAGCACGGTCTTGCGCTTGCAGTTCTTGGCGATCTGCTCAGGAATAGTACCCACCCCAATTACCTGCGTAATACTTGAGCGCGCAGCAGGAAGAAGGAGGAGGTCATAACCAGAACTTGCCTTCATTATTCCCGAGGCAAGATAATCCGAATGTACTATCTTGGTCTCAATAGCAATCGGTATCTTTATTTTTAGTTCACGTACACGTTCCTGTAATAACTTTACGTAATGTTCCTCAGCTCTTCCCTTCACATCAAGCGGAATAACCATACACACCGTGACTGATGCGCCGAATGCACTGTGGAGCGCGGTTGCGACTTTCCCAGTGAAGCGCAAGTTCGGGTTGGCATCAACCGCCACAGGAATGAAGATGCTCTTAGTGTGTGTCTCGGTGCCGACCTTCACAGTGAGCATGTCGCATTTTGCACGATGGAGTACAACATCTATCTTGCGCCCAAAGATAAATCCCTTGGTATTGACTCCACCGTCCCAGTTCATAAGCACAAGATCGGCATTCTCTGCGGCAATGGTTACAAGAATGGCCTCTGGCACTGACTTAGCGGCAACGATACGCGTATCGACGTTCTGTTTGCGCTTGACCATTCCGGCTTCAATGACCTCAAGCACACGCTTATCTTGACCAGAATGAAATGCTTGCTGTATGTCAGCATCATCTGCCATTTCGTGTATACGCAAGGCGATGAGGTCACCTCCTTCTTGTGCGGTCATTGCAGAGGCTATCTCGGTGAACTTCTCCCAATGCCCTTCGCGGCCCACAGGAAGAACCACGCGATATTCGCTCTTGGGATGAAAGCGGGTTGAGTGCTCATAGACGACATCACGCGCTAGTTCCTCGCGTTCGACACGCTTCGCATAACCCAAGTAATTAACGAGCCCAAGGAGAGCCCATATGAATAGAAAATAAATCGCAACGGGGCTAACGTGAAATAGCGCAAAACCGAGCAGGATATATAGGCCGACCCCAAATAATGGAAGAAAGGGCTCAAGCGGAACCACATGTTTCCAGCGTGCTTCGGGTTTCTGGCGCCGTAGCTGTACATAGGCAATGTTCAATTGCATAAAGAGTGCAATAAAAAGGATATCCGCCGCACTCGCAATGTCAGTAAGTGGCAGCATTACTGCCGCAAGAATTATCACAACAAGCGACGCGAGGAGGGCACGTGTGGGCACATAATGTACGGGATGCATTACTCCTAGCTTTTGCCACACCAAGCGATCGCGACCTAGAGCAAATAACACGCGCGAAGAGGAATATATGGTCGCGTTCAGCGCCGCAAGATTTGCCAGAAGTCCAGCAATAAGCATAAGCGGGTATCCAAAGGGCAAAAATTGTTGTGCTCCGACGATCATCGCACGGTCTGCTGTAGCGCCGAGAAATTGCCATGACTGGAGTTCCCCTCCGTTTGTTGCAGCCGTAATAATGAAGGCGATAATAATATAGAGAGCGGAAACGACAGCCCATGAGATAAAGAGGCCTAATTTTAATACCTTCGCAGGATTTTTTACTTCCTCTCCTGTTTGCGCTTGTATCTCCGAACCTTCGAATGCGATATAAAAAAGCGCCGACGCTTGCAGTACTCCCGCGATGCCCATCGGCAAGAGCGGATTGAAATTGAAATGCACAAGCGCAGGATGGAATGCGATCTCTTTGAGACCGAAGAGTATGAAAAATCCAAGGAGAGCGAGAATGACAATAACGATGACTCCGCCAATACGCCCCGAAAGTTTTACGCCACGATAATTAATCATTCCGAAAAATACGATCGCACTTACCGTAAATATGGTTATCCATATCGAACTCGTATGCGCTGATTCGGAAAATCCGAGTAGACGAAAAAAGAATTCTTCCGCAATTACACCGAATGAGACAGCGTAGAGTGAGCAGGCGACCGCATGCGCCATCCATGAGAACCATCCTGAAAGAAATCCCTGAATGGGACCGAGTCCGTCACCCACCCAATTATACCCACCACCTGCCGCAGGAAATGTCGTCGCGAGCGCGATATATGCATTCAAATTAATGAACGAGATGCCCGCACCAATAAGCATGGCGAACACGAGGCCGCCGCCGGCAAGACCCGCCGCATGCCCAAGTAAGGTGAAAATCCCACCACCCAAAAGTGCGCCGATGCCAAGTAGCGCAACTTCGGTGATGCCCATAGTGCGCGCAAGCTCGATCTCGGCGGGAGCATTTTTATTACGATGGTTCATGGAAATATGAGAGGTGAGGAACGCAACTGATTACGTTCAACGAATATCACATGAGCAATTATATACCCCGCATCCTAAAATGGAAGCATGCGGTATGACCGAATTGCTCAAAATTACCGAGAGTTGAAGGTCTGTAATGTAGATAGTAGCGTCGTTTCTCCGCTCAAACACAGTTCGAACATCCTCTACTACGGCACGGCACTCCGCGTTTACGGCCTTAAGACTCAATAAAAAATTGATGGTAATTCACCTTCGAACTTGGTATAGTTAGAAGATGAAGAAAGTCGCAACACTGCTCATGTGATGATAAAATCTGAAATCATTCAACCACTGTGCGCTGAAGCGCACAGAATGAACTCGGACTGAAGTCCGGAATAGATCCAAAATTACAATGCAATACATAACCCTCCTTAATTTCATGAGAGTAGTAATGGGAGACTAGTTTTGTTAGACGGCTATGATCGTTCACAAGATTCATGCTGAAGGCGAGGGTTTTAACCCAACCCGGACTGGGACTATAAATGGGATTCAATCCTCGTTTTGTCGTCACACCACACTCTGGATACTTCCTATTTCTCATCGTTTTGCACCACCCGGAATACTTCCATTTTCTAAAACAGAATACCATTAAGAAACTCAGGCCGCAGAAGAGATTTGGGGTCGTTCGGACGAAGAGCAAATGGGAACATTTACTCTTTTCCCTCGTTTAGGCGAAGTAAAAAAAATAACCAACGCATCCGAGCATCGGTCATACTTGCCGAACTATCCATAGTTTCGGGTTATTTCTTATTTGAACTGATCATTACGCACGACCCGAAGCTTTGACGGAGGGCGCATGCCGCCGTTCTTTCTGTATCCGCTCATGAATGCATGATTGAACTCTTTGGCATCAGCAATCAAGAGCACGGCAGGAGCTTTTTCAAGTCCTCGCGCACATACCGCCTCACCAGAAACACGAAATTTCCAGTCAAGGTAGAACTGTGTGTGCCTTGGATTGGCGATGCACATCGCACGGTCAACCCCCTGTTTCATCCCCATCTGCGCGGCATGAGCATAAAGCTGTGCCGCGATCTTCAAACTGCCTGATGCTCGCATCCCAGTGGACACAGCGAATCGCCAGTAATAGGCTATAAAATTGCCTGACAAGCGCAAGAATGACAGATATATCGGAAAATCTGCTTCTATGGGAAGACCGTGACTTTTACTGTCGAGAGTTATCGACATTGTGCCAACGATATCCTTCACCCACAGGCCATTCTCAAGACGCGAAACGCTCGCCTTTAGTACTGTCGTATGCGGGCACCCGTCAAGATCATGTAACGGATTTATCCTAAGTTCTCCGCTTATATTTTTGCGACAATAGCCGAGCCTCTGATACTCGCGATAAATGAGCCCTCGGATTGCAGGGAGATCACTCTCGTTTGCAATCTCAATAACTGGCTGAGAGCACAAGTGAGCAGGATAAATCTGCTGTTGAAGTTGTGGCATGAAATCCCCCTCGTGTGTAAATGATTTTTACAGAACTATACCAACTTACATTGATATTCTTTATTATTATATTAGTTTATTAACGAGTTGTCAATAAAAATTATGCTAGTAAATAAATATTTAGTATATTATGTAAATTATATGCTTTCATAAAGCCATATTATGTAATTTTTACCTACGGAGTACTTTGTCGATCTTGTGGGCGATGGCGCGCATATCACTCTCCTTCAATCCACGCGTTGTTTCCGCGGCTGTACCGAGTCGTATACCTGAGGGGTCCATTGGCTTGCGGGTGTCGAATGGAATTGTGTTCATGTTGACGATGATACCCGCTCGCTCGAGTCGCTCCGATGCATCTTTTCCTGAGACCCCATTCTTCCACGTATCGACGAGCATAAGATGATTGTCTGTTCCTCCTGTGATGATGCGCCAACCCATAGCTTGAAGCTCGGTTGTGAGCACTTTGGCATTTTTTACCACCTGGGCAGCGTAGACTTTGAATTTTGGTTCCATTGCTTCGTTAAGTGCTACAGCGATGGCGGCAATGGCATTCTCATGCGGACCACCCTGAAGTCCTGGGAAGACTGCTTTGTCGATTTTGGCAGCCAGTTCTCGCTCATCTTTTTTTACAAAGATCATCGCGCCACGAGGCCCTCTGAGGGTTTTGTGGGTAGTTGTGGTGACAACATCGGCATAAGCAAAGGGAGAAGCATGTACACCTCCTGCCACAAGACCTGCAATATGCGACATGTCGACCATAAGATATGCCCCGACTGCATCTGC
>JAYVMS010000039.1:0-29972 GCA_043758815.1 bacterium
AACACCCCAACAAGCATGTCGTGGTCGTGATTGATAGTGCACCAAGAAACAACTACTCGGGTATGAGTGGATATTGGAACAGTGCCGAGTGGTTAATTGGGGATGGTATTAGCGCATCCATACCCCCCAGCTCTGCTGGGGGGTTACTCATTTATTCGATAATTGAAATGAATCAATTATCGATCTAAGGGGGAGCCCGACTGTATCCATCGGTTTTTCCTGTCCAATTTCCACAAACGGAACAATCTTAAAAAGCATAGTACCTTTCACCACCGAAACCGACCAAAGACATGCTGCCCTCCCACACGAATATGCTTCAAGTGCAGGTGCACCGTTGATAACCACATTGTTTGTCGATAAGGTGGTTTTGCGAATGGATGAAAAGTATTGTTCACGATCAGCGAAATGTGTTAATAGATTCTCAATTAAAATTCGGAATAGAGGTTTCCCATTCAGATAAAAATCAACGACTTTCTTTAGACCAACGTCATATCCAAACTGTTGAACGGGCGGAGTCGCAATAATATACTCGCCCGGATATGCAATCTGGAATCCGTACTCTGGGTCCGTGTATGTTTTCCAGCTCGTCGTACTTATTTGAGGTGGTGGCTCAGTTTGAGGTTGAGACGTCTGATTTGTGCTTGTATTTATGATGCTTGGTTTTGTTCCCGAAGCTACTGAAGCGGTGTGGTCAGACTGAGTCATTTTTGTTTTTTCTCCTGTTTGCATGATTACAATCATTGTGATAATTGCAATAATACAAAGAACAATACTAAGTATGTGTCTATCATTTGCCATGGTCGTATCAAATTAACATGAGTCAAACTTACGCGCTAGCCGGAGTCGTTAAACAACAAAACTATTCATGATTTTTTTGTAAAAAATCGCGCCGATGAATATAAATTTGGAAGTACTAGGTACATTGGGTACCCTACTCAACACTCTATACTGAAAGTGCAGAGGTTGAAATGCGGGGAATAAAATTGCCATTATACGGCTACTCGAGTATTTGCGGATATTCGATGTGCATGTGTACACGGTCTTTGCTCACCACTCCTTTCAGAATATTGATGTCTTCCGCGTCACAAAGTCTCGCATTAAAGTGCGTAGTTTAGGACTAACGGCGGGGACAATGAAAATGTCACTGTCCACCTAATCCAAGGGTACCCCTTGGATAGCCACAAAGAAGTTCGCGTTTTACGTAAGTCCTATCATCATTGAACTCTCGCAGGATACAGGGCGTCTGTCTCGCCAAGGAACTGCTCCAATAAGAGTGCCATGAATTACACTGCCAAGATATTCGGCGGCTTTTCTTTGTATAGATTCACATTGTCAATATCGTAATATCTCAATATCGCAAGTGAGTGGGTGAGCTGCTCTATACAGTATAATGAGAGGTATGAAATATCGCGGTCTTTTATTTTGGCTCGTACTTCTTGTGCCAAGCATGGTCTCGGCAGCAGTAGTGCGCAATATCGAGTTTCCAGTAAATGGTCCAAATAGTTTTCGTAATGATTTTGGTGAGCCACGCGGTGGAGGCACACGCAAACATCAGGGCAACGATATTATTGCTCCCAAGATGACGCCACTTGTCTCGACCGTAGACGGCAAAGTTCTCTACGTCGTTTCCCCTCAGGCATCATGGGGTTACGAGATACTCATCGTCGACTCTGAGGGCTATCAGTACGACTATCTGCACGTAAATAACGATAATCCCGGAACTGATGATGGTCTGGGGGGAGAAGCGCACGCATATGCACCCGGGATAACCAATGGCGTTTCTGTCTCCAAGGGTCAGCTTATTGGCTGGGTAGGAGATAGTGGTAACGCAGAGAACACTGTCCCGCATCTCCATTTTGAGATCCATGACCCGCAAGGAGGCATCGTTAATCCTTACGATAGTTTGATAGTAGCGAGCGGCGCCTACAGATCAAGCAATAATTCCGCAGGAGTGACTGTCGACATGCGCTCAGCGCTTGACGGTGTAGCTGACGGTCGACCTGATGATGTCTTCAGGCAGAATTTAGAGCAGGGAGTACGCGGAGAAGATGTGCGACAGCTGCAGATCACACTCAAGGTGCTCGGTCTGCTTACGCCCGATAGCATCACAAGCTACTTCGGTCCCAAAACTCGTTCCGCGGTCACGGCATTTCAAAAGCGTCAGGGCATAGAACAACTCGGAATTGTCGGCCCCAAGACCCGCTCCCTACTTAACAAGGGTATCTCATCTGGAGTCCTGACTGAGTACAAACCTTACTATTCTGACGCAGAGCAGAAAGCAATACTCTTACAGCAACAAAATGAGCGAGCGCGAATCCTTGAAGAACGTCGCAAGGCGACAGGAGGCATCTAAGCGGTGATATTGACTTTAATGATAAATCTGATATAATACACACAGGAAATGTTTCCTGAAAATTTCTTTTGAAGGAGCCTTAAATGGCCAAATACTTTGCCCGTTTCGCGAACGCCCTCGTCATCCGTCTGCACGTCCTCTTCGACGTCATCTTCGGTGACAGTACCTTGCGTGACCTTCAAGACCCAAGACTCTTCCTCAAGCAGTGCCAGCTCATAGCTGAGCACGAGCTCAACGTGTTGCTCTGCTCGGACCTACTCAAGTGCTTTGTCCAAGAGCACGATGGCGAAACGCATGAACACGTGGTTGAGCTCTTCACCGCAGTAGGTGAGGCCGGCGGTCGAGGCGTGCTACCTCGTCGCTACGCTATCGATCTGACGTCGAGAAAGATCAGGGTTACGTGTGGTAATTACACGATTGATTCCACTCCGATGGATGCGGCCGAAGACTACTACGAGCAGGGTCATGACGCACAGCTCGCTGCACTGTTCGCTGTCTTCCTTTCGAAGATGTTCATCAACAATCATCAGTGCTACGTGCCCGTACAACGTTCTTGAGCAACACGCTCTTTGAGCCACCTCACAAGGGTGGCTTTTTTCTTCATAACGAAATAATAAAAAAGAGGATAATAAGGTGATTATCGTAAACTAAACTTATATGATCGCACATTCTGGTATCTCAGTTTCAAATTATGAGGCAGCGAAGAAATTTTATGAAGCATTACTTGCGCCTATCGGATACACCCTTTATATGGATCTGCCCGAGTATCATGTGGTCGGATTTTCAGATTCTTCGCATTCAAGTTTTTGGATAGGAGAAAAGGAAGGACCTCAGTCAGGGCATGTTGCATTTTTGGCAGAGAACAAGGCCGACGTTGATGAGTTCTATAAGAATGCACTGAAGATAGGTGCGAATGACAATGGTGCCCCTGGGTATCGCGAGCAGTATAGTCCCAACTATTATGCGGCTTTCATTCATGATGCAGATGGCAATAATATAGAAGCAGTATGGTTCGATGAGTCAAAATAGATCACAAAATAAAACCCCCATAATGATGGGGGATGGTACTAGTCTGTTTTACCGGATACGCGATCAATGAGATCAAGTATCCAATGTCTCCTTTCGACGGGTCCTGCAAACTCACCAATCCTGTTGAGGGTCTTTTTTCTTGAAAGTCGTAAGCGTCGTTCGGGCATCTTCATAAGAGGGATCATTTTCCAGCCTGACCCCTCGCTTCCGACTATCTGCCACACGGGCTTCTCTTCGCTCAACAGCCTGCGCGCATTTCTCCACATGTCGTATGGGAAGTCTCCGTCACGATGCGGAACGAAAACACCTGTAGCACACAGATCGAGCTCGCGTGCGTGATAGCGCAGCTTGAATCTGTCTTCGTGAAAGAGTCTGCGAGCTCTAAGCGCCCCCTGCGATGGCGGGAGCCTAAAGCGCGTGAGCACGAAAAGGAACGCATATAGGAGATAATTCGCCAGTGTCTCATGTTGGCGCAGTTTTTCTATTTCTCTTACTTGTGTGACCGTGTGTGGGTTCGAGTAGATATCGACTTTGTCACCATAGTAGGAAAGCGTGGGGTGAGAGCGTACGAGCTTATCAAATTCGCCTTCGAGTTTTTTTGAAACGCATGGTGGGTAGTGCACAAAGATTCTGTTGGACATTACATCTCCCGGAACATTACTCTTGCAAGTCTATCGAAGGGGGGAGCAGCGGGCAAGGTGCACAGCCTAACTTGTAGTAGAGAACTCATTGTGGTACTTTTAGTTAAGAAATTTACCTTTTTGAACCGAGGAGTATCAATGCAGAGTTAACGGAGGGTGAACCCAATAATTGTTGCTGGAGCTCCAATCGAAGATGGTAAACCCAACACTACAAACGAGCGAAATGATCGTTAATGCAGAAAATCTCGTGCTAAGAGTGGGTATGCATGACGGCTGTGGCGGTAAGATTATGTACTTCTCTCAATTTGTCGCAGATAGCAGACTCCGCACAAATGAGTGCCCAAGTCAGACCCGCGAAGAAGTCAAATGTTCTTGCAGCAAATGCAAACTCAAGTTCAATCCCTATTTTCCGCCCTACAGAGACCAAGTCACTGCGTGGAGAGAGCGCACTGATTGAAAGCTTTCAAGCGCCCGTCTATGCGGGCGTTTTTCATTGGCGTGCGAAAATTATGTTATAACTAAAAAATGGAACATAACCCCAATAATCCATTTCATGGCGTGAAGCTCGAGACCATTCTCGAGTATCTTGTTGCGGTGCATACGTGGGCAGGTCTTGGCGATAGAATAAATATCAAATGTTTTCAAGTAAATCCGAGCATTAAATCAAGTCTGGTATTCTTGCGCAAGACCCCTTGGGCACGCGCTAGGGTCGAAGATCTTTATCTTGAGACAAAGCATAGACAGGGAGATAAGGGAAAAGGGACTTGACTTAAGGTATTGCAAAATAGGAAAGTATATCTGCTTTTTGTAGATCGTAAGAAATAAAAAACCACCGAGCATTGCTCGATGGTTGTTTGAAATAAGAACTAGTCACCTCGAAGGAGCGGAACGACGATAAGCCAGATGCCGATGAGTGTAAGGACAGACCAACCTAAAAGGACGTGCGAATTTTTGACGAACGGACTGTTGCGCGTAAGAATGAATCCGAAAGGAATAGTTGCTGTCATTGTAAAGTTGAATGCTGCGAGGAATCCGCCGGCAATGACCACCAACCCCCAGAGTGCGCCCGTACTCAAGTAGATGTCTATACCAACGACCGTCGCCACCCCACAAAAAATACCGAAAAGTACTGCCAAAATTACGTGACTCATCTCATCTCCAGAACTGACAATCTCGCCCCATTCTCTATGTTTATAATGTTTTGTCAAAGCCCTTAACTCCTTGCTAAATATCGTATTTGTGATATAATAGTAGAGGTTAAATCGGCAATTTAGATTCCCAACACACAAGGAGATAGTCATGAAATTGCATCAGTTGGTTCTTTTTACCCTGCTCGCTTTCGCAGGCGTCGCATCTGCAGAGGCACACTGTTATTCCGGTGAACGAGTCATCGTCTTGGTAAACGGCATCGATCGCATCGGCACTCAGATTATCTGCGATGGACAACTTGCTCGAGTCGAACTCGAACCCTCAGTTGTTGATCGGCCAATCTATACGCCGCCGCGGGTGTTTTACGCCCCCCCTCGCGCTTACTACGTACCACCCCCTGCCTACGTACGGCAATACAACTGGCAGTACAGCCCTCCAACTTACGACATCGTGCAACCGTACTACCCCCCACCTGCAGTTTATCTGGGTCGTGATGGTGTTGGCGTTTATGGACCGGATGTCTACTTTGAGTTCGGTGGAGGTCGTTATTACCGGCATCACCGATAGATCTCTATCAATCCAAGCCGTCGAATATATTCGGCGGCTTTTTTTGTACATAATACGCCACGTGTTTACGTGGCGTATTGTTATGAGAGATGCAAATCTTTTTGAACAGTACTTTTGGTATGGTTCGTGCAAAGAGCATAGGTGGTAACGTGCGTGATGTTCGTGCCACACGTTACGCGCATGGTCGAGGTCGTTATCTTGCGTTCATATTGCAACTGAAGCAACACGAGCACAAGTGTCAGGTCAGAGAACAGGGGAGTGTAAGATGACTTTTTTAGGATGTTGCTCAACTCATCCTTTGAGGGGTTGCCATTGCGCCCAAACGACACAAGATCGTACACCTGTCTCTTTAAGACACTCAATTCATCGAGCTTAAGTCTAAGGAGTAAGGCGCCGAGCACGCTGATGACGAGCGCAATAACGGTCAAGGTTGAATTCATGCATTTCCTATTGCTGAAGTTACTAAAAGCTTCGAATAAATTATCACACAGATTATTTTTTGTCAAAATATTTGCTATTTTATCTACATATAATATAGAACCTACGCAAACGGATGAGATTCGCATTTTTCGCTCGAATGATGTCGGAGAAGCCGTACGTGGGAGTACCGCTTCTCGACTCGTTTGGGAAAAAAATGCGAAGGTCGCCGTTATGCGTAGGTCCTAATAATAGATAAACAAAAACCGCCATCTTATAGACGGCGGTCTTAGTTTATGCACCAAAGCACTCATGGTAATGCCTTTGCAGGACTTCGCTACGAAGGGCAAAGACTGGAACTGTGCGGTATGCCTCGTGCGCGTGCGCGGGATTTGGGTTGAGCGGATTGTTGCCGATGCGCTTGCTTTGCCACTTGATGCGATCGCTTTTGGCGAACCATGGATCAAAGTCGCCGATGTAGAGTTCATTTTGCCTTTGCTCGGGGTGAGTATCATGCGGTTGGCTTGTGGGGTTGAATGTGCACATTTTTGTCCTTCATCTATGGATATCTATTTTTATTTAATCAGAAAGTATCGGTTTGTCAAAGATATATAAAAAATAAAAAAAGCCGAAATAGTTTCGGCTTTCAGATCTTTCCGCCACACTTTATGCGTGCTGGTGGAAGGGCAATGATGCGTTGCGGCGCTTCATTTCGCGCTCACAACGAGACATGAAGACGGGGAACAGTCGACGCTCGGTGAAGGCTCCGCCTTGCCCGACAATACCTCCATCGTCAGCAAAGACGATCTGACCTTGGCGCTTTGACTCCCACAGGAGCGAGCCGAACTGTACGCGGTTGTAGTAACCGAGGAATATCTCCCCGGTATTTTGCTCGGGGTGAGACTCTTGCTTGGTTCCATGAAGTGACATCGCTTTCCTTTACTGAGTGGGGTACAACTGTTTGTAAATTACAACTCATCCAGTCTATTGTCAAATCTTTTGATTCTGCTATAGTGTGCTCGCCCTGCATTGGGCAGCTGCGCTGGGTTTATATGACCCAGTGAGGAAAGTCCGAACTCTCACCCTGTTGAAGGGTTAAGAAGGTAGCGGGTAACGCCCGTCGTAGGTAACTATAGAGGTGCGAGCAGTGACGCTTCTGACGAAAGAACGAAGCACCCTATTTCTTTATTGAAAGGGTGAATCTTGATGGGAACATCGAGAGTGAAACGGCTAAATCCTTACCCGAGTGCAAGGCCGTGTCCGATTCAAATTTATTTGAGTTGGAAGTGCCGCTCGAGCTTGCAAGTAATTGCAGGCCTAGATAAATATCTGCCAATTGATCCGTAAGGTTCATGAACAGAATTCGGCTTATAGATGTAGAGCAAATGGGAAAACCATCCTTAATGGGTGGTTTTTTCTATAATTGCTTGAGAAATAACTCGACCACTCATGATTTTTGTTGCTTAGTGCAAAAATATTTCGCTTCATTCTGTCACACGAGCGTAATGGGGTAAATTATACACAGTTGCGGAGACTCTTGAGTTTCTTACGTGATATACTCTATGAGCTAAATCTATTGAGGAGGAGGCTAGTCTCTGTGTCAGATTAAGACACATAGGGATAAATGAGTGCACCCATAAGCGTATTTAAGTTTTTTATTAATATTAGTCGCAAATCATATGTCGGAAGAACAGACACATCACGATGGCGCACCCGCAAAGTCAGCTATCGCACAAATGCTTCTCGGAAAAGTCATTTCTCACAAAGTATTCTCAGATCGCATGCTTTATTGGCTCTTATTGGGCATTGCATTTGTATTACCCATCTTCTTTATTCCAAGTCAGGCAGTTGCGCCCGAGTTCGCAAAAATGATCCTGCTTGAGGTCGTTGTACTGTTTGGTATTTTTGCATGGGCAGTAGGACGTTTGCGTGACGGCAAGGTCGAGATCCCCAAGAGTCTTCTCTTGAGTGTCTCAGTTCTCCTTGTTGTGCAGTTTGTGGTGGCTGCAATCGTTTCGCCCGCGCCGCTCGTTTCATTTATCGGCTCAGGTTACGACTTGGGTACCGTAAATGCATTCGTTATACTTTTTCTCCTCATGTTTCTCTCTTCGGTCGTCTTCTCTGGCCGTGATCGTATTCTCTCGCTTTATGCAGCGTTCATTTTCTCAGGCTCGATCCTTATGGTCTATCAGTTTGCCCGACATTTCTTCGGTGCGAATTTCTTAAGCCTCGGAGTCTTTACTAGCGATGTTGCCACTCCAGTAGGTAAATGGAACGACCTCGCTGCAATGATAGGAGGCATGATGCTTATGGTGCTTACTACGCTTTATTTCTTCCCGAGCAACAAGACACTGAAGCTTCCTTCGTATGCAATATTCTTTGTCGGCCTATTCTTCCTTCTCCTTATTGATTTCACTGTACTTTGGCTGATCCTCATTGTGTTTACGGGCGCCCTAATGGCGCTTGCGGTACGTGAAGGGGAAGCCACTCATAAGCAAAAGACGTACGAAGCACTACAGTCTGGCGCCGCACATCCGCACAAGCCGGTACACAAACGGGTAGCTTCGCACATCCCCGCACTTGCAGTTATTCTTCTCGCGATTTCGCTTGTTTACGTGAGCGGACTTTCGACGCTTCCTTGGGGCGCACAGAATATAACTATTGCAAGCACGATAGGAAAGTTCTTCCACGCAGCACCGTATTCTGAGGTTGTACTTACGCCAAAGACTACCTATGAGGTCGTAAAGGCTTCGCTTCAAGAATCACCATTCTTTGGAGTAGGGCCGAACCGTTTCGCACAAAGCTTTCTCTTGCATAAGTCATCTGAGATGAATCGCACTCCTTTCTGGGACACCGCGTTTGATTTCGGACTTGGCCGTATTCCTACGTACTTCGGAACAACGGGCATCATAGGTATGCTCCTGTGGCTTATCTTTATCGTGCTGCTATTCATGAAGTCGAGACACATCAACAGACTATTCGCGAAGGATCGTATTGCCGCATATCTTGCAGCTTCGCTCTTCCTGATGACGCTCTATTTCTGGAGTCTTGCGTTCTTCTATCTTCCAAACATTGCCATCTTCTCCCTATCGTTCCTTTTTACGGGAGCGCTCATCGCATTCTTGGTAGGCGAAGGAGTCATTGGTCGCTACAGCCTTTCGTTCACCGGCTCTTCACGACTTTCTTTCGTGCTCACTCCCGTTATCGTTATCGTGCTTGTTGGAGCTTCCGCTGGAGGTGTACTCCTCTATCGTCAGGTGTCATCGCTTGTTTCTTATCGTGAAGCACAGCTTGCAATCGCAGCGAATGACCTCGATAAAGCTGAGGCAGCAGTCAAACATGCAAACTCACTTTCTGAGAGAGATCTGTACCTTCGTGACATGAGTAATATCGCACTTGTGAGACTCGGAAGACTTCCCAACAACAACACCGATCAGGCTGTTTTCCAGGCAAAGGCAAACGCACTTATTGTTGAGGCTCGTGGCGACGCAGAACGCGCTATCACTGTCGACCCAAGCAACTTCGAGAATTATCTTCAGTTGGGTGGAGTGTATGACACGCTCGGCTCTCTCGGCATACAAGGTACCGCAGAACCAGCTCGATTAAGTTACGAGCAGGCGCTCCGCTTGAACCCAAAGAGCCCACGTGTATTCTTCGTACTTGCCCGTCTTGAGTATGTTGCAGGCGATCACGCAAAAGCGCGCACCTACTTACAGCAGGCACTAGCAGAGAGACCGAACTATCTTGAAGCAGTATCATTCCTCGTTCAGCTTGATCTTCAAGATAAGAATATTGATGACGCAGTCACAGTCCTTAATGCTAGTACTGCAGCCGAGCCAACCAACTTCTTGCTTCACTTCGCACTTGGCTATCTCGACTACATCAAGCGAGACAACCAAGCTGCGATGAATGAGTTCGAAGCAGCAGTTATCCTTAATCCTGTCTACGCTGATGCGAAGTACTTCCTCGGTCTTACTTATGAACGAGCAGGTCGTCATCAAGATGCTATTACACAGTTTAATGATGTAATGACACTTAATCCCGACAATAAGGACGTCGCCAATATTCTCAAGAATCTAAAGTCTGGCAGAGATCCATTCGCGCCTCCTTATGTTGCACCATCTCAGCCAGTCAACGACGCGCTTAAGGTTCTGAACAAAAACACTAACACCAAAATCGCAAACTAACGACCGTTTAACCTTTTATGGTCGATCGTTTACTGCGCGTATTCAATAAAGAGTGGAGCGGTCTTCATGAGGCCGCTTTCCTCTTGGCTGGAACTGCATTATTGTCGCAGTCTCTCGGGCTTATTCGTGATAGGCTCCTTGCGCACAACTTTGGTGCCGGACAGGTTCTCGATGTCTATTACGCTGCATTTCGTATCCCCGACCTTCTTTATGCATCTGTTGCCTCATTTGTGGCTGTGACCGTGCTCATACCGTTCTTACTAGAGCGTATGAATAAGGACAAGGGAACGCCCGAAGCTGCACAGGAGTTCGTCAATACGATATTTACCGCATTCGTATTCATGATGCTCGTCATTTCGACGATAGCATATTTTCTTATCCCTGTTTTGGGTCATAAAGTAGTCCCCGGTTTCTCCATCAAAGAATTTGATCAATACGTGATTCTCTCGCGTATCTTGCTCTTATCTCCCTTATTGCTTGGTATCTCAAATCTTTATGGAAGCGTGACGCAGTCGCTAAGGCGTTTCTTTGTTTTTGCAGCGGGACCGATACTCTATAACTTTGGCATCATATTCGGCATCATATTTCTCATGCCATATTATGGACTAGAGGGTGTAGTGATTGGTGTTATTGTTGGCGCGCTCTTGCATGTCAGTATTCAGCTGCCGGTGTTGCTTCGAGAGGGAATACTTCCGCGCCTTACACTTAAAATCAATTGGCGCGAGCTTAAACGCGTCATCACACTTTCAATACCGCGCACCATCTCACTTTCTGCAACTCAATTCGCCATAGTAGTTTTGGTGCAATTCGCATCACAAATGAAGATCGGTTCTATCGCAGTGTTTACGCTAGCCATGAATCTCCAAAGTATTCCGCTCTCTATCGTGGGTATGAGCTATTCTGTCGCTGCATTCCCAACGCTTGCGAAACTATGGACCACAGGCAATAAAGAGCAATTTTCACAGCAGGTCATTGCTGCCACGCGACATATCATGTTTTGGTCTTTCCCAGCAATCATACTCTTTATTGTTTTGCGTGCGCAGATAGTCCGCACGATTCTTGGTTCGGGCGCTTTCGATTGGACTGCAACCAGACTCACTGCTGCGGCGCTCGCCCTCTTTGCCATCTCAGTGGTTGCGCAGAATTTAGTACTGCTCTTTACTCGTGTATTTTACGCGATGGGAAAGACCAAACTTCCACTTATTGCGAACATGCTCGGAGGAGGACTCGTGGTCGCCCTCTCGTGGTTCTTGCTCTGGGTCTATGATGCATATCCGACATTTCGCTACTTCTCGGAAACGCTACTGCGTGTGGGTGATATTTCAGGTACAAAGATTCTCATGCTTCCACTTGGGTATTCGCTTGGAATGATTATCAATGTGCTTGTTTTGCTTTACTTCCTCACGCATGATTTTGGCGACCTTATGAGCGGAGTAAAGAAGGCATTCTTACACAGCTTCACTTCGTCGGTCTTGATGGGATTTGTCGCGTATCACTCCTTGCAAGTGCTTGCTAATGTGCTTAACCTCAATACATTTATTGGAATATTCATACAGGGAATAGTATCGGGAGTCGTCGCCATCCTCGTCGGCATCTTCCTCTTGCGCATGATGGAGAACAAAGAGCTCGAAGAGATTAGAGTGTCTCTTCACCATAAGTTCTGGGTAAAGAAACCCATCGTTGCCGAGCCTGAATCTTTTTGAGTTTACTAACCAAGCATATTCTTGACGCTAAAAAATTACGGCGTACACTTATCCCAGAGTTATTTTTCCAAGGAGAGCATCATGAACGTCGTGCCAATTTCGACTAAGAACGGCCGCACCGTGAAGCATTCACCAGAAGTGCAAAGGAACATTTTTGCTAAGAAGCTCGCACTTGCTATAAGGAAAGAGCGTGGTTCTTCCAATCTGAACATGTTCCTGCGCGGTATTTTATGTTTGCCTGTGCTTTTTCTACCTCTCATTATGGCCAAAGCTGGCGGCATGAGCACTGATCTGTTTCTCGGTTTTGTGATGTCCATTATGTTCAGCTTCCACTTTCTCCTTCTGATTGCGGTATATGTAGATACACTGTTCACGTTGCGCGCACACGATACTGTAGTTCGTGAGAACCGAAAGCTCATGATAGAGATCGAAGCATCGCGTGGCGATCTTTGGCGTCAGGTTTACGAAGAAAGACAAGGCGAGGTCAGATTCAGGCACGTAACATAATGAACGCAGAGCAGGTTGTCCTGCTCTTTTTTAATTTAAAAAAAGCAGGCAAAGATGAATTTATTTATATCTATGCTAGTATGAAAATCTCAACTCATATTTATGGACGGTAAACACATCAGAAATTTCAGCATTATTGCGCACATTGACCACGGCAAATCTACGCTTGCTGACCGCATGCTCGAACAAACGCATACAATAGAAAAGCGCAAAATGCAGGAGCAAGTGCTTGACAGCATGGAACTTGAACGCGAGCGCGGTATTACTATCAAAATGCAGCCGGTGCGCATGAATTACTCACTTGATGGTGAGGAGTATCTCCTCAACCTTATAGACACCCCTGGACACATCGATTTTTCTTATGAGGTATCACGTGCACTTAAGGCAGTAGAAGGAACGCTCTTGCTTGTTGATGCAACCCAGGGAGTACAGGCACAGACGCTAACTACTCTACAAATGGCACGTGATCATGGACTTACCATTATTCCTGTGCTCTCAAAAATAGACTCCCCGCTTGCGCGCATCGACGACGTACGCGAGGAGATAGTCGAGCTTCTTGGCGTTGACCCCGAAAGTATCATGCTCGTGTCGGGACGAACGGGTGAGGGTGTCGCAGAACTCCTAGAGGCGATTATAAAGCATATCCCACCACCCAAGGAAGAGTACGTTGGTACGAAAAGTGCGCGTGCGCTTGTGTTTGATTTTTCATACTCAAACCATCGCGGTGTCATCATTTATATTCGCGTTCTCGACGGAGTCATCAAGAAGGGCGCGGAGCTAATGTTCTCCGCAGCAAAAGAAAAGTTCTTTGCGCTTGAAACTGGATACTTCGCACCGGACGAGGTTGCAAAGAATGAGCTTATTGCAGGGGAAATAGGCTACATCGTCACTGGCGTGAAGCGTCCGGGCGTTGCGGGTGTAGGAGACACCGTTACTGTCTTCAAAGACCAGCTTCCTGCACTCGAGGGTTATGAGAAGCCACGCCCCGTAGTGTGGGCCTCGATATTTCCCGAGAGTCAGGATGACTTACCCATGCTTCGACAAGCCCTTCAGCGTCTGCAGCTCTCTGACTCCTCGCTATCATTTGAAGAAGAGGCATCGGGTACCTTGGGACGAGGTTTTCGCTGTGGATTTTTGGGCATGCTTCATCTTGAGATAATTACCGAACGCTTGCGCCGTGAATTCGATCTCGATCTTGTTGTCACTACTCCCACCATTACTTATGAGATAACCTCTGCGCGCACAGGAGAGACAGAGATCATCTATTCTCCTGCACTATTTCCCGACGAGAACGATGTAAAAAAAGTTCGTGAACCGTGGATCGACGGCGCCATCATCATGCCGCCTGACTACATGGGACCTATCAATCAGATACTTTTCGAGCATGAAGCTGAGATTGGTGATTCGGAGATATTCGGAGATAATCGTTTCAAGATAAGTTTCAAGATGCCACTTCGCGAGCTCATGCGCGGATTTTTCGATAGGCTCAAAAGTGTCTCCTCGGGTTTTGCCTCGCTTTCATATGAGATAGCTGGATTCAGGGACGCCGATGTGACACGTTTGGATATTTTGGTGAACGACGAGGTTGTGACTGCATTTTCGCGCGTGGTCTCACGTAAGCGGGCACAAGAAGAAGGAGAAGCTGCAGTGAAAAAACTTGCCAAATCAATGTCTCGCCAGATGATTGTCATCAAGATGCAGGCCAAAGCGATGGGACGCATCATTTCATCTGAGCGTCTTTCGGCGCTCAAGAAAGACGTGACTGGATATCTCTATGGAGGAGACATAACCAGAAAAATGAAGCTGCGAGAAAAGCAGAAGAAAGGAAAACTCAAGATGCAGGAGATGGGAAGGGTGAATATCCCCGCTGATGTTTTCATCAAGATGGTCAAACCCGACGAATAAAACCAGATTTGGGCGACCTACTTCGTTGTCATCATTGCGAACTCCGCACCACAAGTGTACTTCATTTTTCTAAAGAAAAATTGGTCGCTCACCGTATACGAATACGCCTTGGGAAGTTTGCAACTCGACGCCTCGTATCTCATCCCAAATATGGGTTTATTAGCGCAGTCATACCCCCCCCAGCTCTGCTGGGGGGGGTGTTCATTTTTTACTTTAATTTTCTCACTTCACCAGGGACCCGAAGAGTAGTTATTAAGACATGGTAAAATTTTGAGCAGCAGTAAAACAAAAACCTGCCGATGTGAACTGGCGGGTCTAAGGGGGGAAGCTTTTTAAAAGTAGTTGTTTGGCAGGCTTGAATACGATGCCATTTTTTTGTATGAACTCGGCTGAGTTAACGACTGCGTATTGTCCGCGAGCGAGGCGAAGATAAAGCCCGAACTTCGTCCACTCACATTGCAATAACTTCAGCGCTGAAATGTTGTGTGGTATATCAAAACTCCTTTCGTTGCACCACCGAGTCCTGTCTTGACTATCGAGTATACAAAAATACATTTTCCAGGAACCATCTGTGCGTTGGGTTCCTCGTATGTGAACTTGTAGCATGATGACTTCTTTATATACATCTCTCTATTCATCATATATGAGCAAGATAAAGCGTCAATTTAACAAAAAACCTGCCATAGGTAATGGCAGGTCACTGGTTTATACACAGTTCAATGAGCGACATTTTGTCGACTTTAATGACATGACCGAACTGGTTGAAGAACATGACATGGGTGATTTTTGTCGGCCCTCGGCCGCACGCGATCATGGATGCCTTGTGCATTCCGTAAGCACGCATGAGTACGCGCGCAAGCCCTTCGCCTTTTTGTCCACTCAATCTGACTCCGCGGTAGCGTCGATAGTGCTTATCATTCTTACTACTCGCTTCAGTCAGATAGATCCTCCAAGTTATTTCACCAATGCCATCGGCACAGGCACACGCAGTGAGATTCGCCATCCTTGCCTCATTAGTTGAATAACAGTTGTGGAAATTCTCGCGAGATCCGATCAATAATCGATGTGATGCTATGGCGCCTTGCGACATCAAAGGCGCTTGTCGCGTAGAGCTCGGCTCCTTTGAGGTCGTTCACATGCTGTCGTCGAAACGATGCGATTCGAAGCGCTATTTCTGCTTCATGTGCGGGTGAGGAATAACGAGTCAGAGCATGCCTCTCGCATGCCTCATCGTGCACATGAATGGCATCATTTCTTCGCTTCGGAAAGCACATGTAAGCTTCCATAAGTCGGGTACGTGCGTCTTGGCTTTCGTCGCATGCTTTATAAGAAGCGACCTTGCCATTGCAGCGCATTATCGTGTAGCGGGGGAAGGTCTTCATTAGGAGGACGGTGAGTCTTCCAAAAGTCTTTTTGCTCATGTTGTTCTCCTAAAATATAAAGAACTGTATGGATATATACTCTTTTTAAGATTGTCATATAATAATACCATTGTCAATTATTTGCTTCTCAGGCACTGTTCCTCTAGAATGGGGAAACTAACGTATGATATTGGACCGATTTTACAACATGATGGGAAGCGATATTGGCATAGACCTCGGTACTGCAAATACCCTTGTCTATCTTCGCGATCACGGCATCATTATAAACGAACCATCAGTCGTAGCCTTGAACCAAAAAACCAACCGCGTTGTTGCAGTAGGAACTGACGCCAAGCAGATGCTCGGACGCACCCCAGGACATGTGGTCGCCATACGCCCCCTTGTAGATGGGGTCATCTCGGATTTTGAGGTCACAGAAGAGATGCTCGCGCATTTTATCAACAAGGCACAGAAGATGTCGAAAAAGCAGGGCCGTCCTCGTGTGGTCATCGGCGTGCCTTCGTCTATCACGAACGTAGAGACGCGCGCAGTACGCGACGCTGCAATGAACGCAGGCTCACGCGAAGTCTATATTGTCGAAGAACCAATGGCTGCCGCTATCGGTATTCGACTTCCAGTGAAAGATCCAGTGGGTTCGATGATTATAGACATTGGGGGAGGTACGACCGACATTGCGGTTATCTCACTTGGAGGCATCGTTAATTCAAAAAATCTCAAGATCGCAGGTGATAGGTTCAATAGCGACATTACTTCGTATATACGCGATGAGTTTAAGATACTCATCGGTGAGCGCACCGCAGAGAATGTAAAGATCGCCATTGGTTCAGCGCTCAAACCGGGCGAGCCACTAGAGGCAGCTATCCGCGGACGAGATCTGCTTACTGGACTTCCGCGTGAGGTTATCGTGACTGACGCGGATATACGCGAAGCACTCGCGCAGTCGATACAAGTACTCGTCGAGTCCACCAAAGAAGTGCTCGAAACAACACCACCAGAAATTCTTTCTGATGTGATGAATAAAGGTATCATACTTGTGGGAGGCGGGGCACTGATACTCGGCTTACCAAAGCTTCTTGCTGATACGCTTAAGATTCCCGTCGCCGCAGCTGACGATCCACTTACAGCGGTTGCACGCGGGACGGGTATTGTTATTGAGAATATTGAAGAATACAGGGAGGTACTCATAGAACACGACAACGAGCTCCCACCACGATAATTCCACAATTGGCGTGCTGCTCGTCTTTCGCCTCACGGTTTTGTGGCAGTACTATATGAGTACAGCCTCTTCACACCGATCGACTCCAACACTTCGCATCCCACCCAATTCTGAAATTATCTCGCGTATTGTTAAATTTAGAATAATTACACTACCTACTACGCACTAACTTATGATGATCACTAGCTTTAGGCACGACAATGAACGGAAGGGAAAACGACGAAAGTTACTCGGCGCACTTCTTCTGCTTACATTCCTCATATTCCTTGTTCGAGGACCGCTCTCGAATTCACTCGGAGGACTATTTGCGACTATTGGCAGACCCTTTTGGGTAGTTCTAGATGAGATAAAGACAGAATTTGAGCATATACAAAATATACTGACGTCAAAGGATGTTCTTGCGAAGGAAAATGCACAATTGCGTGCAGACCTTGATCACGTTGCCATGGAAGCGTATAGCCGTGAACGGATGCAGGATGAGAACGTAGAGCTCAAGGCAAAACTGGGTCGCGATCCTGAAATGAACTTCATTCTTGCTCGCGTACTCTCTTCTCCTGCCTCGTCCCCATACGATACGCTTATTGTTGATGCTGGTGAGGATGTGGGCGCAAAAGCGGGTATGGATGTATACGCAGATGGTGATTTCATAATTGGGAAACTCAGCCGTACGTGGAAGCGAGGCTCGATAGTTACCCTCGTATCTTCACCAGAGAATGAACTGAATGTTACCGTTGGCTCAAGCTCAATACCCGCAGTGGCCCACGGGGTAGGCGGCAGCAATCTGCGTATCGTGCTCCCACGTGGGTCGCTCGTGTCAATTGGTGACCTTGTTGATATTCCTGCACTTGGAGCAGGGTATGCAGGAGTCGTAAGCGCAATAGATCAGCCGGAGGGAACCTCGCTTGAGACCCTTTACCTAAAGCTTCCATTCAACATGAGTCAGGTACGATGGGTCTATCTCGCGATACCAAGAGACGATAAAAAGACGATAGTACCGCACAAAGAACAATCTATATGATACGCGTCTCACTACTACGCACGGTGATTGATCTGGCCCTCTTTGTGGGCTTGTTCATTTTTCCATTCTGGCTTTTTGCGTCCATGGCGATTTTAGGCCTTGTCATTGTCCCGTATTTCTTTGAATTCTTGGTTGCGCTCGCGTCGCTTGAGCTTTTGTATCGTGGCGCGGTGGTGACGCACTACGCGATATATCTCGCACTTGGAGCGGTGGCATTCTTTATCATCATGCAGGCATTACGTATATTTATTCGTGAACGTGCAATACGTTTCTAGTAGAGCTATGGTAATTCCATGTTCAAGCGCTCACGCTACAACTCAACAAAAGACATCGATCCTGACGAGATATTTCTTGATGATAAGAATATTCCCGAATTTGATGTGCATCAGTTCGAGGGACGCATGTCGACGCCTATCAAGCGGAGCACCATACTGATACTTGGCTCCGCCTTCTTCTTTTTTGGCTTTATCTTGTTAACACGGGCTGCGGTGCTCGAGGTCGTTGATGGAAAACAATATGCGACCAAGAGTGAGCAAAATCGCCTCGAGCATCAGCTCCTTTTCCCAGAACGCGGCATCATTGGTGATCGTAATGGGAAACAGCTCGCATGGAATGTCCCCAGCAACGAAGAGCTTGGCTTCTACCTTCGTCAGTATACAGAGACGCCTGGGTTCGGAAATATTCTCGGATATTTACATTATCCTGCTCGCGACAAGCATGGCGTTTATTATCGCAAAGACTATGAGGCCGATTCGGGTATTGAGGAATTTTACAATGACGCACTTAAGGGAAAGACCGGACTACGTATTATTGAGACAGATGCGCTCGGAAACGTAAGGTCAGCAAATGTTATTGACCCGCCGCAACAAGGTGAAAGCTTTAGGCTGTCTGTCGACGAAGAACTTCAGGGCAAGATGTATGAGATCATTGGCAAGACGGCTCGCGAACAAAATTATCTCGGCGGCGCGGCTGCAATCATGGATATCTCTAATGGCGAACTCTTGTCTTTAGTTTCATATCCTGACTTCGATCCGAACGTTATGACCTCAGGTGATGACCGTGCCAAGATCGTTGAATATAACAATGACAAAGGCACGCCATTTTTGAATCGTGCAATCGGCGGATTGTTTGCACCAGGGTCTATTGTAAAGCCGATGTATGCAATCGGTGCACTGAATGAAGGGATCATTACCCCTGACACACTTGTGTATACGCACGGGTATATTCTTGTGCCAAATCCGTACAATCCAAACAAACCAAGTCGTTTTAACGACTGGCGCGATCAGGGTGTACTTGATATGCGAAGTGCCCTCGAGTGGTCTTCTGATGTTTATTTTTACGAGATGGCCGGGGGATTCGAAGGACAGCAGGGCTTAGGCATCAAGAATGTCGAAAAATATGCACGTATGTTCGGCTATGGCAGTACGACCGGGATTGATTTGTTCGGAGAGGTCTCAGGAACGATACCCAACCCTGAATGGAAAGCAAAGAATTTTCCAGAAGATCCTAATTGGCGCATTGGTGATACGTATTTTACCGGTATCGGTCAATATGGTATGCAAGGAAGTCTGCTTCAGGCAGTGAAAGAGGCGAGTATTCTTGCATCGAAAGGCACTGTTGTGCGACCACACTTGAATACCGGCATTGCGACAAGCACGTATCGCCTAGATATTCCCGAGTCGTATTTTACCGTAGCCCAAGAGGGTATGAGAAAAGGTGTCGTTATGGGTACAGCTTCTACCCTAAACACTCCTGCGGTAAAAATTGCCGCAAAGACTGGAACTGCCGAGCTTGGTGTCTCGAAAGCTAGAGTCAACTCGTGGGTGATCGGTTTTTTCCCGTATGATAAACCCAAATATGCTTTTGCATTCCTAATGGACCGCGGCGTGAAGGGAAATACCACCAACGCGAGTTATGTTGCTCGTCAGGTCTTTGATTGGATGGCATCCTCAACACCGGAATACTTCAAATAGAAAATACTCCGCTAGTCGGCATATTTGCATTTGTAATCCTACTACTTTCTACACTTCTCTATTTCCAAATTCATAATTCAACACGATACTACATCATGTCAAATAACATGAATTTGTTTCTGTGCATGAGATGTGTTACCATATCTTTCCATGGACACACAAAAGGAGTATTTGAGTAAGGAAAAATTTGAAGAGCTAAAAGAGGAATTAGATTTTTTGACTCACGTTCGCCGTAAAGAGATCGCTCTGGCGCTCGAGGCTGCTAAGTCATTGGGCGATCTATCAGAAAATGCTGAATATCATTCAGCGCGCGAACTGCAGGCGGGTATCGAAGAGCGCATCATGGTGCTTGAGGAGATACTCAAGAACGCCGTCATCGTCGGCTCAAAGCACAAGACAGACGCAGTCGGCATTGGCTCTGTCGTGTCTGTTAAGCGTGGTAAAGATACCAAGAGCTACACCATCGTCGGAAGTGAAGAGGCAGATGTCGCAGCGGGAAAGATCTCAAATAAATCTCCACTTGGAGAGGCAATAATGGGCAAGAAGAAAGGCGATAGCTTCTTATTCACAAGTCCTGCTGGTGAGATGAAGGGAGAGATACTCGAAATAAAGTAAGAAGAGGATAAGTAAAAGGAACTTTTTCCTTTTCACTTTTCACTTCTCGCTATTTAAAATGGCATCCTTAGAAGAAATTCGCGCAGAACGATTAAAGAAGCTCGACATACTCAAGTCGCGCGGTATTGATGCGTACCCAAGTAAAGTTGCTCGGGATATGTCACTCTCCGAACTGCGTTCCGATTTTACTCTACTTGAAAACAAGAAAGAGGCGGTGAATATTGTCGGACGCGTCATGGCTATCCGCGGACAAGGAGCGATCCAGTTCATAGTACTAAGCGATGGTACCGCAACATTTCAGGCAGTATTCAAACTCGATGTACTCGGACAAGAGCAAATGGATCTTTTTGGCGAAGTTGTGGACATCGGTGACTTTATCGGAGTCTCGGGTGAGCTTTTTGTTACGCAGCGAGGAGAAAATAGCATTATGGCGAAGAGCTTTACTATGGCGGCTAAGTCTATCCGCCCACTACCAGAGAAGTGGCACGGACTTCAGGACCCCGAAGAAAAGCTGCGTCAGCGCTATCTCGACATTTTATTTGATGATGAACTCAGGGATCTTTTTGTAAAGAAATCCAAATTTTGGAATGCGATACGCACCTTTCTCTTAAGTGAGGGTTTCCTTGAGGTTGAGACACCTGTACTTGAGAACACAACAGGAGGCGCAGATGCCAAGCCATTTGCGACACACCACAATGCGCTTGATCTTGATGTATTCTTGCGCATCTCCTGTGGTGAACTTTGGCAGAAGCGGCTGATGGTCGCGGGCTACACGAAGGTGTTTGAGATCGGGCGAATTTTTAGAAATGAAGGGATGAGCGCAGAGCATGCACAGGATTATACTCAGCTCGAATTTTATTGGGGCTATGCGAACTACGAAGATGGCATGAAACTCGTTGAGCGGATGTACAAGGAAGTCGCAATGGCGGCATTTGGTACGCTTCAGTTCAAGATGCATGATTTTGATGTCGATCTTTCGAAAGAGTGGGAGCGCTACGACTACAAAGATACGATTAAGAAGTTCACCGATGTGGATATTAGCATAGCGACAATTGAAGACATAGAAAGTGCACTTAAGCGCCTGAAAGTAGACTACGATAAGAAGGGTTGGAATCGCATACGTGCAACCGACACACTGTGGAAGTATTGCCGCAAAAAACTTGCTGGTCCGGGATTTCTTGTCAATGTTCCTGTCGAAATGTCACCGCTCGCAAAGCTCGCGAAGGGAGGCGGTGTGGTAGAGCAGTTCCAACCCATAATTGCAGGGAGCGAGGTAGGGAAGGGTTACAGTGAGCTGAACGATCCCGTAGATCAAGCTGCACGATTTCAGTCGCAACAGGATATGCGTGATGCAGGAGATGATGAAGCGCAAATGTTCGACCGCGATTTCGTTCTAGCACTCGAGCACGGTATGCCCCCCACCTGTGGCTTTGGCGTCTCAGAGCGTCTGTTTGCATTTCTCGCCGATAAGCCAATCCGCGAAACGCAGATATTTCCACTTCTTAAACCAAAAACAAAATAACCGCTTCGGCGGTTTTTTTCAGTGTAGAAGACATGGATTGTTATTTGTAGAAGTTCTGCTAAGCTCCGAAGAGATAAAGATACGGAGGCAAAGTGAAATATCCCGAACCGACAAAACAGCAACTCAAATTTCTCATAGCATTATGGTCGGTAGCCACACTGCTCGAGCTCTTCGTTGGGTATTGCATGATAACCATTAGCTTCCCAACCACGCCCTTCTACGGAAAGTTCATATCCTTGATTGTTTTAGGATTGTGTACCACATTCGCTTTCTTCAAACTTTGTAGGTATATAAACAAACTCAAATAGCCAAAACCGCATCTGCGGTTTTTTTTGTCACAACAGCAGTTTGACGAATTACGTCATTTGTTGTGTTTTGTGGAACTGTGGATAAGGTGGTAGGGAAGTGGTTGCAGTGTGGTAAGTGGTGGGATAGAATGGTAAGCATGTGGGAGAAAGTGGGAAGTTAAATTCCGCCTTCAGCATGGGATGGTAAATGATAGAAATTAAGCCCCTGTATTGTCCGCTTGTGGGAGTGGTGCGATGCAGGGGTTCTATCTTCAACAAAGACCCGCATAAAGCATTTAAGAAACATTGAGTTTGGCGCGTTCTTCTTCACGGTGGGTGCGCCAAACTCAGGGCTTCTTACAAGAACTCTGAATCCCACATATGTTCATTGGTGAGTACATACATTCTGTCGACGATAAAAAGCGCCTCTCGGTACCTGCTAAATTTCGCAAGGAACTAGGGAAAAAGGGCGTGATCACACTTGGGCTCAACAAGTGTCTTTCGCTTTATCCGACGAAAGAGTGGAACGCATTCGCCGAAAAGCTTTCGAAGCTTTCAATGGGCAAGTCTGAGGATCGTGGTTTCTCTCGCGCAATGCTCTCAGGAGCCTTCGAAGTCGAGATAGACAGTATCGGCCGTATTCTTATCCCTGATGCGCTCAAGAGCTATGCAGGGCTCAAGGAGAAGGTAGTGCTTACTGGCGTCTATGATCGCGTCGAGGTCTGGGATGAGACCACATGGAAGACATACAAAGCACAGATGGTGTCTGAGGCAGATAGAATGGCGGAGCAACTAGGAGAACGAGGCGTGTTCTAAGTTAAATTCGAAAGTCATAAGGGCCATATCAGTACTTCGTCACTCGTTAAGAAAGATTCATAACAAGTGACGAATGACCGATGCGAGTCATTCGAAAAAATTACATCCATGACGCATACAAGTGTTCTTTTAAATGAAAGTATCGGATCCCTGGCTCTTAGTAAGGGCATGACCGTACTCGATGCAACGTTCGGAGCGGGTGGACATAGTTGCCGCATCGCCCTATTGATTGGAAGTACTGGTCGTCTCATCAGCTTCGATGCTGACAAGATAGTCTTTACAGAAGAACTAACCGAAAAACTAGAGCAACTCACGACATTTATACCGGTAAATCAGAATTTCCGTAATATCGATGAAGCATTAGTTGAGCTCGGTGTAACAAGTATCGATGGTGCATTGTTTGACCTAGGTCTTTCGAGTACACAACTCGAAAGCTCAGGCAGAGGATTCTCATTCAAGCGCGATGAACCACTTTGGATGACATTTAAGCAAGAGCCCGAAGAGGGGGATGTCACTGCGGAAAGTATTGTTAACGGCTGGAGTGAAGAATCGATCACCATCATATTGAAGGGATTCGGTGAAGAACGCTATGCGCGTTCGATCGCAAGAGGAATCATCAAAGCGAGGAGAGCGGGTCCTCTAAAGAGAACCAGTCAACTTGTGGAGGTTATCCACGACAATACACCGACACGGTATCACTTCGGAAGGACCCACTTTGCCACGCGAACATTCCAGGCATTGCGCATGGCAGTGAACGATGAATTGGGCGCTATTACAAGAGGTATCACGGGTGCATTTCAAGCACTAGACCCAGGGCGAAGGATAGCAGTCATAAGCTTTCACAGCATTGAAGACCGTCAGGTAAAGCAGCTCTTCCGCTCGTTTGTAGTTGAAGGTAGCGCGAAGTCAATTACTAAAAAGCCAGCGATACCCTCAGATGAAGAACTTGAAGCAAATCCACGCGCACGAAGTGCAAAATTACGAGTCATTGAAAAATTATAAGCTTAACAAATTTATTATTACGTTAGCGCGCTTCAGTTTGGGATGAAATTTGCTGGCGGCAGTCAAGGAGTGTCATTGAGGCTATGTGAGCGCCTTAAATTTTAACGACCATGAGGGAGTATGAAATTGGAAGTGCCTTCGGCTGATACTGCTTTACGACCCCGCAGACGACAACAGCAAAGGTCGCACAAAATAAAGCGGGTGTAAAAAATAATTCAATAATATGAGAAAATTAATGATCACATATAGGGCTACTATCGATCGCTACGTACCTATCGCAGTACGTTCACGACCAGAAAAGCGTACGGCTGAACGTAGTAAGTTCTTCATTATCCGCGAACGTATTCGGATTAGCCTCTAGTTTTTTGCACGAAGCCAAATTTTTATGATAAAGACAGTACTATCACAATTTGAAGAACATGACCGACGTATCTTTTGGGGATTCATTATGCTATTGGTCACCTCACTCGCTGTCTATGTTTACTTTTTAAGCATGTCTGTTTTTGCAGTTATTGAACGAAAGGGTGCAGAGTCATACTCAAACAAGATAAATTCTCATATGTCTATGCTTGAATCAGAGTATGTCACCTTGGATAAGCATATAGATCTTGCACTCGCGCATGAACGTGGTTTTGCGGATATTTCAGTTCCAAAGTATTTGAGCACTGTGTCACCCGAGAAGACCTTTTCATTGCGTACAGGATATAACAGAGAGTGATAGTCCACCTAGGACCCAGGTTGCTTATAGAATATAATGCGGTATATGGATATCCAAAAATATTTAGGAGATAATTTTGAGCAACTAAATGCTCATTTTGAATAAATGAACCCTAAAGAACGTAATCGTTTGCGAATAATCGCTATTATTATTATTGCCTTTGCAGCGCTTTTTGTGACGCGACTCTATTACTTGCAAATTGTGCATGCTAAGGACTTCACTCATGAGGCTGATTCGCAATATATAGCGACACTCCCCAATCTTTACGACAGAGGAAGTATTTACTTCAGATCTAAAGATGGAAAGCTTGTTTCTGCAGCAACGGTCGGTAGTGGTTATGTCGTGGCCATTGACCCCAAGACCATAACTGACCCCGAGGAGACCTATCGCTCGATATCGCAAGTGATAAAGCTCGATCACGCGGAGTTCATAGCAAAAGCCAAAAAGAAAGATGATCCATACGAGCAAATAGCTGAGCGAGTCTCAGCTGACGATGCAACCCTACTTAAGGCGAAAAAGATTCCTGGCGTGCAGATTTTCAGACAAACATGGCGATATTATCCTGCTGGTTCACTCGCTGCACAGTTGATAGGTTTTGTTGGCTATAAAGGCGATCAGCTTATTGGTCGCTACGGACTTGAATCATATTACAATGACGTGCTCACGCGTAATTCTGAAAATCTATATGTAAACTTCTTTGCAGAACTTTTTTCCAACATCAGTGATACGCTTTTTGATAGAAGTAAGGAGAATGGAGGAGATCTCGTGCTTACCATCGAGCCGACCGTGCAAGGATATCTTGAGACAGAGCTGCAAACGGTAATGGATGAATGGCATTCCGATAAGACGGGTGGCATTATCATGGACCCTAAAACTGGTGCTATCTACGCGATGGCAATGAATCCGTCATTCGATCTCAATGAGTACGGGAAGGTCAAAGACCAAAGCGTATTTGCAAACCCGAGCGTGCAAGATGTCTACGAAATGGGTTCAATCGTGAAGCCGCTCACTGTCGCAGCGGGACTTGATACGGGGGCGATAAGCGAGAGTACAACCTATAATGATACGGGGCACGTCACACTCAATAACAAAACATTCTCGAACTATGATGGACGCGGGCGCGGACCGGGTACGACCATGCAGAAAATATTGAATGACTCACTCAACACCGGTGTCGCGTTCATCGTAACAAGGCTCACAAATCAGGTCTTTGCAGACTATATGATCAATAAGTTTCATATGGGTGATGAGACCGGTATCGATCTTCCTGGTGAACGTCAGGGGCTTATGGCAAATCTCAAATCCAAACGTGATATTGAATATGCCACCGCTTCTTTTGGGCAAGGAATTGCATTATCGCCCATCAACATGACTGCCGCACTTTCAACGCTCGGGAATGGCGGAATGACCGTTAGTCCACATGTCGTCGATGAGATTCGCTATACATCGGGCACTGTTAAGAAGATGACACAGAACCCACCCGAGCAAGTTCTCAAGAAGGAGACCTCCGATCGTATCACACGCATGCTTGTGACTGTTGTCGACAAGGCGCTACTTGGAGGAACCGTGATGATCCCTGAGTATTCTATTGCAGCAAAGACAGGCACTGCGCAGATAGCTGACCCTAGGGGCGGGGGATATTATGACGATCGCTACCTCCACACCTTCTTTGGATATTTCCCTGCGTACGACCCAAAGTTCATCATCTTTATGTATACTTATTATCCGAAAAATGGCGCAACGTACGCCTCACATACTCTGACGCTACCATTCATACGCCTCGCCAAATTCCTTCTCCATTACTATGACATCCCACCCGATCGTGTCGGCGCAGGAAACGTACACCAAAGTGCACTTATTTTAGGGGGTTTGAATTCCGTTGCGACAAGGTAAGTATTTCCACCAAAATAGGCTAAAATGAATACATGCAGAGACTGTTAAAAAATATCATTGTACTCATCCTTACGTGGGAGGCAAGGTTGGTGCTCGTGCGCCACAAGCCCTTTATAATTGCCATCACGGGTAGCGTAGGCAAGACCTCTACCAAAGATGCCATCTATCAGGTATTAAATCCACCGAGCGAGCGAGATACCACACGCGTACGCAAAAGCCAGAAAAGTTTCAACAGTGAGCTCGGGATCCCGCTTACTGTACTTGGACTTGAAAATGCATGGAGAGACCCAAGGGCGTGGATGGTAAATATTTTCAAAGGCGCCCTTTTGGTAATTCTTCCAAACGCTTACCCGAAAGTACTAGTACTTGAGGTCGGCGCTGATCACCCTGGTGATATAAAGCGAGTGTGTAAGTGGTTGAAGCCCGACATCGCTCTGGTCACAAGTCTTCCCAATAAGCCTGTGCATGTAGAATATTTTGACTCACCCGAAGATGTGAAAAAGGAAAAGGCAGAGCTTGTGAAGGCACTCAAGGATAGTGGAGTTTTTGTTGCAAATGCAGATGACATGAGCGTTATCTCTCTTGTGGGGGACACTCGTGCGCGCATGCTCACTTATGGTTTCACTCCTACCGCGCAAGTGAGGGCAAGTAACATGGAAGTCCACTACGAAGAAAAAGAGGGCAGAAAGATCCCCGTTGGAATGACATTTGATATTGATTGGCAGGGCACACAGCTGCCCGTACGACTATTCGGCGTACTTGGTATACAGCCATGTATGGCCACCCTCGCCGCCCTCGCAGTCGGTATTTCGCAGGGCCGTACTCTTATTGAGATGATCCAGTCTCTTACCATGCTCCCGTCACCTCCTGGGCGTATGCGCATAATATCTGGGTGGGGAGGAAGCACCATAATAGACGACACATACAACTCCTCCCCAATTGCGCTTGAAGCAGCGCTTGATACGCTCAAAAATATTCCCGCGAATCATCGTATCGCTATGCTCGGCGACATGCTCGAGCTCGGTAAATACAGCGAAGAAGAACACTGGAGGTTAGGAAGATTCACAGGAAGCTTTGTTGATGAACTTGTGACCGTAGGTAAGCGCGCGAAAGGCATAGCAGAAGCGGCAAAGACTGCGGGGCTGCAAGAGGGAAAGATACATCAGTTCTTGAATTCAAAAGAGGCGGGTGAGTGGCTCAAAGATAAAATCAAGACCGACGATGTCATACTTGCCAAAGGTTCACAAGGGAGCGGTGAAAATATGATACGCATGGAGCGCGCAGTCGCAGTTATCATGGCACACCCCAAAGATGCAAAAAAGCTTCTCGTGAGACAAGAAGCCGAATGGCAGAAGCAGTACATTTAATACAAAAAGACCCCATTAAATGGGGTCTTGGGAAAAGAAATCAGAAAAAAACCAGGGTCTTGGAAATCAGCGATTAGGTCCTCTCGCGGCTTGCATCCAATTGTTTTTACTCCGAAGAGTGCTCTCGATCAATTCTCTGAGCTCGGGGGTATACACATGCAGAGAGTACACCATGCGGAAGATTATCGAGCTTCCATCCTTGGGAATCATCACGGGGCATTCAACGTTATCTTCCCTAAAAAATCCTCTTACTCTGAAATTCCCAGTGTAGGGATAGTCGCCTGTGATAGGAAGTATTGCAGTGGTGGGTCGAAAGGGTCCCACAAATTTCAGTTCTAAGGTGTTGGGGCGGATCATGACGACATATTCTGTGTTGCCACGAAGTTGGTCAGGGTGTATTACTTCTGGCAACTCTATCATTTTGCTACCGCAATCATAACAATCATTCAAATTTCCTTTGATATAAAAAGAACTAGTACGGATTTCCCAATTTACACGAATATAATGATTTGTCAAATTATAGCTTTACAATATTGAGTAAATTCGCTATTCTTTGAAAGTTCCCACGGCCCCACTCTCTCTACTATCGCTCTGCGGTTAGCGACATAAATTTTAACGGCCACAGGACGTATAAAATTGCAAGTACTCGAAGTGGTGCGACCCAATTTTCTTGACGATCATCCGTCTTAGAAAATGGAAGCGACCTAAGTTTTGCTAGCAAAACTGGAAGTAACCTCGTGTCATCTCTTCAGGGAGACAGCGCCTTGTTTTTGAAAGTATAGAGAGAGGAGGAAAAGTAATCACAAAATATTGGCCCTATCGTCTAACGGGCTAGTGTGAGCCTTCGAAAGGTGAGGAGTGGGTAGGGACCCACTCCGCAAGAGCTTTTGAGATATTTTCCGAAATATCCAAAAGGTATACAGCGGCTGTAAGCCGGAAATCAGAGTTCGATTGTATCGAATAAAATGTTATTATCACAATATTGGCCCTATCGTCTAACGGTTAGGACGAAGCCTTCTCAAGGCTTAAATCAGAGTTCGATTCTCTGTAGGGTCATCGCAACAGCTTAGACAAATAAAAACCCCGCCGAAACGAGGTTCTCGTTGTAGCGGGGTGAGTCAGAAGCAAACTGAGATCATCGGGGTTTCCTGATACCCCGACCAATCCGAAACGTAAGTAACTTTGTGGCAGTAGCCCTTAGACTTAAGTGCGCTCCAAAGTGCTCTGCTTTCATTGTCCATCGCGAACACAGGCAAGCAGCCGAAGAAGTGGTACAGCAGGTTCCAGCCACTGGACCAGTATTTCTTCGGGATGATCCTTGTCATCTCGACCTTACCAAGTCCACCTTTCTTTGCATTGTCGATTACGCTATCGATGAGAGATAACTCCATGATTTACCCCCTTTTGTGTCAGGTCTCAGTATGAGTCCTGCAATACCTAAAATCATTATACATCTAATTATAAATATGTCAATATATTGAGAATGCTGAGAAAAGCTGTATTTCAAGGTATATCTGATTCCAAATTTTTCCTGTTTGGGTCATCGGTACAAAAACGCGTCTCTGCTTTAGGGCTGAGCCGTTTTTGTTCGGTGACCCTAAGCAGCAAACACCACAATCTCGTAGCCCCACGCTAAACTAATAACGCGATATCTTCAAATATCGCGTTATTAGTTTACTTATTCCTCATATGCAAAATATGTTTG
>JAYVMS010000040.1:0-20757 GCA_043758815.1 bacterium
AAAACATCTGGGAAAAACCCGTTGGAAAAGAATTGTTCAACTATTCACCTAAAGGCACACTAAAGATAAATCTCATTTATGACGACAGACAGGCCTCGACGGCAAAGCTCAACAAACTTGGTATCACCGTAAATGATGATCAAGCTACATACGACAAGGTCAAAGCAAAGTATGAGTCACTTGTCGCTGATAACAAGCAAAAGCTTGCCTTACTTGATCAGCGCGCCGCAACATTTCAAGCAAGCAACGAGGCGTATAACAATGAAGTTGGGAGTTGGAACAGAAGAGGAGGTGCTCCGTCTGACGTCTACGCCCGATTGCTCGATGAGAAGGCTGCACTCAACGCTGATATGCTTGAGATACAAGCGCTGCAGGAAAATTTTAACAAAGAAGTCGAGGACATCAACGCGACCGTGGAAGTACTCAATCGCCTCGCAGAGACCCTGCATATCGAAGCAGCGCGATATAACTCAATAGGCAGCGAACATGCGGGTGAATTCACTGAGGGGGAGTACACGAGCGGCAGAGATGGTACGGCCATCAATATCTATCAATTCGACGACAAAGCAAAGCTCGTGCGCGTGCTAGCGCATGAGCTTGGTCACGCACTTGGACTCGAGCATGTCGAAGATGCAAAAGCGATAATGTATCGTTTAAATAGCGGAATGAATGATAAACTTTCAGCAAGCGACCTCTCTGCGGTCAAAAAACTGTGCGGAATAAAATAACTCAACAGTACACATAAATAGTGTCGCAATAAAGCTATCGATATTCATGAACTAGCTCAACGTTACACTAAAGACTCTTCACTCTCTCTTAATCTCTCTCTGATAAAATTTTGATACAGAAGAAAAGCAACAATATGCTTTCTCTGAGCCGGCGGGAGTCGATTGGTGTGCACCCAGAAGACTCCCCCAAACATTATCAATTCACACTCCGTAAGGAGAAAAAAGGTAATAAAATAAAAAATGAATATAGACAAGCCAACAGAAGAGACAAGTGAGTCAGAGTCAGATCAGGAAAGTTCGCGTTCAAATCGCAAAGAACAGTCAACTGGCGATAACAGTGAGAGTAGCAAGGGTCGAAGTGGTGGCAGAAATCACAGGGACGGGCGCAGCGGCAGCACGTAATACAATTGCTTGCTCTTGTTCCTTGTTCTTTGGGACAAATTTAGACTCTACGTCAAAACCCCTCCAGTAACACACTACTGGGGGGTATGTTTTTGTCTGTATGATGCAGAGAGGGGTACAAGTTCTATTTCTTATTTTTTGCTGAGGTCACTTTTTTGCTTTTACCCGCCAGAGATCTACTCTTTTTGCTCACGCGCTTGTTCTTTTTGGTCTTTGTGGACTTTTTGTCTTGCGCATTCTTTTGGTTTTTTGCCAATACGAGATGTTTCTCGCAGCGACATCCTTTGGGTTTGATATACTCGTCAAAATACTCCTTCCCGTAGTCATACGTGAGCTCTTCGCCAAGCATGATGTTTCGGCGAGCCTTGATCCAGATATGATCTTTGATCGTATCGGACTCTGCATTGGGGCGGCAAGAATGGTTGATGTAACGGGCGGTATTAAATCGCGGTGCACCATCCACATCGAGATGCTTGTTGATATTGAAGATATATAATCCATTCGTTGCGTCATCTGGCTCGTTCGTAAGCACACGTCCGACGTATTCAATAATCTTCTTTCCTTTGGAAATAGGCTCCATGGCATAAAGGCCAAAACCCGTCTTTGAGCGTCCGACTTTCAACTTGAACTGCGCGTTTGTTTCTTTTCGTATTTCAATCATGAGTAATTATATAAAAAAGTTTGCAATGCACATTTTACCGAAGCACTATCGCAAAAGCAAGCTTCGTTGTTCGATCTGAGCTCCAATGCGTTGTTAGCAAGCAAACACTTGACATGCTAAGTATATTTTGCTAGACTCACCACAGTTCGTTGGCGTAGTTTTCAACCTCCTCCTACGACAGTTCTTTTCTTAAATATTATTTTTTCTTTTCCTTTAGGAGAAATGCGTGTTCACTGATTTCGGTACATTACTTATATTGTTTCGATTGATGGTACTGTGTGGTTTAGGTTTTTTTGGTCCTGTTTTCGGCGCTTTTTTTGAAAGAGCGCCAGAAGAAAGCACCAAGAACATCTCGGTTGTTCGTTCTACTGAGTCTTTCCGCCACTCACACCCATCAATTCTGTCACAACGCTTCACGAGACAGGAAGCGAAGAAATATACCAATCCTCCCTGCGGAGGTTTTTCAACGTTATACCAGAGTGGTATCGCCTCTTGGTATGGCCCTGGCTTTCAAGGCAGACAGATGGCCAATGGTGCGACATATAACATGTATGCGCTTACGGTCGCCCACCGAAAACTTCCTCTCGGTACCCATGTCTGCATCCAAAATCCGGAGAATGGAAAAGCAGTTTTGGCCACCGTAACCGATCGTGGTCCGTATGTAAACGGTCGCATCATCGACCTTTCACAGAAGGTTGCAGAAGTACTCGGGATAACCGAGCGTGGCACCGCCTATGTATTTATACTTCTATAACAAGAGAATGTTTTGCGACCAGACACCTTCGGGTGTCTTTTTTTGTATAAAAACAGCCCCATAAGGAGCTGTCCAAACATCGAATCTTGCAATGAGCGGGATTAGCGATACCCCCCGTCGACAAGAATGTTCTGTCCGATGATGTACGAAGACGAGGAACCGAGAAGAAAAGTAACAACAGAGGCTATCTCGTCTGGCTCGGCAAAACGCTTGAGCCAGATCTTTGCGGTTTCCTTGTCAATCTCATCCTGGTCAGGAGGGAGCATGTCATCGCTCGTGTGTACCCAGCCTGGTGCGACGGCGTTCACGCGGATGCCGTCTTTTGCGTAAGGTTCGGCGAGCGTTCGCATCATATGGGCTTGCGCCGCCTTTGATGCGTCATAGTGCACAGAATACTCGGCCTGAGAATTGACACCATTTGACGACGTAATGAGCACAATAGCTCCCCTTACCTTCTTTGCTTTCATTCGACTGGCTATGGAACGAAGAGCCGAAAAAGAACCGAATACATTCACCTGAAAGACTTGAAGCCAGCCTTCTTTCTTGCGTTCCGCGCTGTCAAGCTTCTGCTCTTCGTGGACTTGGTTCGGGGATATGCCTATAGCGTCGACCGCCATAACTATCTCTTCACCAACCACAGCAACTGCTTCATCGAGAAATGCATTGAATGCAGCTTCGTCGAGACGTTCGACAGAAGCGAAATATGCACCGACACCCAGAGTCTTTAGCTCTTCAGCCAGCTCTTGTGCTGCCTTTTCATTCTTGCCATAGGTGAACGAAACGGCACTTGCGCCATTTGCGGCAAGCGCGAGAACAATAGTGCGCCCAATGCCACCTGAACCGCCAAGCACGACTGCGTGGCCCGAGATCTTGGAAATGTATTTTATCTTGTCTATCATATTATCTCCTTACCTATTTGTCTTATAATACTATACAATATTTTTTCATTTCATGCAAGAGAGGTTGACTTACTTCACAAATTCTACCACTGACTCGAAGTCACGTCTCACTTTTGGTCGCACTGCGCCGGGGTCATCTCCGCGGCATCCAAGCGCAAGCATCGTCGTCGCCTTAAGGTTTTTGGCATCAAGATCCAAGATCTCGCCCACCTTAACTGCGTCAAATCCTTCCATGGGGCCAGTGTCGATGCTTAAGAGTGAAGCGGCGGCAATCATAGTGCCAAGCGGGATATAGGTTTGCGCACGAGCCCATGCATCAAGCTCAGCATCATCTTTACCTGCCACTGCCCCGTCGAGCATTTGCTTAAATCCAGCAAGTGACTCAATACTTACTCCTTGAGTCGTTGCGGTACGTGCGACAAGCTCATCCATGATGTGCTCTCGCATATCAGTGCGGCGAGCAATGACAATAAGCGCTGAAGCATCGGTTATCTTTGGCTGATCATAACCAGCAGCGCGCAACTTCGCGCGTACTTCCTTGTTCTCAACGACGATAAACTTCCACGGTTCGATGCCAAATGAGCTTGGTGCCAAACGTCCACTTTCCAAAATTATCGCCAGGTCTTCCTTCTTGATGCTCTTAGTGGCATCAAAGACTCTTACTGCAAAACGCCATGCTAACGCTTTGGTTATAGATTGTTCCATAAAATTTTAATATATGATGTTAATGAAGCAATTATAATATGTGCACTCTAATTTGCAAGTATACACAAATATGTGCTATACTTCCCAAATAGAACCCGTACCCAAGAAAATGGGGGCGATAATAATTAACGATCATGAAAAAAGGAGACGTCACAAAAAAAGAATGCCCATCGCGAGAAGTACTCGATCTTATCGCCGACAAATGGACTGTGCTTATCATCCACACGCTTGCCAAGCAGACGATGCGGCACAATGAGCTCGCGCGAGCGCTCGGCGATATCTCGCAGAAGGTATTGACCCAGGGTCTGCGCAAGCTTGAACGCAATGGCATCATCGAACGTACGGTCTACCCCGTAGTTCCCCCAAAAGTAGAATATGCACTTTCCCCCCTCGGAAGGTCGCTAATTGGCGTACTTGGCACGCTTTCAAATTGGAGTGAGTCGCACTTTCCTCAGGTGCTTACTGCTCGCGTGAAATTCGACAAGGTTTAGCCAAGCGTGACTGTGTCACCCGTTTGAACTCGCGCATGCGCACTTTCTAAGCAATAGTTGAGAATGGTGTTAAAATAAAGTAATGGAAAATGACAACAGACCATGGCTCATATTTGGTGGTATTGTCATTCTTACTTTCATTGGGATTATTGTGTGGGTCGAACTTCAAAGCCGACATCTCCTTTCTTCGAACACCGTAGTCCCAGAACCAGCATCGCGCACCTTCGACTCAGGGGAGCTCGTGGAAGTACCCGTACTAAGCGACGCGATCATCCACAGCACTGATCCGGTGCTGCACTATTCTGTCGATGTGCATTATCCTAAGTTGGCACTCGTGGGGCATCCCGATCTTGCGAAGGATGCGAACGCGGTCATCGAAACCTTCGTTCAGGATGCGATTCAAGACTTTAAGACCAATGTGAGCGAGATCAACTCCCCTTCTCTTCCGAAAGACATTGAGAGCGACTACACCATGCGTTATACTGCGCTCCTGCTTTCGCCGACGATCATTTCATTGCGATTTGATTATTCAGAGTACACTGCCGGCGCCACACATCCGAACAATCTAGCACGGGTCTTGAACTATGACCTCAAGCGCCACTTTCTGTTATCAACGGCTGACTTGTTCGCCTCTACCACAGCTGCGCTTCCTTTTCTATCTACCTATACGCGAGTCGTACTGAAAGATATGATGTCGGGCGAGGCAAAGGAGATATTTGAGCAACAGACTATGCCGGGCACTCTCCCGACTCATGAAAATTTCCAAGAGGTGGCGATAACCAAAAAGGGACTTCTGGTTATCTTTAATCCATATCAAGTTGCACCCTATGCACGGGGCACTATTTTAGTACCTATTCCCGTTTCAGATACACAAGGTATTCTTGCTGATGCCACCGAAGAGGCTATCCGACTAGCATCAAGCAATATCGTCGAAGCAACTCCAGAAAACGTTGCAACTGGAACGCCTAAATAGGCCACTGCTCGGTACGGTATTATGAATATTTCTTGACATTTATGCAATAATTGAGTAGTATGCAGAAAGATTTGATTCGAACATGAACTCTGCCCATGCACCTTGCGTGGGGAGTTTTATTTTTATCGTACTTTGTCATCAGAAGATATGAATGTAAGGAAAGATAATGAAGATCCTTCGTATACTTTTTTTCATGGCGTTGTGCCTAGTGGGTTTCGCAACTCACGCAGAAGAAGTTACCTACACGGTCAAGGCTGGTGATACGCTGTCAAAGATCGCTCTCACCTACCGCACGTCAGTCGATACCCTTGTTGAAACGAATACTATCGCCAACCGCGATCTGATACACCCGAAGCAGAGGCTCCGTATTAGTGCCTCAGAACGCGTGGTGGTCGCAAGCTCGCAGAAAGTAGCGGCTACAAGTCGCTCGTTCGAGGCTGTTCCACCTACGGAAGCAGTGGTCGTAAAAGCGCCGGTCGTGAAGACCCCAAACAACACACAGACAGTCGAAACCACTCTGTATATATGCACCATAAGATCAAGCGGTTCTCCTCATTGCGTGGAGAAGGCTATGCTTGGTCAGCATGAACAAGTCATATCTACATCAGTTACACCCCCCACGAATATTCTATCGCTTGATGTCCCACGAGATGTGAGCGCAGAAACCTTGACTGACAGAGCGGATATCGACACCGTGAGCGTACTATCTTTCTCAGTCGTGCAAGATTTATTTCCATTGTCACTAAGCGATACGCGCACAAAGAGGCGAGCATCGATACGAAATTTTCTTCGGACCTATTTGGGTCCACCGTACGACCTGGCGCAAATGGAGGATGTCCTCCTCGATGCGCCCTTCCCTATCCCATAACCATGCTGTCACAGAGGAGAATCAGAAGATCGAAAAATAGCAACGCAAATGAAACTCAACCGCTTCACCAACCAAGATAAAGGATGCTCATGAAATCGAAATTTTTCTTTGGCGCACTGCTTGCGATGCAGGGCGTACTGTTCCCAGTACTTGGCTTCGCGAACGACGATGTGGTGAGCCAAGGTGGCGGCACGCACAATGGTGCAGTGGTCATCCAGAACCATGGCGGCACTCCGACACCAGTGTATCAACCAACGCCCACGCCGGTCATTGTTAACAACACGGCGAACCCGACCGCAACCTCCACCGCCCAAGCAGGAGCTCAGGCGGCGGCGCTTGCTGGTGCAACGGGCGTCGGTATTGGTGGCAATGCAGCAGTGGGGAACATTTCTCCGCAGCTGACCGCGACCCTTTCGACTGGACCAGTGGCGAACAATAGCTCAGCATACGGGAAAGTCGAAGGCCAGAACACCGGTACGTTCAACAACGCGACCCATTCGGGAGACGTAAGCGCTACCCTGAGTGGAGGCGACAATCGTGCCACCGTCGGCAACGTTGGTGGCGGTTCAGTGACGAACACCACACATACAACTGTTTCAGTCGAAGGTCCGAAAACGACCATTGGCCCCGTCGGCTCTACTTCAAACTCTGGCGTGAAGGATTCCGGCAACAGCACGAACGCTATCAAGCTCGGCCCCGTCACTTCGAACTCGCAAGGAGGCAAAGTGAGCGGGTCGGGCAACAGCGATGTCGGAGTCGACGCTCGAGGTGGAACATCAAGTTCGACTACCGGCGCAATGAGCCAGAGCCAAATGACGACGGCAACCAATGATGGTGTTCGTGCATCCGGAAACTCGACCGACATCCACTACGATGCCGCCAAGATTCCTGTTGCTTCGGCTGCTCCAGTATTTCTACCGCCTGTCGTCTGTGCATCAAGCTCAAGCGGTTTGGGCGTTCAAACGCAGGTGTTCGGATTCAACTTCGGTCGATCCGACTCCCGTCAGGAATGCTGGGACAGCAAAGAAGCTACTGAATGCGTCAACATGGCGGTTGCCGTTGTGAACTCGTTCGGAATGCGCTCGAAGATGGCCATCGTCGCTGTCGGCTGCACAGTGCAGTCGCCAACGTTCGCAAAGTTCGCCAAAGCGATGAATCAATCGCCAACCGAACTTGCGAAAGAGATCCTCGCCTCCTACCAAGAAGACGAGACGATGCGGGCAAAACTTGCCCAAGCGGAACAGAGCCGTCGCGCCCTCGAGGATAGCAGGGTTGTTGTTGCGACGCTCACGAGCGAACGCGAGGCAGCAAATGCCCAAATCGCAGAGATGCGCATTCGCGCCGTTACGGCAGAGGCACAGCTTCGCGATCAAGCACTGGCGCGAGAAAAGAAAGACGTTGTACGCAATCATGTGGTGCGCAATCGTCCTGCGAAAGTGGGCTGCGACAAGATCTGCAGACCCCCGAAGTGAACTGACGCTTATCTCTTCAAACATTCTGTAATCTTTTGATCCTTCACCTGCCCGTACTCGTACGGGCAGTTTTTATTATTCCGAATAATAATAAAAGGCAGTATAATGTCTAAATGGGAATAGCCTCCATCTTACTTACCATCATAGGCCTCGCAGTATTCGAGTCAATCAACTCCGTCGATAACGCAGTCATTAACGCTGAGGTATTGGGCAAGGTTGGAGCAAAGGCACGCAAATGGTTCCTCACCTGGGGCGTGCTCTTTGCAGTCTTTCTTGTCCGCGGACTCCTTCCGCTACTTATTGTATGGTTTGCAACTCCACAACTGGGATTATGGGGAGCGTTCACTGCGACACTTACGAGCGATAAGACCGCAACGGAGGCCATCGATAAGTCTGCGCCGCTTCTCTTGATTAGTGCGGGGGTGTTTCTTGTCTTTCTCTTCTTGCATTGGCTTTTTCTTGAGCCCAAAACGTTCGGCCTTCGCGCAGAAAAATTCTTTTTCGAAAATGGGCTATGGTTCTTTGCTACCGTTTCGATACTCTTGTCTGTTGTTGTGTGGTATTCGATCCACTCGAACCCCGTCCTCGCATTCGGTGCAGTCGTTGGCTCATCGGCATTTTTCATCATTAACGGATTTAAAGAGAACGCTGAGCGCGCTGAAATGGATCTTCGTAACGACAATAGACGCTCCGATATGAGTAAGATCCTCTATCTGCAAATGATCGACACCGCGTTCTCTATCGATGGTGTACTCGGAGCATTCGCCTTCACACTCTCTATTCCACTTATCCTTATTGGCAATGGCATTGGTTCGTACATCGTTAGGTGGATGACTGTCTCAAATATCGACCGAATTAAAAAATATGTCTTTCTCAAACACGGGGCGATGTATTCCATACTTTTCCTTGGTGCGATAATGCTCCTCGGCGGATTCGGTATCGTCATTCCTTCCTATGTTTCTCCAGTGATCACCTTCTCCGTCATCACCTATTTCTTTTTGCGATCAAAAAAACTCCTTACACGGTAAGACGTGAGTTTTGCCGGAGCACTAAATCATTTCTTCTTTTTTACACATTTTTTACACAAGCCAAAATATTCAATCGAGTGGCGCGTAATAAACTCGAACGTAGGTACCTTAGTCATGACTCTTGCCTCAAACTCAGAGAAAAAACAATTACTCACGATTTCCCTCTTCTTACAGTCAACGCATGACATGTGGTGCGAATCCTCGCCATTATTCAACTCATAATAAGCAGCACCTTCACCGAAATCAACTCGCCGAACCATGTTCTTCTCTGTAAGGGCCTGAATGGTACGGTATATTGTGACCATGTCTATTTCGCTCTTTGTTTTCTGCAGTCGCACATAGAGGTCTTTGATACGCAGAGGTGACCGCAAACGCGAGAGCGCGCGTAGCACACCCAAGCGAGGCTCAGTAGATTTGAGTCCGACTTTTCTAAGTGACGCCGCGAATATGTCGTCAGAGGTCATACTGTTTATATTATAGTATACAAACTATTAAAAATAGTCTATTGGGAGCTATTTATCCGACACCGGTGCTATTGTTGCAACCCGTGCGTTGAGTTTCTCCAACTCATGCGCGCGATACTCCACCAAGAGAAAGACGCCCATTATGAGGAGTGCGATTGGAGCATATACATAGCCTATCCACCTGACGATCTTGCGTAAATCTTCTTTTGGCACAGTATCTAGACGCGAGCTTTTTTCTTTAAAGAAGTTGCGACTGCGCGCGCGACCGCCTTGGCCACCCTCCTGTCGAATGGCCTTGGGATAATATAGTCGCGCGAAAGTTCTTTTTTGGAGACTAGCTTTGCTATTGCGTGTGCTGCGGCGATCTTCATTGCTTCGGTTATTGTGGATGCGCCAATATCGAGAGCGCCACGAAATATGCCAGGAAATGCAAGTACGTTATTTATCTGATTAGGGTAGTCAGAACGGCCTGTTCCAAGTACGGCTATCTTGGTTTTTTTGGCTACTTCATATGCAATTTCAGGATTTGGATTTGCGAGTGCGAAAACTATCGGATCGGACGCCATCAGTGCTACCCATTCCGGCTTAAGAACATTCGCAACTGAGGTACCGACAAAAACATCCGCATCGGGGAGTGCGGCAGAGAGGTCGCCCTTACGTCCCTTGCGGTTGGTCTCAAGGGCGATGTCTTGCTTATAGCCGCGGATGCCGCCTCGCTCAGGATGAAGGATGCCTTTCGAATCTAAAATAATGACATTCTCGCGCATCACCCCCGCCAGTGCGAATATGCGATACACTGCTATCGCTGCTGCGCCTGCGCCATTGATGACAACCTTGGTTCGAGAAATATTTCTGTTGGTGAGCTTGAGTGCGTTTAAAAGTGCGGCAAGCACAACGATGGCTGTACCGTGCTGATCATCATGAAAAACGGGGATGTTCAATTCTTTTTTTAGACGCTCTTCGATCTCAAAGCAGCGCGGTGCAGCGATATCTTCGAGATTTATTCCTCCGAACGTAGGCGCAAGTGCTTTTATCACAGCAATGATCTCTTCGGTATCCTGAGTCGCAAGCACGATAGGAAACGCATCGACACCAGCGAACTCTTTGAACAATGCGCACTTCCCCTCCATCACAGGCAGCGCCGCTTCAGGCCCAAGGTTTCCAAGGCCAAGCACCGCTGAGCCGTCGGAAATGACCGCTATGGTGCGACCCTTAAGCGTATGCGTTCTCGCCAAGCGCTTGTCTTTTGCAATGAGCTCGCACACCGCAGCCACCCCAGGGGTATATGCTACTGAGAGGTCATCTTTGTTCTTAAGGGGGAATAACGAATGGATTGCTATCTTACCCTGATGTTTCTTGTGGAGCGTGAGCGAGCGTTTGTCAAAATTTTTTAGCATAGAGTATATCTCTTATAGGAAATTAAAATGACAGTATATCACATGAACATTGATGAGTGCGCTTACCTGATAGTGACGCCAAAAAACCGCTCAGCTCTATCGAGGCTCCCAGGTATAAGATTGAAAATAACAGGAAAAACAAAGAGGAGGAACGCGAGGCCCGATGAAATGAAGGCAGCGATCATAGCCATGAGGGCAAATGTAGGCGTAAGTAAGAGTCTTATTTTTGCCTGTGTAATGGTGCGGTTCGGAACATCGTGCATATCGACATCTTTGGAGTGAATTGCGTACATAAACATACCGAACGCTGCGCCTCCGAGAGCGATAATGTTCAGTCCGTATATCCACAATGCGAGAATGTTTGTGCTATAGGTACCTATCAATTCAGTCGAGAATGGTATGAATGCAAGGAGCATGAGATACAACATGTTTATCTGCACAAGTGTGCGATTCACGCTTTTTGCAAAAAAGTGAAACATCGCGTGGTGACTCGTCCAATACATTGCTATAACCGTGAACGAAACGACGTAGCTTGTAATAAGGGGAAGAATACCAACAAGTGCGTTCCAAAGGCCAAGCACAGAATATGCCCCATCGGGAATTGCGGGCACGTGCACCTGAAAAACAAGCAGTGTCATCGCTATGGCAAATACGCCATCTGACATTGCCTCAAGTCGAAGTTTGTTCATGAAAAAAGCATACGCGAAATTATCTGTTGAGACAAATGCATATCACCTTAGTTGACTTTTAATGTAGATTCGAGCTCGTGGCGCAAGGTGGCGAGTGCGTCCCTGAACGCATCGACTGCCTTTTTGACATCCGCATCTCTATTTTTAATGAGGACCGGAATACCCTCGTTGCGTTTTAGGGCAGAAGTGACATCTGCCTGCAACTGCATACGTGCATTCTTAAGGTCGCGTGTATAGCGGGTGCGTACGATCGTTCCAGCAAGTCCATTCTTGCAGTTGGCCCTGGCAGCATTCCCCGCTTTTATGGTTGCGTTTCTTAGTGTTGTGGTTGCGTTGTCGATATCATGCGTGCGGGTAGCGATAATCTTTGCTAACTCAGTGTTAAATGTTGCAGTCGCAGCATCTACACTCGCCCTCCTTTTTGAAGTAGCGATATCAAGCTCTTGTCTAAACTTCTCAATTGCCATCTTTTCATTTTCGGACGTAGCATACATCATAATCTTAGCGAATACCCTATCGTGCATGGCGTCAGTATTGAGGCGTATACTTTGCGTAGCGCGCTCATGCGCACTAGCTTTATTTTCCAGCCTTGTTTCGCGATCCTTTTCCTTGCTTGCATATTTGTCCTCTTGATCAAATATATTCTGAGCTATTTTAGGGGTCGCCACATCAAGTGAGGCGCAAAAGTGTGGCAGCGTGCTTTCTGCTGATGATGTTACTACTGCTTCTGCATAGGCAAAAGGAGCTACCGCCATATACAACAAAAGCAGAGCTGCCTGCACCGTAAAGAATTTAGATCGTTGTTTCATCATAGGGTTGAGTGAGGCTATTTGTTACTGAAGCGTCCAAAACGGTATATGCGTCAGTATCTCCCATAGAACTGAGGTCGACTACCGACTCTTGCTCAAGTAAGGCGAACACACCATCGAGCGTCTCGGGGGTAGAATCAGCAACAGTTACATTCGCTTTTTCTCCCCCTGCTTGCGTGAGCACCATACGACTCTGAGTCGCATCATTCATAATTGTCGATATAGATGGAATAGCATCTGCAGAATTCGTGACCAGAGTCTTTGAGCGCATTGCGAGGTTAGGCTCTGTATTGTTCGAGGTGACAAGCATTTCTGACGAGAGCACAACAGAGGAATCTCGTCGCGCACTGACGCCAAGAATGGTCGAAAGCGCCAAGAACATGACCATTATGGGAGCGGCTACTTTCCACGACGGGCGAGCGGCCAGCTGCATCATACGATCGAATGCTCCAACGTATGGACTCTTCAGTGCTTGGTCTGGCATTGTCACACTTGTAAGTGGTACTACAGGGAGGACAACATTTGCATCAAGCTTAGCGAGGAGCTTTTCTACAAAAACCGCATCAGGGGATATGCTTGTCTTCATGCTCTTGAGTTTCCCCTCAAGTGCGGCATATGCTTGGAGTTCAGCGTATTCTTTTTTATTGGACAGAAAGAATCCTGCATCGGCAAATGCTTTATCAAAAGATGCTCCGAGTAGGGCAGCATCGCTGAATCGCAAGAGCTGTTCATCACTTATTAAATTGTTGTTCTTGGTAGGTTTCATGTTATGCATGGGTTCTTCCACTCCCTCCTTCCTCCATCTTCGCTTTCATTTTTTTCATCGCGCGCGCCACATGTTGTCGTACCGCATCCTCGCGCTTATCAAGGGTTACTGCTATTTCGGCGTACGTCTGTTCTCCAAAGAAACGCAGCTCAATCACCTCGCGCTCAGTCTCCGTAAGTACGTCCATGGCATTTTTCAGTTCTTTGCTCAGCTCTCTATCTGTAGCCATCTGAGATGTAACATCGCTTGCCGCATGTCTATCCATCTCTTCAGGCAGATGACCTTCCGGTCGCTTCTTTTTAGTGTGATTGATGAGCAGATTACGTGCAATGGTGAACAAGTACGGCAGCATGGTTGCCTTCTCGTGTTCATACCTTGAGAGAGCCTGATAGGCCTTCAAAAAGGTATCTGCGACAACATCTTCAGCATCTTCCTTATTGCGCAGGCGTATCCACACATAACGATAGACTGGAGTAACATATAACCGATACAGTATGTCAAAGGCGCTCCGGTCTCCCGATTTTGCACGCAAAATAATGTCGTTCAAAGAGTCTTCCGAGTCATCCATTCACTTATGTTACCTTAATTTACGGCCAAACTCGAGCACTACTTGTAATAACCAGATATTGAAATAAATGTGACAACTAGCTTGAGCTCGTCTAGTTTTTTTATCTACAGTAATAAAAAACGCACCCACGTATGGGTGCGCTTGTGGTGACGTAGGCTCGTCTATCCGAGCATCGCAGCGAATGGGTACGCTACGGAGACTACGCTCCAAAGAAAGAACATCGAACAGGTTGCGACAATTATCGCAATACCCTCATAATCCGTACTGGCTTTTTTGACCATAAATATAGTGATTAAACCAATAATATATGCCGCAAAATGCAACATAATCGAAAGGTTACGTCCTCACTTATTCAAAGAAAATAAAAAAGCGGGCACGTAGCCCTCCAATTCATCCATTATACTCCACTCGCATGAATATGCTAGGAAGTTATGCACAGGTGAAATTATCCTTATACCTATCTGCTATTTATTCATTTGAGAGATATTTCTTACCCTTGAGTTCTTTTGGGAGTAGCTCTTCCTTAGTGTATCTTTCATAACCCTCTCCATAATGCAGATCTTTCATCAGTTTGGTAGGGGCATTTCTTATCTCGAGTGGAATAGGTAAGTTACCAAACTTTTTAACATCCGCCATTGCACTATTTAATGCATCGTAAGCACTTCTGTCTTTTTTGCACTGGGCTAGATATGCCACTCCGTGTACGAGATTTATCGAGGCTTCCGGGTAGCCGATGATTTCGACTGCACGAAAGACAGCGTTGGCTACCACAAGTGCGGTCGGCTGAGCGAGGCCAATATCTTCACTCGCAAATATGACCATCCTCCTTGCGATGAACTTGGGGTCTTCACCTGCATCTATCATACGTGCGAGATAGTATATGGCGGCATCGGACTGTGAGGCGCGCATCGACTTAATGAATGCACTTATCGTATTATAATGCTCTTCTCCGTGCTTATCATAGCGGAGGTGCTTGGACTGCACAGTCTCCTTCAAGTGTGCGAGGGTTGCGGTTTTATACAGCTTCACTGTCGCGTCAAGAACAGTGATCGCCTGACGCGCATCACCGCCTGAGACGGCTATTAGCCAATCACGCGCCTCATCGTTTAATTTTATTTTTGTACGCGCAAAGATCTTTTTCATATCATCGTCGTTGTGATTTTCGAGCACGAACACGCGACAGCGCGAAAGAAGCGCGGGGATAACCTCGAAGCTTGGGTTCTCCGTTGTGGCACCAATGAGCGTTAGCACACCACTCTCAACGAATGGGAGCAGATAATCTTGCTGTGCTTTGTTGAAGCGGTGGATCTCGTCAAGAAAAAGTATCTTTGCAACACCCCCTGCGTCATCGTTTACAATTTCGGTGATATCCGCCTTGCCCGCGCGTACCGCTGAAAGCTCATAAAATTTCCCGCCAATAGCGTTCGCGTATATGCGTGCAAGCGTCGTCTTTCCGACTCCGGGAGGCCCCCATAGCAGAAACGAGAAAAGATGCTTTGCTTCGATGGCGACACGCAGGGGCTTGCCATCACCCACGAGATGCACCTGCCCGATGAATTCAGTAAGGCTTATGGGTCTTATCTTTGCAGCGAGGGGTTCCATTCCTACATTTTACAACACTTTTCCTATTCCTGAACATCTTTTGCTTTTATGTAAATCACGATAACGTGAGTAAAGATAAACATTTCATGAGGAGAATCTTGTGAGTATCCATAATATCCAGATAACGCAGCCGAATGATGCGAAGGCCTACTTCGACACGACGCGACCTGAATCCCCTATTCCGACATTGGCATTTCGCTTTAATGTCTACGAGGGAGACATCCGCGTTAAGGTAGTCTGCAACAAGCAGATCAGGCTAAGGCCTTCGAGCGGGCGCGACGATGTCGACTACTTTGTCCTTGGCAGCATACGCTATATGCCTCGTGATGCTATTCTCAAACATAATTTTAAAGATGATGCCGCACTTCGAGAGCATATGTCTATTCAAGCAGAGCATGTGCTACAGCTGACCTGCAAGCTTACACCACTTGAACGGGAAGTTTTCGAAGAGGGATACTATACCTCTCCAGTCTGGGCATTGTGCCTCAATACACCGCAAATGACATTTCAGGTGATCATCGACCGTGTTTCAGGCGTACTGATGGCAACCAAAGTGCTCGAAGGCTATAGCTTTGCATGACAAAACCTCGCACGCTTCTGTGCGAGTTTTATATTTGACAGAATTCATACTTGGTGGTTAAGTAAATAAAGCTCTTTAACTTTACTCGGAGGTTCACATGCTACCCAAACTTCAAGCCGTCAAAAGCCGAGGGGAAAAGTTCATGCTTGGCTTTGCGCTCTTTATCATGTTCGGTTTCTCGCTCAATTTCTGGGGCATCAATGCGAACGGCATTATCACTCTCGCAAACGACCACACCATGCCGGTTGTAAGCGACAAGTTCGATCTGATCATCCCACAAGTGGGTACGGTACGTGCGTATGTGAAAGATGGCAAGCTGCTGTTTCTGGCTGATCGCATTCGTATTCACTTTGTTGCGATTGAAGATAGCATTCCCTCCGGATTTCCCGGTAAGGTTGCTCGGTGGTGGATCAAACATCTCGACTTTCCCGCTGAAGGAGGGTTGAATATCGTGAGCGTCGGAGACCTGATGCGCTGGGTCGGAACCCTGCTTTTTCTTCCCCTGCTTCCCCTCCTTGTCATCCTAATTCCATTTCGTGCGCGCGCAAATGTCCGCCGTTACGGAAACTGGCGTGGCATTGCCTGAAAACAAAGACCTCTCCCACCGAGAGGTCTTTTCATTTACGCAATTACGAGCATCACTCTGAGAAGTTCTTTCCCTCTTGTTCGCGAGCTTCTATTTGATGATCATCATAACCAAAGTAATGTGCTATCTCGTGCCACACAGTATCCCGAACCACTTCGCGCAAGCGAGCTTCGTCATGCCCTGACGCATTAAGTATGGGCTCTTTGAAAATAGTTATCTTGTCGGGCAACACTCCGCCATTTCCATACGAATCGCCGCGTCTTGTGAGCGCCACCCCTTCATAGAGGCCAAGCAAGGTGCTTCCATTTCCAACATGATTTTCTCGCAATTGTGACTTGGTTGGATTGTCTGCAATAACGATGGCGACGTTGTCGAGTCGTTTCAGAAATTTTTCAGGTATCGTATCGATCCCCTCACTTACTAATTGTTCAAATCGTTCATCGGTCATATCTTTACTATAGCAAAAGAACGGTCTAGGGATACCGTTCTCGTGTTTTACTTTACCTTCTCTTTTTTGGGCTTCTTCTTGTTCTTCTGCTGAGCGTTATTTCCTTTTGCCATATGTTTGTTTATATTCTTAACCTCATAATATTCCAATTATACAAACAATTGAACCCAAGTGGTAGTGTGTTATCCCAATTTTAGTACTGAGTAGACAGCCGTCGGTGCGCCACTCACTTTTGCAGAAAGCTGATCGCCAAAGCCAAAGTGCCACCACTCATTGGGATTGACCGTCATTCCCACCTCATGCATGACCCAATAAAGTATGCGGCGATTTTGTTGCGCCTCAATCTCATCTTCACTAAGTGGTCGTTCGTTTGCCAGTTTTTCAAAATAATCTACAAATGATATCTCTCGCACTTCATCGAAGTCTGAGCCCATATTAAAAAGTTTCCTCGTCGAAAGGAAGCGGAGTGTGAGGTCGCAAACGCCGCCTGTTGCATGTGGCGGCGGCGATAACGAATCTATCGCGCCTACGGATGATGCGCCACTTGCCCAATACTTGCCGGTTTCATTACCTATCTTTTCGTCGTTCCATTCTGGGTGGAGTTCGCGCAAGTACTTAGGTACCCACACATCGTGAAAATAGTTCTGCACTTCGACGGGGCGGTAGGTGTCGAAGAGATAGAGCTCAGCACCTATCGTTTGTAATATTGAATTTGCCTGTTGTAGGCGCTTAAGCACCCCCTCGCGTACATATAGCTCGGATACAGACCCGGGTGCGCGGTGAAAATATGGCGGATTATCGACACGGTGATAATAATTATCTCCGGCAACTCCATATGCGCGGGTATCACATGCTTTTTCTTTATTTTCTTTGCTCTCAAGTAATATCGGATATGCACGCGCACCCTTGCGGCGTTCGCGGAATTCTGTCATATCAGGAATGGGCACATCTCTACTATCCGCGGCAAAATCCTTCGTAGTCATATCAGTGGAGTTCTGATCGTTTCCAATGCGGCTGAAATTGTTCGAGGTCTTCAACTAGTGTGTCTGCACTCTGTCCGCGATAGCAGTATGCACGGTCATCGATATACACCGTTGCAACGGGCTTGCCCTTGTTGGCTCCGAATTTTTCGGGATTCTCGTTTATGTAATCGAATGGAATCTCGTGTGTCGCACAGTAATCCCTCAGGAGGAGCGCGCTGTGGGTCGAGAATAAAATTATCCTATTGCCTTTTTGCTTGAGAATGCGCATCGCGGAAACAACTTCTGGGTTGGGAATTCCCAGATTATCTTCTCCTTGAAATCCATGATACTCGCCGATGACACCGTCGAAATCGAATGCGAATGTGCGCGGTACAAATGCAACTGTACTCATATATTAATTATATCACCTTCATGAAGGATGGCTAAGACCCACTTTTTTGGTGAACTTACAAGCCGAGAATATGCTTAAAAATCAGAATATAGTAGGATGGGCATATGAAAAAGACTGCCGACCTCCATGTGTGGGATGTGATAGTTATCGGAGGCGGGGCCTCGGGGATGATGGCTGCGGGCCGTGCGGCAGAATTAGGCGCAAGAGTGCTCGTACTTGAAAAGAACTCACGCCTTGGCGAAAAACTTCTTATTACGGGTGGTGGGCGATCGAACATCACCAACCAAGAGTATGACAACAGAAAACTGCTGACAAAATTCAAAGACAAGTCACAATTCCTCTTTTCTCCGTTCGCGCAATTCTCCGTCAAAGAAACGCTCGCCTTCTTTCACAAGCATGGTATGCAGACGAAGCTTGAAGCGGAAGGCAGGATGTTCCCTGCCACTGAAAAGGCAGAGACAGTTTGGCAGACGCTTGTCGCCTATCTTAAGGAGGGCGGTGTCAAAGTACGCTCGAATGCCGAGGTAAAAGGTTTCGCAACGACAGGTAGAAAAATAACTGGCGTGCGGCTTGCGGGGGGCGAGATACTCTCGGCGAGGTCGTATATACTCGCAACGGGGGGCTCTTCACGCCCAGAAACAGGCTCAACCGGCGACGGCTTCAAATGGCTGCTTAAACTTGGCCACACGGTAAAATTGCCTCACCCCGCACTCGTACCCATCAAGACCAAAGAGAAGTGGGCACACGAACTCTCGGGGCTATCGTTTAAAGATGTACGTGTGACCCTCATGCAGAACGGAAATATTCACGGTAAACAAGTTGGCAAGATTCTTTTCACTCACGTGGGCTTAAGCGGGCCACTTATCCTCAACATGAGCAAAGACATCGGCGAGCTCCTGAAGTACGGTGTCGTCGAACTCTACGTCGACCTCTTCCCAAAAATGGACAACGGCACTCTTGATCGCCACGTACTAGAGATATTTAAGGCAGCACAAAATAAGAAATTAAAGAATGTACTCGATAAGGTCGTACCGAGCGCGCTTGCTGCGGCTGCTATTCCACTACTTAAGCTCGACGGGAATAAAGAGTTAAATAAAGTGTCCAAAACAGAAAGAACGGTGATCGTAAAGTTCCTAAAGGAAATTCCCCTGACTCCAATGAGTTTGCTTGGCACAGAAAAAGCAGTGGTTGTTTCAGGTGGCATCAATCTTAAAGAAGTCGATGTCAAAACCATGCGCTCACAAAAATACCCCAACCTGTATCTTGTCGGGGATGTGCTCGATATCGATCGCCCCTCTGGCGGATATTCGCTTCAGCTCTGCTGGACGACAGGATTTGTCGCAGGAACTCATGCAGCCAAGCTCTAGCGCTCGCTATTTTAAGATTTTTTTATCTTTGCCTCGTCCGCAAGCTTCCACAGATAAAGCGACAGAACGGTATGATGTCCATCATAAGACTTTGCGAACTTGCGAATCTTCTCTGGTTTAGGCATCGCCCTTAGTCCGAAAAATATCTGTGCGCCTTTTTGTATCGCCAAGTCGCCCGTCGGCAGCACATTGGGGCGATTGAGTGCAAATATCAAGAACATGTCCGCCGTCCACTGCCCTATTCCTTTCACGCAAATGACATGCTCGGATATCTCCTCGTCGGTCATAAGATGAAAGTGTTTTGGATCGACGGTCTTATCTCTAAACTTCTGTGAAAGGTCGCGCAAATAGCCTGATTTCTGACCAGAAAGTCCGACACTTCGTAACTTTGTAATAGAAGTCCTCATTACATCTTCTGGTTGTGGAAACTTCTTAGGGAGATAGAGTGCCACAAATCTTTTTTCTATTGTCGCGGCAGCTTTTCCTGACAGCTGTTGATAGATTATCGAATGCGCAAGTGACCGGAACGCGTTTGTAGAATGGCGCAGTTCGGGCAGAGGAAAACGCTTCGCAACCACGGCAAATTTTTTATCTTTCTTTAGTGCATTAAGTTCACTAGCCAGACTCAGTCTTTGAACTATTTTATACATTGAGATTTTCAGTTCACGTGAATGACTTCGCCATGATCGAGTACGCGAAAGTCAGTTTTTTTTTCTTGCGTAAGAGTGACGAGTTCGCTAATGCGCGCCTGTGGTTCATCCTGCATATCATCAGCCAACTGGAAGGTGCCGAAGTGAATACCCACCGAAGTCTGTACGTTCAATTCATTGTGTATCTGTACTGCCTGATCAGGTGAGATATGAACTGGCCCCATGAACCATTGCGGACGGAACGCGCCGATAGGAAGAAGCGCGAGGCGGAACTCTTTGTAGCGCGCGCTTATTGTCTCCACGAATTTGCCATATCCAGTATCACCCGCAAAATAGATATTTCCATTCTTGCTTTCGATGATATAGCCGCACCAAAGCGTGTTGTTGCGATCAGAAAGCGTGCGCGACGAGAAGTGCTGTCCAGGTGCACAAACGATGTCGACACCATCTGCAAGCGGCGTACGGTCCCACCAGTC
>JAYVMS010000041.1:0-5617 GCA_043758815.1 bacterium
CCGCCTGGGTAGTACGATCGCAAGATTAAAACTCAAAGGAATAGACGGGGACTTGCACAAGCGGTGGATTATGTGGTTTAATTCGATGGTACACGAAAAACCTTACCAGGGCTAGATATTCTATGGAAAGGCTAAGGAAACTTAGCAACTCCGCAAGGACCGTAGGACAGGTGATGCATGGCCGTCGTCAGTTCGTGGTTTGAACTGTTCCCTTAAGTGGGGTAACGAACGCAACCCTTGTCGTCTGTTACAAGTGTCAGGCGAGACTGCCCAGCCCTATATTCGGAAAATTGTAAGTTTAAGAAAACTTAAATTTTCTGCGCACAAAAGTGTGCGGATATACAATTTTATTGATATGGGGCTGGGAGGAAGGCGGGGATGACGCCAGGTCAGCATGTCCCTAGATGCCCTGGGCTACACACATAATACAATGGGGAGTACAACGGGTCGCGACAGAGCAATCTTGAGCCAATCCTAAAAAACTCCCCCCAGTTCGGATTGGGGTCTGCAACTCGACCCCATGAAGCCGGAATCGCTAGTAATCGCGGGTCAGCCATACCGCGGTGAATACGTTCTCAAGTCTTGTACTCACAAGAACCGCGCACAGCGGGTAGTATTGCCAGGTCGTTAAAATCGACCCCTCGAGCACGTCGCTTGAGCGTAGCAGAAAGATAGTTCATTCCCGCGAGGGAGTGAGCGGAGGATCTGGATGCAAATCATAGCCTCGAAAGACGCAATGTCCATACATTGCAGAAAGCGGTGATTGAGCCATGAAAATAAGGCGGTGAGCATGGTGAAAATCAACAAAAAACCGCATCTTGGATGTGAGGAAAGGGAGTATTACTTACCTGTGGAGAGCTCATGTTGTTACGCCGCGTAAGTAGCGTATAATGAAACTTATGCAACATGAGCAGTCAGCTGGACTATAGTATTTGTCCCAAGCATGGTCTTGGTGCAAAGAAGGGTCCACTCGATGCAAATTGGTATGAAATTAACACCAGAATACATAGTTGGTCTGGTTGATGGAGAAGGAAGCTTCACGATATATGTGCGTGACCCACTTGATACTCGTCCGCGCAAGCGGCGCGTCACAGTGGAACCGCGCTTCTATCTAAAGCTCACCGAAGAAGATAAGCCGATACTTGAAGAGCTCAAAAAGTTTTTTAGGTGTGGAAATGTCTATTTTCAGGGAGATAAACGAGCAAATCATAAAGATTGTTACCGATATGAGGTGGCAAACCAACACGATCTTGCAACAATTATTATCCCATTCTTCATCAAACACCAACCACGTTTCCCAACTAAAGCTAGAGATTTTCGGATATTTTGTGTAATGATGCAGATTATTACACAAAAAGAACATCTCAAGCCTGAGGGTTATCGTAAACTTTGGGAATTAAAACAAACAATGCATTGAGCTCGCGTAGTGCGGGAAAACCGCTCGCTACGTGGGAACATCAATTCGCAGTTTCGCGAAGATAATCGCCCGTCAACTCAAGGGAGCCGGGAGTACCCGAAATCTCGCCTAGCGCGGGCCTAAGGTAAGCTCGGTAACAGGGAGTAAGTCGTAACAAGGCACGGGTAGCGGAAGCTGCTCGTGGATCAATTCCAATTTGGACGTGGTCTCGGATGAGACCGCTTACAGTCGATCGTATCCTCAAAGATATGAAGTCATAGTAGAACACTTTAAAGGCTACTACCTCACTCGCTGGTGTCGCGAGTCGGATATGCCCACTATTTCGTTAAGTGGGAGATGGAACGAGACAAAAGAAAGCATTAACTCAAATTTTCAAAACACACACTAGGCTTTTCAGGAACCTATCAAAAAACCAAGCAGCGATGCTTGGTTTTTTGTTATCTACACAGACTACTTGCGAGGCAGGTCAAAAAAGATAAACTTACTATATGCAAAATATCAATGAAGACCCCAATGTCAAATTTTTAACAGGACTTACTGCCGAAGAGGAGCAGGACCTCGTGGAGGCAGAGGCGGTGGTCGGGAGTGCAGATCTCGGCGCATCCGGAAATGAGCTCGACCTCGATATTCTTAGTCTAGATCATGTCGATGCCGATGTTCACCCCGAGCCCAAGATGATGCAGTAATAATATCGGTGAAATAACAGAACCCCGCATGATATCATGCGGGGTGGTTGGGCTAGCTGGACGAACTAGCGGTGCACGGCAGGGATTGCGCGTACTTCTTCTTGTATGTTGTCCAAGAGCGCAAGTAGGGGGCAATCCGTGTCGCCTTGTGGGGGCTTGTGCGTCACAAGGAGAAGGTATCGGCGAGTTGAATCGACATATAGAAGTCGTTTTTCGTCGTCAGTCTCGATAGCGAGTGCTTTTTCTTGCGTCCAATACGCAAGGCATTCCTCATCTTCATTCATGTGGATGAGGTCGCGATCTGACTGAGACATCTCGGCGAGCGTGATGCATCCGAGTTGAAGCCTCCGCTTCAGCTCTTTGCAGCGCCTGTGGCGCACGCATTCCGGAATGTCTTGTTTTCCGTTTTTCATCTCTACCTTTCTAAGGAGTAAGTGGGGAACATGGACGGTCACCTGCTATTATTATGCCTGAATTGGTCAAAGTGTCAATCCTCCAAATACACAGCGCACACATCATTATTTGTCCACGAAATTTGCGTAAATTAGTAATATGTGATGTAAAATAAAAATTTAACGTTCTTTTTATTGGATGTTAAAGTTTAGGTCGCTCAACTCATCATGATCATAGTCCAAGCTTAATAGGGCTGTTTCTAATTATTATCAATACGTCTCTCTATTTGGGGTTGGTTCGAACGAGGTTGTGCAACCGGTAATACCCCAGAAGAACATCGTTCTCGTGAACGCATTACTAGGCGCCGAATGGGTTTGCGATAGATGGGTCTTTTTGGTATAGTCTCGATTACGATCAACCATTGAGGTGTGTCGTATTTCAGCCGTACAAAGGCTACACAGGTGGTTAGAGCGGAACAACAGATGCGAGCACTCCTGTTGTTCCTAATAATGACGAGGTAGAGAATCAATCATGTCGTTTCTAGTGTGCGCGTGTAGCTCAGGTGGTTAGAGCGCGTCACTGATAATGACGAGGTCCCAAGTTCGAGTCTTGGCATGCGCACACTGAATGCGACTTGATTGATACAAGTGAGTCCCAAGTTCGAGTCTTGGCATGCGCACGATGTGTGGAATATTGAGTTTTCAAGAAGCTATATCAAAAGAGCGGGCGAAAGATGCGGGCACTCCTTTTGCCCTGATAATGTATGGGGATTGAAAGACCAGGGGGGAAAATGAACAATCTTAAAAAAATACACACAAAAAAACGCGAAATGCTGTTGCTTCGCGTTTATGTATTTGCTCAATAGCGTGAACGAGGACGGATATATCCGAGTGCTTTAGACACGAGCTCCGCATCGACATTTGGAGTTTCGAGAAGCAAGATGATGGCATCCTCCTCCTCTGCCGAATACCCAAGGCAGTTATCGCTACGCATTTGCATAAGGTATGCAACCGAGCGTTCGCTTACGAAGAGCTCCTTGGCGAGATCACGGATCTCGTCCGTTCCGATATCTCCAAAGTTCCCGAAAAGGATCTTTTCTTTCAGGAATTTTTTGAGGCTTGAGTTTGACTGACCCGCCTCGTAGACGCAAACTCGAGCAAAGTGCTCGCAGTTCAGCTTCTCCTCATTGAGCGGGCGGAATTGTCGCACCGTGACAAACCGCTCCGGCCCAGGTTTCTCCTTTTGCATGTCACACTCCTCCAAAAACGGGTCGAAAAAAGCCTTCAACCCTCTGTGTCAGTGTTATCATAGATGTTTGGTGATGTCTAATTTGCCGTGATGGTTCAATAGCTTGGACGCTGAAAATACGTGAAATAAATATTTGCATTAACTGCCGCGCTTGCTAATATCGGAAAAGATAACCGACGGAGATGATAATGACTGTTTCACTCGATATGCCTTACCATGAGGCTGCGCATGTCCTTGCTGGTTGGGTGCTCGATCTGCCGATCGACCGCGTCGTGATCGACAAAAATGGCTGGGGTGTCAAAAAATCTCGTTGGTTCAGTATGACGCGTCAGTTTCGTGAAGTAAGTCAGGAAACTGTACGCAAAGACGTGATCTTTTGTTTGTCGGGCGACTACGGCGGAATGCTCGTGGGTGCGGAATGGCCACCCCACTATGCGCATGACGACTATCTTGCACGCTTTCTGTCGCGCAAATTTGCGCTTAACATCGCTGCCATGAGAGACGACGCATTCAGGCTAGTGCTGACCCACAAGCACGCGATAAGCAAGGTTGCGCAGAAGCTTGTAAAGAAAGCCGAGTGTGCCAAGCGCGAAGGCAAAGAAGCACTTGTGCTGATTACTCCATACGAAATGAACCTAGAGCGCATGAACTGGCTTGCCCGGGGTAAGTGCTAAAAAAGACTCCCGAAGTCTTTTTTGTTGCATTGTTTGCGATGCGAGATATTTTCGATTATAGTTTATATAAATATGGACAAATTTTACATATTCACTACACTCCTAGGCAGCTTAGACGGATTACTAAAAATAAATAATACCAAGATTCATTGTGGTATTTAACATCGACCAACTTCCGGAGCCGGATAAAAAGCAGAAACGTTTAGCAAATGTTGGGTTAGTAGCCATACTAATCGTTTATGTTATCACCATGTTTTTAGAACATTCCACACTTAGACTAGGGCTTATTGCGCTTATTTTTATCTCTGTCTTTATGGTTGGATACGTCATGATTAGATGGAAAGAATTTACTCAAATCCCGAAAGGCATTTCAATAATGTCCCGAATTAACGCAGTCGAGTGGTTTATGATGTCTGATGAGAAAAGGGATAGTGTTGTTAAAGAACTCAAAACATCCACGCGGCAAGATAATCGCCCGATTAGCGAGAAAATTGCGACATGGATCGGTATGACGATTCTTATCTTAATACTCAGTGGAGGTTTTGTTCTTCTGATCTGGGGTGTATTTTTTCAGGATGGTCAATTGCATCTCTGAGTATGATTGTTGCTGAATAATCTAATGCACTATAGAGTATCGTAATGCTAGCCACTCTCTATATCATCGCCACCCCTATCGGCAATCTCGAAGATATCACTCTTCGGGCTATTCGCATACTCAAAGAGGTTGATATGATCCTTTGCGAAGACACACGCGTCACAAAGCGATTGCTTGAGAAATATCAGATCGATAAGCCAACCATAAGCTATCACGCACAATCAAAACTTTCAAAAGTAGATAAGATCTTCGCCCTGCTCGAGAGTGGGAAGGATCTTGCGCTGGTTTCAGACGCAGGCACCCCGACAATCTCAGACCCCGGCTGCATGCTTGTCGCACAGGTGCGAGAAAAGTTCAAAGGTGGAGTTGAGATAATTCCTATCCCCGGTCCTTCGGCAGTGCTCTCCGCATTGTCAGTATCGGGTTTTCCTAGTTCTGAATTTCTGTTTCTCGGTTTTCTCCCACACAAAAAGGGGAGAGAGACATTGTTCAAGGAAATTAGCTTCTCGAAACGCACAACAGTCTTCTATGAATCCCCACATCGCATGGAAAAGACCCTCGCATCACTTGCGGAACATCTCGAACCAGAACGCAAGATACTTGT
>JAYVMS010000042.1:0-11375 GCA_043758815.1 bacterium
GCAAACGGGGACAGTCACCATTGATTTAAGGCATGCATGGTATAATATAGTGACATGCCCCGCCTTGCCCGCATCGACCTCGCCGATCACATCTATCACGTCATCAATCGTGCGAATGGTCGCATGCGCATCTTTAATACCAAGAAGGACTACCAACTGTTCGAGGAACTCCTCACGGAAGCGAAGGCACTCACGGATATGCGCATCCTTGCATATACCATCATGCCCAATCACTGGCATCTCGTCCTCCAACCTAGGAACGATGGTGATCTCGGTATGTTCATGCACTGGCTCTCTACCTCACACACACGGCAAGTCCATGTCGCCACAAAGACCATTGGTCATGGCCACCTCTACCAAGGACGCTATAAATCCTTCTTTGTGGAAGATGACAATTATCTCCTGACCCTGATCAAATATGTTGAACGTAATCCCGTCCGCGCAAAGCTCGCGAAGCGCTGCGAAGATTGGCAGTGGGGGAGTGCATGGAGACGAATCAATGGGAGCTCCACACAAAAGAAACTCCTCGATCCTTCACCAACCCCACTCCCGCATGGGTATCTAAGGTGGATCAATACTCCAGAAAAATCAGACGATCTCTCGGAAATCCGCAATGCTGTGAATCGTGGTGTCCCTTTCGGCGACGATCGCTGGGTGGACCAGATGGTACGATTACACCATCTGGAAACGACACAGCGTGCACCAGGAAGACCGAAGAAAACATTATGACACGTAACACTTAAATTAACCGTGACTGTCCCTGTTTACGAATAAAACATTATGACACGTAACACTTAAATTAACCGTGACTGTCCCTGTTTACAACGTCAAACCACTATGACGTTGTAGGTAGAGAGACGTAGCATCATCTCGCGCATCTGTGACCAGTACGAGCGTGCACGGAGAAACGACCCCAGTCGTCGTTTAAGGATAATACCTTATTTAAACTAACATGTGAGCTTGAGATGTCGAGGCAGACGGTAGTAACTACTTAAACCCAGGATTTCAAAGAGTAAGCACTTCATAAGGTGCTTGGTTCATTGCTGGTTCCACCCTATAATAGAGAGAGCTATGAGACTTCAAGATATTGCGATGCTTTCGACTCGTGCGTTCAAGACCAACCCTGCGCGAACGTGGCTTACTATCGCGGGCATGGGCGTCGGCACCGGCGCCGTCGTTACTCTTGTGGGTCTTGGATTCGGACTGCAGAACATCATTCTTGAACAGATCGTGTTCGGTGAAACGCTGCTCTCGCTTTCGGTCAATAATCCTCCTTCGAAGGCGGTGCAACTGACCGAGCAATCCATTCGTGACTTCACTGCATTTCCCAATGTAAAAGATGTTGCTGGTCTCGCAAGTTTCCCTGCACTCATTACCATCAACGGGCTCACGGGAAATGCATTTCTCCAAGGCGCAAAGGCTCCCTTTTTCCGCTATACGGGTGCGACCGCAGTTGCGGGAGACCTTTTTAAAGACGGCAACGAAGCGAAGGATAAAGACAGCGTCATTCTTACCAAAGCAGTGCTCAAACTTTTTGCGATAAAAGATCCGAAAGATGCCCTCGGAAAGACTGTATCGTTTCGCGTTTTTGTTCCCAAGGAGGGGACTGACCAGTCAGAAGAGGTCACTATCGATAAGTCGTATAAGATAATAGGCGTTACCAACGAAGAGAACTTCATTGCCGCGATAATTCCTATCACCGAGCTTTCATCGCATGTGCAGATCAAAACCTACGATAAGGTACAGGTCCGTGTGACCAAGGGCGACTACCTTGATGCAACCCAAGCCCTCATCGTAAAAAAGGGATTTGTCGTAAGTGCCCTATCAAAGACCGTCGATCAAGCCAACAAGATATTCCAGGGTATTCAAGCGGTGCTCGCCGTCTTCGGAAGCATAGCACTCACGGTGTCTGCAATCGGTATGTTCAATACTATGACCGTTACGCTTCTTGAACGCACCGGTGAGATTGGTATCATGCGCACCCTTGGCGCATCATCTGGGGATATTCAGATATTGTTCGTGGCTGAGGCTATCATCGTGGGATTCTTGGGGGGAATCATGGGAATCTTATTTGGGCTCACTATTGGATTTTCATTGAATGGGGTCATGAACGTCGCCGCTTCGAACTTCGGCGGTAAATCAGTTTCGCTCTTCTCATTCCCCATACCTTTTCTTGTGTTCATTGCGACCTTCTCTGCGATTGTGGGATTTATGACGGGAGTGTTTCCGGCAAAGCGTGCTGCGAGTCTTAATCCACTCGATGCTATCCGCTACAAATAAAATCCTGCTCTGTGACCTCGGGCGATTTTATGTAGGGAATTCAATGAACACGACTATAGGTGGAGCATTTTTCTAAGAGAGGGTAATTTTTTTGGAGCCATCCGCAAGACGCTAAGCGATCTTAATTTTCCTAGCTGTCCTCAGCTTGGGAAAATGGAAGTACTTCTGTGGTGCTCGGTCTTTCTCAGGGTAACTTCCTGAGAAAGTTTGCATCGAGGACAGTTTCGCATACCGCAGGAGAGGGCGAATTGCTCAAAAAAAGCTTTTACCCGAAAGGTGTGGATAACTGTGTATAACTCTTGCGCAAGTTGTGGACAAAGCATGTATACTGTAAATAAGTTCATCATGACTTGGAGAGGAAACCATAATTCAATTAGCGGCAAGATCAGTATTTTTACTGCGTTAATTGGCGTTGCCATTCTTGCACTCGGAGTCCTTGGGGAGTTACCTCATGGCAAGGTCGCGTATGCAAATAATGCAACGACATCAGTCACTGTTCTTAATACCCCACCACAATGGGATACGAATATTTACGTTCAGGAAACGGTTGCCTCCGCAACCGCATCACCTGCATTCCCAACCAACTCAGGAACAGCAGTAAATTGGTATGCATCTGCCACCGACTCATCGCTCGATAACTACTACCTGCTTCTGTGTAACAATTACGCTTCACCAACACCAACAAACAGTGGAGCGCCAACGTGCGGGGGAGGTAACTCTGGTCACCTCATCGCTATCTCTGCCTCAACGCCAAGTGGTACTGCTGCGACTGCAGCCACAAGTACATACGATGGCGACCCACGAGAGTTCTTCTATTACTATGGCTACATCTGCGACAATAACCCAGTGGGTGCAGCATGTAATCCAGCCGCATACGCAACGGCAACTATAGGTATTGGGCAGGCAACTTCAGGCCCCAATCAGTCACCATTTGTCGTAAATCACCGCCCAAGTTTCACTGTGTTTACTGATAGCACGACATCACCCGCAAACCCAGGCGGCATAATTAACTGGTATGCAACCTCAAGTGATGTCGATACATATGGCGGAACCAATCAGGATACGATCAAGCTTTTTGTTTGTAAACTCGCTGACTTCACCGGATCAGCATGTGGCCCCGGTGGCACATGGGCTACAAGCGGATTTGTTACGAGTTATGCAACTGCAACATTCACTCTTCCCAATCCCGATCCAAAGGGTTCATATAATGCATTTGGCTATGTCGTCGATGCGCACGGTAATCATTCAGCTACTACAACCAGTGGTTCGCAAGGATCGAACTCACCGAGCGTTGTAAACAATGTCGCGCCAACCATACAGGCTTCTTCGGTCAGTTTATTACCTGCTACGACAACAACGCCTGGCCCGCTGATCCTTACTCAACTTGTTGCCTCTACAACAGGTTTCTCAGTGCGCTATACAGTTACCGACCAAAATAGTTGCGATACGCAGGCGCTTACTCCGGAAATAGTTTTTGGAAATGTGAATGTTTACCGCTCGGGGGTAGGTTCAACGACATGTAACTCGGCCGGCGCTTTTAATGCAAATAATTGTTATGTAGGCACATCAACTCAGTGGGTAGGCGTAACGTGTTCTGCGGTCGCCGCATGTTCAGGAACAACTTCCGCTACTCAAGTGTGGCAATGTACTTTTCCGCTTTGGTACATCGCTGACGCGACGGACGTAGGCTCGCAATTTGCTGCCCAGAACTGGCTTGCAACAGCGCAAGCTGCAGATACAAGCTTCGCGACATCATCTATGACAGAAACACAGACGGGTACCGAGCTTTTACAGTTTCTTGGCTATGATGTTTCGACTACCACTATCGCATATGGTGGTTTACAGCCAGGACAGAATAGTACACCCACAATAGGTGAAACGGCGCTCGATCGCACTAATTTGCTCGCAGAAGGCAATGTCGGACTAGATGAGACACTCTATGGTGTCGACATGTGTCCAGGATATCCCGCAGCATGTACAGGTAATGCAACATCAACAATTTTTGTGAACAACCAGAAGCTTGCAAGTTCAACTGTCTCATATGCATTCGCAACAACAACGCTTGGTTATAATCCAGGATCACTTTTCGCACTTCATGTTCCCAAGACTATAGCAACCAATACAATTCAATCGCTTACGACTTATTGGGGTATTGCAGTGCCCGTCGCGATTACTCTATCGGGTAACTACTTAGGACAAAATACTTTGATAGGTGCGACGTCTCCTTCCTCCGCATGGTAAACAAGTGAGGAGTAAAATTGAGGCACTACACCACCGAGAGTACTTACGATTCTTAATCGCTTCGGCATATGAAATGGGAATTTCAATGCACTTCCATTTTCTAAGACGGAGTACCGTCAAGAAAAATTGGTCGCTCAAGGGATTTAGGTCGCTCGTGCTTCGCGCGGTGGGCTTGAAGCTGTACTCTGAATACAGCTTCTTCACACCACCTTCCTTTAGCACTTCGAATTGCACTCAATTTTGCTCCTCACTGTGGCGAGTGTGATGATTTCGATGTCCACCTGTCATCCACAGGGAGGGGTGTTGTTGCAAATATTCTGCCTGCCCATTGTGGTACAATAAATACGCCCTAATTGCATGAAAAGAGGGATACTTTTTGCGTTCACTACTCTCCTTATTTGGGGAGGCTTTGCCAACATTGCGTTTGCGGGTTTTGGTATTACTCCACCATATGTACGTAATGAGACCTTACGCCCTGGTTCAGAATTCACTCAAGAAATAATCATCGTGCGCAGTGATCCCGTTGAAGATCTCAATGCTGAGCTCACGATGAATTTGCCCGGTATCGAATCATGGTTCTCTACAGATAAAGGATCTAAATTCACCCTGCCTAAGGGTGAGTCGCAAGTAAAGCTGCATGTGACCGTGCGTGTTCCTGATAATGCGAAGCTCGGAGCATACAATGGAAATATTCGCATTCGCACGTTCTCTTCGCAGCCTGGAAGCACTGGAGTTTCACTCGCTCTCGGTGCGCAGATAGACGTGAACCTCAAGGTTGTTGATCAGATATTTGATTTCAGTGTTCACCGCGTTGAGCTCTTTGAGGCTGAAGAGGGATACAAAAAATGGTGGCTCAGTTTTCCAGGTAAGATAAAATTCGCCATCTATCTTGAGAACACAGGAAATATTCCCGCAGCGCCCTACAGGGTGCAGTTCCAGATATATGATGTCTCTGGGGCACAACTCCTAGAGAGTGCAGAGAATACGAACGCACTTGAAACTACTCTCCCATTTGCTACAAAGAAAATTTACGCATATCTCCCAACATGGCTTCCACCGGGAAGTTATCTGGTAAAGTATGACATCAAAAAAACTGAGACAGCCTCAGCACAGTCAGGACAACTTTCCCTCTCAATCCTTGCACACGGTAGTCTTGCTGACTACGAAGGGTACGGCTTCGAAGGGCTTAAGCTTTCCGACCAACTGTCAGTTATCTTACCGGGTGCTATTCTCTTGCTTGGTACAATAGCATTTGTCATTTCGCGTAAGCGCAAACGAGGCAAACGACGTCCACGCCCTCGTCGTGAGGAAGAAGATGACCGCTACGAACCTTCACAGCCTCGACCGCGACCGCGTGTCTCGACCGCCTCTGGTGTCGTTGATCTCTCTCGTAAGCGATAGTTGATGTCATGAATCAGGACGACCGTATGCATATGAATAAATCCGCCCCACGAAGACGGGAACCCTCTCGTCATTTTTTGGCTGTGTATTTTTTCGCATTCGTGCTTTTTTTTGCAATACCCTTTTCTGCGAGTGCAACGTTTGTGACCACAACGATCTCCATCTCTATTTGTGGAAATGGCATCATCGATGCTGGTGAGGTATGCGATGATGGACTCTTTAATACCGGTGCATATGGATCGACCTCTCTACAGCGACACTGCAACTCAACCTGCTCGGGTTATGGACCGTACTGCAGCGACGGGGTACTTCAAGCACTTTACGGTGAGCAATGTGATGATGGCGCAGCCAATGGCACTGTCGGAGATCTTTGCAGTAGCGCTTGTGTGCAGCTCTCCCCCCCCATTTCAACGACAACTCCACCGACCCCTCCACCTCCACCCCCTCCACCACCCCCTCCATCAAGCAGCGGAGGAGGAGGTGCATTCAGCGGTAATATTCCGGTAAGGGCGCAGACAAGAGTAATTTTGCAAGGGAAGGCCTACCCTGGGAGTACGGTGAATATCCTTAAAGATGGAGAAGTTGCGGGTATCGCATCGGCTGATTCAAGTGCTGACTTTAACTATGAGACATCCAATGTTACCCCAGGAGGAACAACATTTGGTTTCTGGGCAACCGACAGCAAGGGTATTCGCTCGATCACATTCACCACCACTTTTCAGGTGACACAAAACGCCGTGACAACGGTGTCTAACGTATATCTGCCACCTACCATCGACATAAAAGACAAAAAAGTCAGCCTCGGAGATATCATTAATTCACTTGGCACAACTGCGCCACTTGCCAAGGTTTCACTTTTTGTCGACAAAGAACCAGAAGCTAGAGCCATTGCTACTTCAAGCGGCTCTGGCGCGTGGAGTGCGGCAATTCCTACTGACCTACTTTCTAACGAAGCATTTCATGCGGTAAAGGCAATGTTTGAGATATTTGGCACGGGTGCACAGGCAAAGAGCGGTTACAGTCAGGCGCTTAATTTTTATGTTGGCTCCAAAAATGTTCGCGTACTTGGCACAGGAGATCTCAATGGTGACGGTAAGGTGAATCTTACCGACTTTTCAATACTCCTCTTTCATTGGGGAACTTCGAGTACGGTGGCGGATATAAATGGCGATGGCAAGGTAGACCTCACTGATTTCTCGATATTACTTTTCAATTGGACGGGGTAGAGTCTTCATAAGAAGCATAGGATGAAGCGGAGAGAAATGTTACAATAAAAATATACTTTATGAGAAAATTTTTGAATATAGAATATCGAATATTGAATATCGCACTCATTCTATTTGCACTTGTATTCGCCTTTATTCCACTTTCATTATTTCACATTCCTAATTCTGGCATTGCATATGCCGCAACTCTCACTCTTGATCCAAGTACTGGAAACTATGGCCCAGGGGACATGTTCGTCGTCACGCTTCGTCTCGACACTTCCCCTGGTGAATGCATAAACGCGGCATCGATCGAACTGCTTTACCCGACAGACTGGGTGAAGGTCACTGCGGTATCGAAAGGTGAGTCTCTTTTGACGCTATGGACTGACGAGCCGCTTATCGATGCAGAACACGGCAAGCTCACATTCAGTGGAGGTATTCCGGCGGGATATTGCGGCCGCGTACAGGGCGATCCTGGGAAGACGAACATTCTTGCGAAGGTTGTCTTCGGAGTCCCCGGAAATATGATAGGAGGCAAGACTGCAACAGGTCCGGTCCCCATGAATATCACATTCGGTTCGAGTACAAAAATTCTTTTGAATGATGGATTTGGAAGTCCCGCTCTGCTTACTACTCAAAATGCAACATTCACTCATGTTCTTAATTCATCAGGTATAAAAAATGAGTGGCTGGATATTGTGCATGCCGACACCACCCCACCTGATGAGTTCAAAGTAACCATTGCACATGACTCAAGCACATTTGACGGAAAATATTTTATCGTATTTTTGGCGGTTGATAAGCAAAGTGGTGTGCATCATTATGAGGTGCGTGAAGATGACCCGGTGCGACTTGGAATCACGCGCGGCAAGAACGAAAAAGCGTCATTTGTCATTGCTACAAGTCCATATGTACTCAAAGATCAAGAGCTCAAAAGTCGAGTAACAGTAAGGGCAATTGACAATGCCGGCAATGTACAAGAGTCGATACTTGCCCCTTCGGGTGACGTCATTGCAGCGGGAAATGGGAGTCAATCAAGCTCTTCTTCTGGCAAAAATACGCCATTATGGCGGGTGCTCGGAGTCGTCTTGGCTGTGCTTACTCTTGGATCAGCATCATGGTTCTATGCGAGACGGGAGCGAATGACAGTCCCAGTTGTCGTTAATACCGAAAATGATGAACCAGAGGCATAGCAATGCGAGTAAGTTACAGCAAAAAGCTCACGCCAACATTGGGGTGGCTTTCTTTGCGCTCACGCTGCTCAGTGTGTTTCACTTTTCTTATGCATCCGATGCTGCACTTTTTATCTCACCTATTACTGCAATATATACGACAGGGGAGACTGTCACGCTCACCGTGGTGGTCACAAGCGGAGGCGAGTCTGTCAATGCCGTAGAGGGTAAGCTTGAGTATGACCCCAAGGAGGTTGCAATATCGGGTGTTGATGCGAGCAGCTCTTCGCTTACCTCGTGGACGATATTTCCTACATTTGCAAATGATGTCGGAGAGCTTTCTTTTGCCGGACTACTCTCGACCTCGACCGTGCTTGAGCGCGGACAAATATTTAAGTTTTCCATGAAGACACTTCGAAGCGGGGAGATACACATTCGCATTGGTTCGGGTGCAGCTGTTCACGCAGCCGACGGAACGGGGGGGAATATTCTGACATCACTTCACGAAGGTGTATACAATGTCATCCCAAGCGAGAGTGCTTCTGATGTGACCAGTCTCCTAGATAATAATAATTCTGTAGTGACTGCAACAACTTCGGCAACAAGTAGCGGGGAAGTACTCGGAGCCGCAACGGGAACGCCATTTACTTCAACGACATTTCCGGATCAGGATGTGTGGTACAGCACGACTACTGGAGTATTTACGTGGAATAGTCCGTCGGGAGTAGTGAAGGTATTGTTTGCACTGAATAAAAAACCAACAGGAGACGGAATTATCTCATACGATCCAACTCTTAACGAAAAGACGATAAAAAATATCGATCAGGGAATATCTTATGTGCATTTTACTGAGATGTATGCAGATGGCAGCAAGAAGACAACGAACTATCGCGTGAAGATCGACACCGCACCCCCGTCAGCTGTGACCGTCAGTGAAAAGCCCCGTAGCGATAGCGCAGATCCCAACATTGTTGTTCTTGCAACTGCGACAGATACGCTTTCAGGGATATATCATTATGAGTTTGCCATCGACGGAAAGAATTCACTTACGTGGAATGATGATGGAAGCCACGAGGCACATTTGCCCACGCAGAGTGTTGGTACACATGATCTCGTAATAACCGTCTTCGATGAAGCACGCAATAGTACATCAGCGAGACTGCAATTCTCGGTCGGATATTTACCTGCACCCACTGCATCTCTTTTGACGAAAAATCTCTCTGAGGGAAATAAAATGTCACTCACCATCGACTCTCTCCCCAATTCGCATCAAAGTGTGAGTATCGCACGGGGTGATGAATCTCCGAGTATTGAGGAGTTTATTGTCGATGCGAATGGGCACGGTCAATTTGTGAGTGCTATACTTCTAGAACCTGGGACGTACCATGTGTGGGTTGTTGCGCATGACGCGCGTGGGGCGATATCTAAAGAAAGCGATCACCTCGAAGTGGTTGTGGGTGCATCATTGATTGGTATCATTAAGCGCCACCAGATGATCCCCGTCGCCCTCATCGCCTTTGTCGTTCTCTGCTTCGGATGTTGGATATTTTGGCGACGTATGCGAAACGAAGACGGTGAGGAAGAGATGCCTGATGAAGAAGACAACGATAGTGATGACTGGGTTGATCGCTCGAGCATGAGAGCGAACACTCAACAGACGCTTACTGTCGGACGCGGGACAGTGATACTGGGCAAAAGAGAATTACCACGCATGCCAGTGACTCGTCTGTAGGATTGAATCAAATTTTTTTTCACAAAAATAATTCACTTAAAGATCAAAATGAATAACCCCGCAGCAAGCTCGTGGGGTATCAGTAACAAGCTTCACTCAAAATATTTTCGGAGCAAGCTCATGTGGTATTTTTATAAGAGTGTGATGAGTGCTCTCACATCATTCCAATCAACTTTCTTGTCACCATTGATGTCATACTTTTCATCATAAGCGCTAAAAGATTTTAGATACACATCATTGATGTCAGAGATACTGAGCGAGCCGTCACCATTGACGTCAGGTGAAGGAAGGCCTTGCGAACGGACGTAGATGGTGAGCGTATTCGACCCCGAGAGCACGTTCGTGCCTTCACCGTTGTTTGCGAGCAATTCTCCGTTCTTGAGCCCGAGAGAAATTTTTCCTGTTTTTAATGCACGAAAATTTATAGTAAAAACTTCTCCATGATTGCCCGTAGTTCCGAAATTGGTGCCTACGATGCCACCGCTAAAATGTATTGTGCCGAGTGTGTTAGAGATGAGCGGTTCTTCGCTCCACAGATCGATGATCGATGTACTGCGTGTGACTGAGTCGACCGAGAGAATGTCTGGAGAGAATGTTACCGTACCGCCGACAGCGTTCACCGGTGTCCTAGTTGAGATCTGCAGTTCGACGGGGACGCTATCTCCGACTCCGACAAAGACTCCGTTCGAAGCTCCAAAAAGAAAAACATTGCCTCCGCCTAACGCACCTGTCGAATTGATGAGTAATAAAAAAATAATTGGCGCACCGACGATGATCTTGCGTTTGTGATTTCTTAAAAATTCTTTAGATTTCATGTGTTTTCATTCTATCGCCCTACCACGCATGTCGCAATTCACGCAAGTTTCATAAGACGTGGAAGGAGAGCAAAAATATGGCTTAAAATAACAATTAAGTTATCCCCATGATTGTTTGAAATAGTCGAAAAACGTTGTGGTTAAGTGCTATAATAACCATTAACGGATTCTCGATCTTATTGCTTAGAGCGACCCGTTTTTTCCTAGCGTTATTCGCTTAGAAAAATGGAAGTACTCTTGTGGTGGCAGAGAGATTGGAGGCGTATTTTCAATGGGTTTGTTTACTTTTTTTAACAAAGTTTGGAGGAAAACTTTCTCGGTGATATTGACTCTGAGTTTTTTTGTCGTTCCATTTCAAACAGTCTTCGCCCAATCCTTCGCATCTCCTAGAACCATAAACTACCAAGCCAAGCTCACTACCCCCCTAGGTGTCGCAGTCGCTGATGGTAATTACAACATCTGGTTCCGTCTGTACGTCGCACCCACCGGAGCCACCACCACCAACATTTGGCAAGAGCAGTACATA
>JAYVMS010000043.1:0-13589 GCA_043758815.1 bacterium
CTTATAAAATGTTACTCCTGCCTCATCCATAATATCAACCGCTTCATAGTCATAAGGTGACGAAGAAACAAGAATTCCTATCTCATTACAATAATCAAAAAATTCCTTGTGCCATTCGCGCGGAAACTCTGCAGATTTAAATATTTCTTCAACAGGCTTGCCCCAGCTGCCGTGAACACCCTTGAGCTGCATTGATGCGAAGCCTTTACCAGAAACTATTTTATTCGCCAGAAAGCTTTGAATCTTCACGACATCAGCACCTGAGTCTTTGACCATCTTTGCCAAGCTCTTGGCTTTCTCAATGCTTCCATCGAAATTCCCCCCAAGGTCTGCAATAACAAGCGCAGGATGCCCCTCACCCACCATGCGGTCACCCACCTTAAATGTCTTCGAAAAACGCTGTGTCGTTGTCATATTTTAAATTTTATTTTTCTTATTGATAAAAAATTTCGCTCTGTTCTGCATGTGCTTGTTGGTTTCCATTTCGCTCCACTGTTTAAGGTCATCATCTTTCATAAACTCTAACAAGCCGAGTACCAGAAAAGTCTCAGGTGGAAGTGTTGCTTTCAGGTCGTACTTTTTGAGTAGTTTAGCAAGTGCGGTACGCAAATTCTCTACGCGCTCGACACCCTTTTCCCCAAGTTCGCCAAACATCTCCATGGTGGTCGCAAAAACGAGATGGTTGTACATAATACCCACCATCGCTTTCTCCTCCACCTCTGTTAAATTTAAATTTTCATTCTCCATAATCGTCGAAATCTAACACGTAAGTAGCTCTTTCTCAATCAAGTCTCCGGTATCCATTTGCTTGCTCAAGCTCTTCGATTGCGTGTGCCCCCATGCCCGCCACACGAGCAAAGACAAACAGTGCTTTAGCCGCTTCAGGCTTCATTCCAAGCGCGAGTACTGCTGCGGCAAATGCACCGTCGATATTTAAGGGTAATTTTTTTCCTTTGGCTTTTTCGAGCTCTGCTTCAATCGCATACGCCTTTTCAAATAACTGCAATGAGACGCCTAAATCTTTTGCTTTTGTGAAAATAAGTGTTGCGCGAGGATCTTCGTCTTTATAAACACGATGACCAAAGCCTGGCATGTGTATTTTTTTTGTCACATATTCTTCTACCAATTCTTGGGCTGTTTCATTCCGCATAAGCATTTCTGCGGCTGCTTCTCCTGCTCCGCTGTGCGCCTCTCCAATTCCGAGAATACCGGCTGCCATACCAACATGCACAGAATTTCCGGATGCCACGCTTACGCGAGGCATATAGAGAGATGGGGTCTCGACGCCGTGCTCAGCTGCTGAGATGAGCATTGCATCAAGTAGGGCGCGCTCTCTATCGTGCGGAAGTCTTCCTGAGTACAAAAGAAATACCACGTCCGTAAATGAATTGTGTTGCATAAGATCGGTTACCTTATTTCCGTAGATAGCGTGCCCTTCTCTCTCTGTCTTGCTGATGTTGGTCTTAAATTCCATATATTTAGATTGTGATGTGTTTGAGTATAGCAACGATATCCTCGGGAGTCTCGGCAATATGGACGCCCGCTTTTTTGAGTAGCGCGATTTTTGTTGTAGCCCTACTACTATCTCCTTCAATTATTGCCCCAGCGTGACCCAACGTTGTACCAAGCGGAAGCGTTTCGGCAAATACTCCTGCAATAAGGGCTATGACTGGTTTTGTTATTTCCTTATCAATAATTGATTTTGCGAGTTGATTTTCATATACACCACCGATCTCACCAAAGATCACAATTACCTTTGTGTCGGGGTCAGCTTCGAAAAGGAGTGCTATATCACGAAAATCCGAACCAATAAGCGGGTCTCCACCAATACCGACAGCGGTACTCTGCCCAAACCCTCCCTCAGTGAGAATACGCGAAATCTCGGCGGTCATCCCACCGCTTTTGGAGATCACCCCAACCACCCCATCGGTAAATATTTTTTGTGCAAGTCCCGAGGAACCAATACTTCCAAGCTTACCCTTGCCAGGAGAAATAATCCCCACAGATGAGGGACCAACGATGGTTACATTATTTAGGCGAGCAAGTTCGATGATTCGAGCAACATCGAACACCAGCACCTTCTCACTCAAAATATTTACAAGACGAATACCGGCATTTATAGATTCTAGTGCTGCGTCACCAACGAATCTCCCTGGCACTGCAATGAGCGCAGTGTTTATCTCTGGAAATTGAAGCATAGCTTCCGCGACAGTATTAAAGATGGGCACACCCTCTGGGGTCACCTGCCCCCCTTTACCTGGGGTTATACCTGCGCATACGCGGGTACCATACGAAGCCATTTCTTTGGCTGCGCGAGCTCCTTCTTTGCCGGTAATACCCTGCACAAGCACTATGGTGTTTTTATCGACAAGAATACTCATCCCGTTAGAGATAGGGAGCGCTTTAGCCTATTTTTTATATAGCGTTTACCCATACCTGATTTAAGATATAATTCCCTCGACCTTGCGTCTTCTTCATTTAAGCATGCCTCATAATAAATTAATTTGAATGGTCTACTGCCTTTTGTCCACGTTGTTTTACCAGACTGATGATCTCTAAAGCGCCTCCGAAGATCTTTGGTGTAACCAGTATACCAGTCGTCCGTTTTCATGCTTTGTAAAATATATGTGTAGTGCATAGTAATATCTCTAACGGGACTCATGAGAGCTGCATAAGCTTGAGTAATTCAACTGCCGACTCTGACATCGAAAGCTCGGGTCCATATATATGCATGTCATATCCCTCACTCGCGGCAACCTTAAGCAGCATCTCTTTGGCCTCTTTCTGTCGAGGGCCGTCACGGCGAATGACTATCGGGTATGTAGGCATGGGGCTGACGAGTCGAAGCCCGGCAACAAATCCCATCATCGTTTCGTATATGTCAGTAAAGTTAGCGGTACCACCTATGACCCAGAGCCCACGTATCCCCGGTTGAGAAAGAACACGTTTTGTGAGCTCTTCCACGACAGAAGCGGGTGGGTTGCCTGAATATTCGACATAATTCGCAGGCTTTCCTCCTACGCGCATGAGGATGTCGATATTTAACATCGACGCGCCGCCCCCAGATGCAATAATAGCTATGTCACCATCAAGACTTACAAATGGCTTAGACACATTTTCAAGCAAAGCATCATCCCGAATAACCTTTGCGTCGCCCGCCACCAGACTACCGTCACTGAGAAGAAAGAGTGGATTGACCTCTACCAACAAAAGTTTTTCCTCAATAAAAAGTTTCCAGATTCTCGAAATGATTGAGAGTAATTCTCTACTCTCAGATATTTCAGCATCATGAAGAGCAGTGCGGAGAAAGTTCTCACTACAATCCTCAAGTATTGAAACAGAGACAATGTGCGCTGCGTGGATCCCCGTCCCCCCTTTTTTATTAAGTGCGAGAACTGGCGAGCGGTGCTCGCTTGAATATGAAAAACTCACATACAATTCCTGCGCATTTAAAATGAGCTCTTCCGCCAGTACGTATTCAGGAAAGTTTCCATCGATTTGCAGTGCAAAAAGCTCAACAACTGCAGCACTGAGATCTGCGGCTTTTTCAACGATGACAATTCCTCCTTTCGCCATGCGATCTCCAGTTGGCACCTGTGACTTGAGGATCACGGGGTAATCTATAGATATATTTTTTGCATCTTTATCCAAGAGCTCAAACTTTGGTGTTGCGATGTTGCGTGTACGAAATATTTCCTTGCCTTCGTGTTCAAGAAGTTTCATGAGCAGTGCGTTTGTTTAATTACCACACTATGCTTTGCCTTGCATCAACTGCTCCATTTTGCTTACAATCCGAAGCAGCTCCTCTTTCGGCATTTCATTGTCCACATTATCGCTAGAAAAATGAAAATCAGGAGCGAGTGTATTTCCTTTTGCAATATACTTCTGCAATTTTTCCTGAACAGGCTCATCTGCATGCTCAGGCAATACCACAAAGTAATCTTCAAGTTCGATGCCGTGGCGGGCCTCCTCCCGCGTGAGAAGGATCTCGTGAATCTTCTCACCTGGACGAATGCCGACAATATTTCGCTTTGCGTTGGGGGCGATGATGTCGAAAAGGTCAGTAAGCTTCATTGTTGCCGCCTTGGGAATAAATATTTCTCCTCCTTCCATGTGAGTGAGGGCGAATAAAACAATATCAAATGCTTTTTCAAGATCTATCCAGAATCTTGTCATCCGCTCATCAGTGATGTGTACAGTATGCGCACCCTTGTTCTGTATCAGCTTCTCAACAATACTTCCGCGGCTTCCCACTACATTGCCGTATCTTACAACCGCAAAGCGTGTCACACCGGAGCTATAAGCATTTCCAGCAATAAAGAGTTTTTCAGCGCAGAGTTTCGTGGACCCGTAGAGATTTGCAGGCATTGCAGCTTTGTCGGTAGAAACAAGTACTACTCTTTCTACCTTTTGATCGAGCGCAGCCTCTATAACATTCTGACTTCCGAGAATGTTGGTCTTGACCGCCTCAAAAGGGTTGTATTCAAGTGCAGGCACCTGTTTAAGAGCGGCGGCATGCACGACAATATCAATCCCCTGAAAAGCGCGCTGTAGGCGTGGAAGGTCTCTCACGTCGCCAAGAAAGAACCGCAGTCGATCGTCCTTGATCTCTGCCTCCATTATTGATTGCTTGAGTTCATCACGTGAAAGAATTATCACTTTTTTGACCTCAGAGTTTTCGAGAATATGCTTGGTAAAATTCTTACCAAAAGAGCCGGTCCCGCCGGTAATTAACACTGATTTTCCTTTAAGAATATTGAGATCCATAGTATTTTCCATCATACTCATTGATAACTGCTAAATCAAGCCAACTTTTCCGTCTAACTTTTTAACACGAATTATTTTCTGAAATGGGAGCTGAAACTTTTTTCCCGGAACTGCTACGCTAATCGTTCTTATGCCTGCCATTACCGCACCTGCCATTGCCACTGTTTCAGTACCGATAACCGTGCGTGCCTGCAAAAAGTCACGGACGATATCCTTTTCATGTGATAATTCAATCCGAACTACACCCTTAAAATTCGTTATTATCTGATTGTAGCGAGACCGATTGTCAGCAGGATGAAAACGTATGCGGATGATCGGGGAAATTTTTTTTTGCAAAACATATTCGCATAAACTCTGAAAAACTTGTTCTTCTCCAGCCGCCGCGTTACTGAGAAACAAAATTTTTGAAACTGAAGATCCCCCATTTTTTTTAGCATTATATCTTTGACGAATATTTTTGAAATATTCGTTCGCAATATAACGAATATTCGTCTTCGGGAAATTTTTCTTCGCTAATGCCAGCGCATATTTATCTCCAATCCATATTTCATCCGGTAAGTTTTTTTTCCATCCTTTCGTAGGGAAACCAAAACGCTCACGATATCCTGACCATGATTCAAGATATACTTTTGTGGTTAATCCTGATCTTTTTGCCTCTTCGAGTGCGATTTTTTCGATATGTGTCATCCAACCAGTCCCGACTAATAAACAAGAAACCGATGGTAGTCCTCCGATTAGCTTTTTCATCCCTGCTCTCGTTTCTGGCACGGAAAAATACGCAAGACCTTCTCTCTTGAATATTTTCTCGGCAGGACCCGCCACGTAACTAAAGAAATTAATTTTTCCTTTATGTTTTTTTACATACGCTGCTATGATCTCTCCGCCGCCTGCATCATGAGCTATTACAAGTACGGGAGGCTTTTTTGTCGATCTACGAGCAATTGCTGACATGTGATCAATAATTTATTAAATTTCACTGCGATACTCATAAACTTTATGAAATGCGGCGATGACGTCGTCGAGATCTGATGTTGTCATTCCCGGACGCATCATGTCATGCGTGAACAGCTCCTTTTCATATAGATGCTCTACCACCGGACACATTCCGGCCTCGTAGCGTGCTTCGCCTTTATAGTATTCAGATTTAAAGGGATATCCCTTAGAACCAAAAGCGATCTGCTTCTGAAATATTGGCATTAGATAGAGCGGTTTTACATACCCGCCACCCATAAGCACTCCTTCTTCCTCCTGTAGCTCAGTTGGCGGTAATTCTGCTTCAATTGCAGCGATGAATTTTGCGCGAGGTACTCCAACCTTCTCTTCGTCATAAAGGAAAGGCTGCATATAAAAAACATGCATTGACCCTGGACGAACTTTTGCGGGGCGAAAGCCGGGCATATCCTGACAACGCTCGGCGATATATGCGCAATTCTTTAGTCGTTCTTCTACCAGCTTATCGAGTTTCTTGAGTTGCTCTCGTCCTATTGCAGCTATCAGTTCGGTCATTCGGAAGTTATGCCCCACCATATTGGAGAGATCGGTCACCCCCATATCATCGACAACAGCCTCTGCGTGGTTCCTGATAAGCTGTAGGCGCTGTGCGAGTGCATCGTCATTGGTCACCACAACTGTTCCCTCTCCCGTGTGAATATGCTTATGAAAATTAAGCGAATAGACGCCTATGTCTGACTGTGTACCAGAGAATTTGCCATTGAACTTGCCGCTTGGTACTTGCGAGCTATCCGCAATAACTTTGATACCGTGTTTTTTCGCTATCGCGTTTATGGCATCCGAATCATGAGCCCCGCCGAAAAGGTCAACCACTATGATGGCCTTAGTGCGAGTAGTTATGGCAGCTTCTACTGACTTTGGATCAAGACAAAAATATTCAGGTTCGACGTCAGCGAAGACGGGGACTGCGCCGTAAAAAAGCGGGGCAGTTGCAGAGATGCACATACTGTAGGGAGTGACGATCACTTCATCACCTGCCTCTATGCCGATGGCCCCCATTGCAGCGATGAGACCGGAAGTAGCAGAGTTCATGGTAATTGCGTACTTTACAGCAAATTTCTCGCTCCACTCTTTTTCGAATGACTGCACTTCGATACCACCGAGGAATTGCTCACCATACGAACCAATGAATTTTGACAATTCCCCTGTTTCTATAACCCTGATTGCTGCTTGTTTCTCCTCCTCCCCTATAGGCTTATATGCGGGAAACAATTTATCCTTTGCTCTTATCGGAGTGCCACCGTGTATTGCGAGTTTGCTCATATTTATTTGAGTGATGCTGATAATTTGTAACATGCTTCCTGAGTACGGAGTGCCTCTTCAATGGAGGAATGTGGTTCCACAACTCCGTCGGCTACCTCTACTGCGTGCGATATCATTCGAATCATTGAATTATGCAGCTCGGTCTTTTGTGTCTTACTATACCCAAGCACGCGATCTTCTTTGTAAACGCTATCTTGAACCACTTCTTCAAACGACACATTTCTCCCCTCATTTATGAATCTTATTCGGTAGCGTTCGGTAATGACAGTGAATTCAAAAACATAAAAACTACGTTCATCTCCGGCCATAAGATAAAACTGTGGGCAGCGCTCGAATGTGGCAACGCCACCAAGAGTTGGCTCGCCTCCCACGAGATCATCCACCCTAAATGACATTTTCGCAGTCATGAGTTCGCCAAAAAAATAGCGCGCCAGATCGATCATATGAGAGCCGTTATGCTGTATCCCCTTCGTATACATCGCATTCGCTGAAAGGATGCTTCCGTATTTACCCGCAATGAGCGCTTCTCGCACCGCGGCTGTTGTCGGATCAAATCTACGCCTAAAGTTCACGATAACGGGTACGCCGGCTCTCTTTGCCGCACTGCGTATCGACATGATTTCGTTCTTTTTATCAACCACCGGTTTCTCGAGAATAATGACCTTGGGCTTATGGCGCATGGTGGTCAACAAAAGATCTTTATGGGTAGAGTTTGACGTAGCAATGACCACAATATCTGGCTTCACTTCCAAGAGCATTTGTTTAACATCTGCATAAAAGGATGCGTTCCATTTCTTTGCTTCAAACCTTCCGCGAACTGGGTCAATATCTGCAAGCGCAACGAGTTCGGTGCGCGGATCATTTCTGAGCGCGTGCGCATGAGAGAGTACCGCTTTTGTTTTGGGGCTATCGTAGCTTGAAGCGATCTTGCCGGCACCCAATATTACTGCTTTGTATTTGTTTTTTATATTCCTAGAGTTCATGCGCTTCTTTTTGTCTGACGTTATTGTTGATAGCTACAACTTCTGGATGTTCCCTTAGGTAGTGGGTGACATCTTTAACTGTGAAATTTGGGTATTCGGGCAAAAGTGCCGAAGCGACCGCACAAATAGCACGGTAGTCGGACTCCTCATCAAGGGTCATGCGAAATCGGGGCTCCGTGAGGTCTGAAGGCGCCTCCCAATTATAGACGCGGTATTTTTCAGGATGCTGATATATATAGTATGTCACGTGAGTACGATCAACGATGTCATCTGTAGCGCTGGCAACTTCTGCGAGCACTTTTGTCGGAAACACCTGCACCTCAAACCCCACCGCATAGGTGTCCTTCATGCAGTTCGCTGCATAGTCAATATCGTGCGTAAAGAATTCTTTGATGCCGCGATCAACAAGTGCAGGATCAATGAACGGCGAGTCTGCCATAGCCTCAACGATGATATCGGCGCCCACTAACTGTGCTGCGCCCAAGACGCGACCCAAGACGTCTAACTCGCCGCCTCGGGAACATTCTATACCGAGCTTATGTGCGAGCGCTTCGACGGGATCGTCGTTTGTGTTGGTTGTCGTCGCAACGCATATTACATCAAGATATTTACTTCGTTTCAGCCTGTTGACCATCATTTCCAAAACAGGCATTCCCGCGATCGGAAGTAGAACCTTCCCCGGCAAGCGCGAGGAGGTCATACGCGCCTCGATCGTTGCTACGATTTTCTCTTTTCTCCCGTTGTACATTAGGTATATGTATCATAATTCACCCCTTGCCACAACGATTATTTATTCGTTTAAATTCCCGTCTTTCAATAAATAAAACAAAAACATATACTTATGGACATCATGACCTCAACACCCTTTTTAGACGGAAAAAATTTATATATGCGTGAGCTGCGCATGGGCGATCTTGATGGTCCTTATGTTGGGTGGCTAAACGACCCTGAGGTAAGTGCGCACAATTCTCATCACCTCTTTCCCTACACACGACCGCAGGCGGAGCAGTATATAAAAAGCGTCACGGGAGACACAAGTAATCTTGTTCTTGCGGTGATAGCAAAAGACACGGAACTCCACATTGGTAACATTTCTCTACAAAATATCGACCGCATTAATAATAGTGCTGAGTATGCAATCATGATCGGTGACAAGAACTACTGGGGCAAGGGGGTCGCCAAAGAAGCCTCCCTTCTATTGCTGGCACACGGATTTAATGCACTAAATCTTCATCGCATATACTGCGGAACGTCATACGCTAATATTGCTATGCAAAAACTAGCAACAGCGTTGGGGATGGAGTGTGAAGGACGAAGAAAAGAGGCCGTTTTTAAGAATGGTGCTTATCTTGACGTTCTTGAATATGGTATTTTGTATAAAAATTTTAAAACCACATGAAGCCCATGAATGCAAAACCTTTGTTTGACCACCTTCAATACTGCACAAGATGCTGTATCCCCGAAACGCAGGAGGGGGTTAAATTCGATGATATGGGCATATGTCAGGCATGCCAATCATCTGAGCAGAAGATACATATCGATTGGACACTGCGCGAGAAGCAGTTCAAAAAGATACTCGATGAGGCTAAGTCAAAAGCAGGTAATAACTACGATTGCATCATCCCCATTAGTGGGGGCAAAGATAGCACGTACCAACTTCATGTACTGACTAAAGTATACGGGATGAAGCCGCTTGCGGTGACATTTAGCCATAATTGGTGGAGCGAGACCGGTTGGTACAATCTGCAAAACTCGCTTGAGATGTTCAATGTTGACCATATCACCTTCACACCCAACCGCGCCTTGATAAATAAGCTCGCCAAGCGTTCTGTGGCGGAAATAGGTGATGTCAGCTGGCATGATCATGGTGGCGTAGGATCTTTCCCACTTCAAGTAGCGTGTCGATTTAAAATACCACTTTTGATATGGGGCGAGTCGCTCGCAGAAAACTCAGGCCGTGCCTCTTACGAAGACCCGGTACACACTTTTGATCGTGAATATTCTATTAAGCAATCGGCGAAATTGATAGCAGCCGAAATGGTAGGAGGAGATATTTCGGCAAAAGAAATGCATCCGTTCATCATACCTAGCCAGGAAGAGATAGATGAGGCGGGTATGTGGGGACTGCACCTTGGCGACTACCTTTTTTGGGACGATGAGCGTCAAACGGAGTTCTTGCGAGACACCTACGGCTGGAAGGAAACGGAAATGGAGGGCACCTATAAACGCTATAAGAGTGTCGAAGATATCATGTACGGCATGCATGACTTCACATGCTATCTCAAGCGCGGTTACGGCAGAACGACAGAGTTGGCGAGCTTAGATGTGAGAAACGGTTTGCTCACCCGCGATGAGGGACTTCAGCTTATTCAAAAACATGATCCTGAACGACCTGAGGCGCTTGATTATTATCTTGCAATAACGGGGGAAACCGAAGCAGAGTTTTATGCCAAAATGAAAAGTATCCGACATCCTCGTATGCGCGACGTCGAGATCCCGGTTAAAACGAAGGCGCATAAAAATTCTGAACGAATCCTGCCCTTCCCGGAGCAGTTAATACAGAAGTTCAATCATTCACCGGCCAAACGCACCTATTTAGACAAATTTTAATCAATGAATAAATTATTTATCGACAACAGTATTGGCGAATTAATCGCAAAAATCAAGTTAGGCGAACTCAACCCCGAAGATCTTTTGAATGCTTCGATAGAGAACATTGAGGAACTTGATCCTAAATACCTCGCTTGGGAAACTTACCGCACTCGCAACTGGAATCCCCCCGAACCGGGAAGTCCCATGGATGGACCGGTTCTTAAAGAAGCACTGCTTAAAGATATTCCTGTCGGGATCAAAGACATCTACAATACTTATGACTTCCCGACACAAATGGGGAGCCCTTTATGGAAAGGCTTCACTCCCGGCAATGATGCGCGAGCTGTGTTTAATATTAAACGCCAAGGTGCAGTGGTCATGGGCAAAACTGTAACCGCTGAATTCGCCGTGCATGCACTTGAGAAAACTCTCAACCCATGGGACATCACCCGAACCCCAGGAACCTCTTCGAGTGGCTCGGCGGTGACTGTATCACTCGGACAAGTCCCCCTTGCTACAGGCACACAAACAGCAGGCTCTATCGTACGCCCTGCGAGCTTTTGCGGGATATATGGAAGCAAGCCATCCTTTGGGACTATCCCACGCACCGGAATGCTAAAGACAACAGACTCACTCGACACACTTGGGTTTTTTACAATTCACCAGAAAGATCTCAGGCGTGGTTTCGATGCAATGCGTGTCAGCGGTGAAGATTATCCGATCAGCCATGCTGCACTTTCTGATAAATCGCGGCAAGAAAAATCGGCAAGTAGACCATGGCGTGTCGGGTTTGTTAAAACTCACACATGGGAACACGCACCACGATACGCAAAGGATGCTTTAGAAAATTACATAGCAAAATTATCCAAGCAAGAAGGTATTGTGATTAGAGAGGCGACACTTCCATCAATAATGAAGCGTGCACATTCCATGCATGAAACCATTTACAACAAAGCACTCTCATATTATTTTCGTGGCGAGCATAAGCAGTCAGACTTCGTTTCGCCGATCATGAATGAACTTATCGCAAAAGGTAATGCAGTGACACTGAATGCTTACGCGGATGCAATCAAGGCTCAGATGGACATGATATATGCCGTGGATGATTTCTTTAAAGATTTCGACGTCATCATTTCCCTGAGTACTGCAGGCGAAGCGCCACCACGAGAAATCACGGAGCTCCCAGATCCTTCGCTTATGTGGACACTTGCCCACCTTCCAGTGGTCTCAGTACCACAATTTACCTCCCCTTCTGGTCTCCCCTTTGGCATGCAAGTGGTTGCACGAAAATATAATGACTACCTGTTGTTTGATTTTCTCGATCATCTTGTTGCACTCGGATGCATCCCGAGCAAAGCCGGATATATGACATCGTCAGAGTGAGCAAAAAAGTAAGTCTTGCTATTTGCCACTTTTTCAAGATTGGAGTAGTTTTATCTGACATAATCTTTCAATATGAAAATTTGTTTTTTCCTTCAGCGTCGTTTTGCATATATCGGTCATGCTATGGCATGCCACATCAAAGAGTCATCACCCAATGCGATCTTTTGTGCTTTAGTAATGGGGAGATCGAGTATGGAATTCATTCATACCCAAAAAGATATCGCATACACTTCTGTGATATTTGATGAAAATATACATCACTCTCTTTACAACGAAAAAATTGATCATGACTACTTGCGATCCATTGAGAAAGAATATGGAATACCCAACCTTTGGCCTTACCTCTATATCGACCGCGTTGTGATGAACGGACAACTGGTGAGAGAGTACCCTCATAGTCAGCCGACACTTTCGTATGATGACATGCTTCGGTGCATACAAGTAAATGCAAAAACAATAATTGCATTTCTTGAAAAAGAAAAGCCAGATGCGGTAGTGATGTCTATCGTGGGTTCGGTCGCAAGTACGATGCTGTATCACATCGCCAAGAAAAAAGGCATTCAAACTATCAATATCGATTTTGCGCGCATAGGCAACCGAATAGCATTTTCTGAGGTAGACGGAACTCTCACTTGGGTAACTAAAAAATTTGAAGAGATCCAAAAGGGTCGTGCATCAGCAAAACGAGAAGAGGCGAAAAAATATCTTGCAGACTTCAGAGATCAGCCCGCGCCATATGACCTAGATACTCTCCCAGAATTCTATGAGAAGACCGGTCGCCTTATTGCATTGCGATTTTTACAGCCCAAAAGACTGGCTTGGAGCATACCTTGGCATATCAAAACGATCATTGGTGATATTAAGAAAAGAAAAAACCATGACTATGCTGATATATTCATTTGGTGGACATTGTGGGACAAACTCAAGCGCAAAATAAGGACACTTCGCGGTTATTCAGATCTCTACACTAAGCCTGACTGGGAACAGTCGTATGCGTATTATCCCCTGCATATTGAACCTGAGATAGCCCTCATGCGTTACGCCCCATATTACACAGACCAACAACAGCTCATTCAGGCGATCGCACATGCGCTACCAATCAATACCTTATTGTACGTAAAAGAACACCCTGGGATGGTTGGATATCGCACGCGTGCTTACTACAACAAACTCTTAAAGATTCCGAATGTGCGACTTATCAGTCCACACGTTGGAGGTGGGGAGCTTTCCAAACATTCTGTGCTTACACTTACCGTTACGAGCACTGGTGCCTGGGAATCGTTAATCCTCAAACGTCCAGCGATTACATTTGGCGATGTGTTTTTCAATGACATTCCGGGCGTTAAGCGCTGCCGCGGGTTTGAAGAGCTGCCTTTTTTAATCAAAGAGCAACTTGAAGAGTGGCAGCATGACGAAAAGACACTGGAGAATTATGTCTGTGCACTACTCGAGGATTCTGTTGCGGTCGACTTTAGTGCTATGTGGAATAACGCGGCGCCATTTGAGGAAATATTAAAAAACCCCGACATGATAAAATTGTCGCAACTACTGTCAGAGAAGATGGGTATTTCTCCCAAAGTCGCATGAGTG
>JAYVMS010000044.1:0-14928 GCA_043758815.1 bacterium
GTAAACGGGGTCAGGCACCGTTTAATTCCAAATAGCATGGGATAATATTAAACATACTCGCACCGATTGCGTCGCTGACGCATACTATCACATCATCAATTGCGCCAACAGTCGACTGCGGATCTTCAATACTTCGCTTGCTTATCATGACACTACTGGCCCCGCTTGTGATCTGCCTTATGGTAAGGGGGCATAAGGAGGTAGGCGTAGTAATTGAAGACGAAGAACTTCTCGAATAGCTGTGACCTTTTTTGCTTTGCCAGACATAACGTGAGGAATCAGGCATTAAAAGTATATTTCTGTCTTGTCGACAAAAGCATGTGATGCGGTAAAATTTGCAAGGTTTGAATTTTGAAGATTGGAGACGATATGTTCTTTTGGAGAGTTACCTCACTTCTGCTTGCGGGAGTACTTGATCTCGCAGCTGGCATGCTTATCGTCACACTTCTTGCTGAGCACTTCTCGTATTCACTCGTATGGTGGCAATATGTGGTTGGTGCGTTCTTGGCAGCTTCACCTGATATTGATCTGCTTTTGGGGTTCTTCGGTAAGAGCCTTGATGAGCATCATGAATATCTTACTCACAGACCAATATTGGGCATTCCATTCGCAATTTCGTTGGGTTGGCTGATTGGAGGAGAATTCTGGGGCTTCGCGGCGGGGTTGGGAGTATTCTGGCATTACATGCACGACACTCAGGGATTTCTTTTTCTCTATGACAACGGCCTCGCTTGGTTCTGGCCGTATTCAAAAAAATACTGGGGGATAAAAGATCTTAAAGTAGTGTACCGAACGCCAAAACAATTGTCGCAGAGTGAGGGTGGTGCATTTGATTCACTGCATGAATGCTATCTAACACCAACTAGATGTTCGGTCACAGAATTTACGCTTACGAGTATCTTTATTGGGTATGTCGCAAGCACAGTCTTCGGCAGTATCCTCGGCATGACCCTGGCTCTGCTATTTTGGATCACGATAGCACATTTGTGGTACACATATCGTCACTATCACTAATTGAATCAAACCAGTAACTCTTTGAGGTATTGGTTTTTGTATTAGTGCGCATTGATAGCGAGTTTGTCCTAGTTCGTTCAATATTCTGCGATCTCCCTACTCAGTTTTTATGCATGACGATAGACCTTTTTATGGATCCTTTGTAATATACATTTATGACCGAGTTACCTGAGTACCAACAAATCGATACAAGCGATTTTTCTGACGCTACACTAGAATCTGATCAGACAATAGTGGAAGGCGAAGGATTGCTTGCCCGACTCGAGTCAGAAGATCGATCCCTTGAGGCTGAAGTTTCAATAAAATATGGAGAAAAATTTTCTGAACTTGCAAAAGAGTATTGCGGTCAAAAATGGCAAAAGCTCCTCGAACAAGGTGATGGATTCATCACATGGGCAGAGCAAAAGGGCTTACCGCTACCACAGTCGAAGGTCGGGATGCGTACTCTCGCCGGCGCTACGGGGGCGGTCGGCACAGCTGTCCCCGGGCTCGGTGTACTGCTTCCTGTCGCATATATTCTGTGGAAACGTAGCGCAAGTTTATCAACGAAAGATAGTGCCCCAAGCACACTTCAATATGGCTAATGATGACAAAACACAACTATACGATCTCTTGGGCGGTTTAGATAACCTCGTTGCGGCACTTCATATTGATGCGCTTCCTCTGGAAATGCAGCTTTTGATTGTTGAGCATTTTGCCTCGGTGCTATTTAAGCGCATACTTTTGAAGGTGCAGGATAATGAGGTGGAGTCTGTAAAAGAGGCGTTAAACTCAGGTGACATGGATCGCTTCACTCAATCTATTTCTAAAGCTATCCCGAATGCACAATCTTATATCAGCGACGAAATCAGTCGCACGGCTAATGAGTTTCGTATTTGATGATTACGCAATTTATATATAAAGTACAGCTTATATGACTAAGGTGTTTACCGTTGCAAAAATGATGATGTCCACCTCAAGCGGGGAGGGCTGATTTTGTTTCACAGAGGTAACAGACAAAGGCCTTCCAAGTGGAGGCCTTTATTATTAAGCTAACTCATTGAAGTATGTTCATAACGATAATTACAGACCATAATGGCGATAATGCAAAAGGCAGGCAGACAAGCAGGTGTGCTGCGCTTATGGGTGTGACACCGTCATTCTTGGGTATAGATGTGGGACTCAGTGTCGCAGACGAGCTTGAGTGCGCGGGTAATCTCATCGACATGCTTGATGCAATTCTAAAGCAGAAGGGCATTATCATTGCTAACGTCGTTACTCTAGGCGGAACAGGTAAAAAATATGCAAAGTGGGGAGATCTGGCATTTTACCCTCGACTTAAGGATGTACCCGAAGGTACCCACGCTGCAATTGTTGGCAGTTCAGGGATAGATGAAAAGAGGTTTATTGAGATCGCCGCGCAGGACAACAGTGTGGCTCGTGATCTACGGAATTGTGCAAGGGGAAACCGTGCTTGCGTGAGACAATCTTTCCTACTTTGAAGATGCTGGATATGGGTTATAATGATGAGACGTTTTTTTTCGTTAATTCAATTATTTAAAAATATGACCCCTGAATCAAATAAAGAGCCAAAGGCGACACACACCGCATCCACAATGGAACCCACCGAAGTTAAAAACGAAACCCCCGACGCAAGTACTGTGACAAGTAGTAATACAGCACGAAACGCAAACTCAATCGCCGTTCCGCTCTCAATTGTTGTGGCCGGACTGCTTATTGCCGGCTCTGTACTCTTTACAAACGAAAGACAAACCGCAGCCCTCGTCGCGCAACAAAAAATTGGAGCTCAAAATCAGCAACCTCAAGGTGCTGCCGCGCCACAGGCAGCGGCTGTTGATGTTAAGAATATCACTATCGCAGGTGAGCCATTTGTGGGTAATCCCGATGCACCGGTGACGATAGCATATTGGTTCGACTACCAGTGTCCGTTTTGCCAGCGACATGAACAGCAGGTCATGCCACTCATAATGAAAGAGTACGTCGACACCGGAAAAGCGAAGATCGTCTTCAAGGATTATGCATTTCTTGGTGAAGACTCAATAACCGCCGCGCTTGCTGCTCGGGCGGTATGGGAAGTCGCACCTGATAAGTTCTACGCATGGCATAAGATGATATTCGATAATCAGGGCAGCGAAAATGGTGGTTGGGCAAAGAAAGCCAATATACTGAAGCTGTCGAAGACTATTGTCGGCTTAGATGTTGCGAAGGTAGAGGCATTTATGATAAGTAAACAGAAAGAATATAAGGATGGTATGCAGGCAGATCAGTCCGAGGGTTCTCTGTATGGAGTAACAGGTACCCCCGCCTTTATCACTGGCAAGCATCTTGTTATGGGAGCTCAGCCATATGCACAAATCAAAGCTGCAATAGACGCAGCATTGGCAGAAAAGTAAAAACCGTAAGCCAAGCCGCGCACGACCGTCGGGATTAACACTGATATTATCACATATCAGTGTTTCTTCTTTTGCTGTATTCAAGCGTTGACCGCCACTCGGTTTTGCTATCACCGAGATCTTCGTATTCATATACATACGCGCTCAACAGGAATCACATTTATGGACGAACGACCCACATATCAGACTTGGGAGAGATTCGGTGAACAGGCTAGAAAGTGCTATGCCTGCGGGCTTCATTTTGAACATTAGACTAGCGACATCGCGGAAATTTTATCTCCCCGTGTGTTCATCTATGGTGAGTATGAATAGCCAATATGTGGTACTAGCACACTCGGCGGTGTCTTTGAATATCTCAAGAACCACGGAGAGAATAGATTCACATGACAGCCAGAACGCGTTTTACGACAAGCCGTTGTCGCACGTCATTAAAGGGAATGAAAATATACAACCATCTTATATTTTAGCGGGCGCTCGCTTCGAGAGGTCGAAGGCCGAATAGGTCAATTATTGTGGATCACAATGATATTGTTATCTATTGCAGTGCTCGACTCTATCGTACTCACAGTGCTATTTTACTGATTTAGTCAAGGTAGCCTTCTTGGGGGTGCTAGTGGCTTTAGTAGAAGAAGCGGTCATTTGGGCGAGTTCAGGCATAAGCGCTTCGATCTCCTGTTGAGTTTTGAAACCATAGTAAGGTTTTCTGTTTATTACAAGGATTGGTTGAACGTTGTCGAGTTTGTAGATCGATTTAAGTGTATCAACTACAGAAAGCCCGATATTATAGTCGAACGCATAGATATGCAGCTGATCATAGCTTTCGCGCATTGAAGTCAGTACATAACCCATTTTTTGGCAGTCAATACAATCGCCATTATTCGAATAGAAGTAGAGTATTGTTGAGGGTTTTTGTCCACATTGCTTTGCGCGCTCACGCAAAAGGAGATAATCCTTAACCTGCAGCAATGAATAATACTTTTTGAGGGCAATGACCTCCGCGTCATCAGTACCACGCTGGTCTTCCATGAACGAAAGTCGCTTCGAAAGGCTGTTGATCTCGTCGATCATGAGCGGGTTGTTGCTGGCGTCAGTTTCGCAGGATGCATCAGCAAGGAGTGCATACTGTATCTCAGACTCAAGAATGTTACGGTTGATGTTGTCTTCGAGGCTTTTTACCTGAGTTATGCGCTGGCTATAAAGATAATTTGAGAGCAAAAATACCATCGCGAATACCCCAAGGGTGATTAGGAAAACGATAACATATTTTTTTGAACTAACATTTTGCATTAATGAAGTTTTACCTTAATTTGCTGATTCTGCCAACTTTCCAAGCATAATAAATGGGTCGGTTGTTAACGCCAATGCGTATCTTTCGCCATTATGAGATTGAATAAGGAACGAGCGAGCCAGAATGGGGCAATAAAGCCATACAGTGCTAGGAAATACATGATACTGAATGAGACCCTTTTTCGCGCCATCCGCACCCCCATGATAATGAAGAATATCATCGTGAAGAAAAGCGCATAGATGATAAGGACCCTGAATCCGAGATCAACAGAGAACCAGTCGAAGTTGCCGAAGCGAAGATGTGGATGAAATCCCAAGGCGAGGTATTGAATATAGCGCTCATATATGAAGTGGAGAACGCTTCTGACATATAGAATAGTGAAGAAGAGTGCGATGAATATCGAAATGAAGGCGAATGGTAAAACAAGCAAGCCAAGATTGCCGTGCTTTCTGGAGAGGAACATAAAGCGATAGTTGTAGACAGCATTCATAAGAAAACCTGAGACCCAGCGCACTCTCTGCTTGTATAGTGCACGAGGTGATTTGGGCGAAACTGTATATACGAAAGCAGTATGGGCATTCTCGATCTTCATGCGGTGCGATTGTAGGCGCAACGCCATTTCCATGTCTTCGGTATTATAGGCATGAACGAAGTTGCCGATGCGCGCAAAAACTTCTCGTCTATATATAGAGAAAGGACCAGGCGTGACATAAAGTCCGTTTATTCGACTGAAGACCTTTCGACTGAATTCACCGATCATATATTCGGTTTCCTGCATCTTTTGCAGGATGTTTCTAGGATTGTGAATTTGCACAGATGGTGTCACGGCCATGACTTCGGGGTTATCGAAGTAGGGGATTATCTCTCTAAGGGCCAATGAGTCTACAAATGAGTCGGCATCAAGGCAGCCGATGAGGTCGGTAGTACAGTGCTCTATTCCAAGATTAAGTGCGGTATACTTGCCTCCATTCTCCTTAGAAAACACCCTTACCCGAGGGTTTCCCTCAAAGGTCTTGGCGACAGTCAGTGTATCGTCTGTCGAGCCGTCATCAATAATAAAAAGTGTCAGTCTATCCTTTGGATAGTTCATCGCGAGAAGGGAATTGACCGTTCCAATGATAGTTTTACCCTCGTTCCACGCCGGTACTACAATTGTGACGGTGGGGTATTTGCCCGGCATTCGATCTTTCTGCGGTTTGTCGGTCGAGAACTCATCCTTCTCTTCAAAATAGGTCACAAGCAAAAAAACCTCAAAGTACATTGTAAGGAAAAGGAGCCCATATACTAAAAAATTTGCCAAGTAAGTCATGTGTTTTCTTCCCGAAGGAGGGTTGTCATGTCAGATAATAGTCCCAAAAGAACCATAAGTAAAGGCATATTTGTGGTTTTACTCGCACGGTACAGTATCACTTATTTTGAGTCAAAGTCAGAAACTGTCAAATTAGCCTTTAAAACCAACAGTATTACAAAATATTAACATTATTTTATAATACTGTCAAAAAAAATAAACGACAATATGCTCATGAAGGAAAAAATACTATTTTGATAAATCAAAATTTTAAGCCTACAAACATGGTCATTTTACCATGTTTAAAATACCTATTGCCTCAAATCTCTCGCAAGGTACAATCTTTTGGTACTCTTGATACCCACCCGCTTTCATTGACTAATACAATAATTTATGTTATTGTATAAAAGTTAACTTGAACTCGGATCTCGAGTAGGTTTTTATCCCGCATAACGAAACCCACCATCCTATGAACGCAAACATTGCAGCTAGTCTTGATATCGGTAAACAGATGGGGTCACACCGATCCCTGCACAAAAAATTTTTTATGATAATGATGCTCTCGGGCATATCTTTGGCAATTCCACTCACAAGCTTTGCGGCAAGTTTAAGCTATTTGCAGGAGAATGCACCCGGTTTTATAAACAAAACAGAGGTACAGTACGGAGAAATGGTTAATATTGCAGCTCTTCTTCATGATTATGACGATAAGTTGATCCTCGCTGTTATTGTTGTTGAATCAGAAGGAAATGAGGTTGCCACATCGCATCGCGGGGCACAGGGACTGATGCAGCTTATGCCTGCTACTGCTAAAGCAATGGGAGCTAAGGATCCAAAGGAGCCATTCCAAAATATTCTTGCAGGAACTAAGTATCTTAAATCACTTGAGGCAGATTATGGCTTTGATTCTCCGCAAGAAGCGCTTGTTGCATACAATATGGGACCATCACGAGCGCATCGTTGGCTATCTCAATATCCTGCAACTGACTATGGATACGTGCAAAAGGTCATGTATGTCTATAATGTGCTTGTTGAAACCCAAAATGCCGATAAGCGGGTTGTCGATACGATCGAAACAAAGATGAGAGAAGAGGCAGTTCTCTCTTCGGCGCCGGCCCATCTATTAACAAAACCTCGCGTACTTTCGCTTGCCGCATTTCCCATGACTCTTCCATCCGGCAGAAAGAGTGAGATTGAGCAAGAAAAATAATTTGAGTATTCTTTTAGTTTGTTATTGTCCCAAAAAGATAAGTTCTGAGAATTAAACGATAAGGTCAAAGCGCTTGGGATTATCACCCACCCAGTCTCTCCAATTATTGTAGAAATTGCCGATGAAACAATGTATTACCTAGCCTTGAGATAGTATGCTCATAAAACCATGGGGTGTTATAATGAATGAGTGATAAGCGTTAATATCATATCAGCATTTTTGGGAGGTATCCTTACTTTTCTTGCGCCTTGCACGCTCCCGCTCATACCGGCATATGTGGGATTCCTTGCGGGAGGTATAAAAAAAAATGAGGGCGATACTAACTCAAGAAGCCTCAGGCAGAGCATCATTTTAAATGCATTACTTTTTACTATTGGATTTTCACTAATATTCATTTTTTTTGGAACCATATCTGGTGCGATAGGAAAATTTTTTATATTACACCGCGCAATGCTTGCGGCCGTAGGCGGTGTGCTCGTCATTTTCTTTGGAGTAATGATGCTTGGTTACATTTCAACTCCGCGACTATTTGGAGGAACGCAACTCCCAGCCATACTTCGTCCGGGTAACCCTTATTCCGCACTCCTTCTTGGTATACTGTTCGCACTTGGATGGAGTCCTTGTCTTGGTCCGATACTTGGCACCATACTCCTACTCGCGAGTACGTCGGGTACCGCATTACAGGGAGGACTGCTGCTACTTGTATACTCACTAGGTCTAGCTATTCCATTTCTACTAGTGGCAACCTTGTATGGGAGCGCGTTCACTTATGTTGTTTCGCTTGGAAAATATCTTCCAATTATTTCACGCGCGGCGGGAGTATTTTTCATACTCATTGGCGCGCTTCTTTTATTGGGGCAGTTTGGAATGCTGAATATTTGGGCCGCACCTCTTCTTGAAAACGAATGGTACAATAACGCAATGCAGTATATGTAGTTAGTTATATGTATAAAAAGTTTCAATTTTCACACTTAATAAGTACGCTCCTTATCCTAGGATTTCTATTTCCATTTGCAGCGTCCGCACTCTCAATTCCCGCAGGAATACTTAAGGATCAGATATGGTTCTCAAAAGATCCGTTCTTTGCAGGCGATACGATCACTATTTTCACATTTGTATTCAATTCGAGTGATTATCGGTTGAGCGGTACAATGGTGCTCACTGATGGAACAACCACAATAGACAAGAAAACTTTTACCGTACTTCCGAGTGGCGGCTCACAGGTCGTATCGTTTCCATGGACAGTGACAAGGGGGCAGCATAACTTTAGCGCCAAGATATCTGAGAATCAGCTTGATAAGGTCACGGGCGGTGTGGTTAATACACCCATATCCACAATACAAACAGTATCAGTAAAAAGATTTGTCGATCTGGATACAAACCATGACGGCACCCCCGACAGGAAAGAACTGCACACACTTATAAAGGCAGCTCCTCTTCTACCCCCAACCCAAGCGCCCATCCTACCCGCCAACCCGATCAAGACTCTCGAGCAATCAATAAGCGACAATGCCCCGCTCCCCGTTTCTAGCACAGCCATACCCGTCATTGGCTTTATGGAGGAGATTCGTGTGAGCCAAGCGAAATCTGCCAATAGGAGCGTGTTAAAAGCTGCTTTAAATCTGGCGAGCGATGCTGCTTTACAAGAGGGAATAGGAGTTGCTACACCAATATCTACTTCCGCGTGGGGAGTATTTACACACGGTATCACGAGTGGCGAAGTCGCAAAAAGTCCCCTTGATCACGTAAAATTATTTCTCGCTCTAATCTGGCAACTTTTTACTACCAATATGTATGCATTTTATGCGCTCCTATTACTTGTTATTTACAAAGCCATCCGCTTGGTCTTTCAACTCTTCACCTAACTGATACAATTACCACATGGATAAAAAAAGCACATACATAATTGCCGGAATAGTCGCTCTCGCAGTAGTATTTTTTTTGGTCATATCTTTCCAAAAAAGTACTTTGGACACTAAGCCAACTGACGCGAATAGTGCCGAAGTCGCAAGTACCACGAGTTGGGTCAATACCCCAGCACAACCCGTCATAACTGATAAGACCGTCATAACCGCAAAGCACGCATATAAAGCAGGAAAACACATTGTCGCTGGTGAAGTTCCGCTCCCAACACCGTGTGACATACTGGACACTACTGCAATCGCAAGCACCGACTTGATGTCAGTGGTAGTGCGGTTTGCTTCGAGCGTGAAGACCGGTGAGGTCTGTGCCCAAACTATCACCCCCGCACGTTTCAAGGTGAGCGTTGCTGCAGATAAAAGAGCGAAGATAACCGCAACATTCAATGGCCAGCCAGTGACACTGAATCTCATTGAGGCAGGACCCAGCGACAATCTCGACAACTTTGAGCTTTACATAAAGGGATAGATAACCATTGGGCGCAATATATGAAAAAAGTTTTATTTTCGTTACCTTTTATCATGAAAAATTAACGAAAGAGTACTCCTGCTAGTCTCTTTGTATTACGCATGTTCTATTGAAGTCTAAACTTGCCTAGGAAATGCTCATTTGTTACGCTTCAACCTAATATGACAAAACAAACACAACAACTAGTGCTCATGCTCGTTATTGGCGTACTCATTGGTACGACAGGGGTTATGGCATGGAAGACAAGACACATGGGGGAAGGAGAGGAAGCGGTTAATACAACACCGAAGGGCGCAACGACATCACAAGAGAATCTCATTCAATCACATTCGACGATAGCGGGTGTGCCAGGGCTACCTGCAGCTCCTGAGATACCCGAAAATTCACGCATGGGCCTTATGGTCAAAGATCAACCAGCGGGGAATATTGTCAACGTCTTGGGTCTTTCCCTCACAGACAATCACTGGGTAGCAGTATATGATGATCAGGGAGGACATCCTGGATGGATTCATGGTGCAGCTCGTGTACACGCGGGAGATACATCTGCGCAGATAGAGATGTTGCGTGCCATAGATGCAGGAGGAAAGTATTATGTTGCCATACTCGGAGATGACGGCGACGAGACATTCAATCGATTGACAGATCTTCCACCCTTAACCCCAGACAAGGTAGTCATTGTCTCATTCAAGGCCCAATAGTTGGCTTAAAACAAGCAAAAAAGAAGTCTACCTTAGGTATAAAATTCTAAGGCGGTTTCTTTTGGTTACCTTGGGTATAGCATTCACGACTCGCTGTGGTATAATCTTTAGAGGCTATATTGTGAGACACCCCTGATGTCCATGCCCATAATCTGCTCTAGTTTTTTATATAGAGTTTTTACATGAAAAATATTCGCGTGCTCATGTTTGGTTGGGAATTTCCCCCGCACAATAGTGGCGGGTTGGGTACTGCTTGTTATGGTTTGACGAAAGCGCTCTCACGCCGCGATTTGCATGTCACATTTGTTCTACCCAAGAAACTCGGCGGTCTCGATCATGACTTTATGCGCATTGTTTTTGCAAATATACGCAATGTGAAGTTCCGCGGGGTCACTACGCTTCTTCAGCCATACATCAACACTGAGATATATGAAGAATATCTTCGCACGACTCCGGAGAGCGAGATATATGGACTAAATCTTTTTGATGAAGTGCGTCGTTATGGACTTCAAGCGCGTATCATTGCAAGCCAAGAAGAACATGATGTCATACATGCGCACGATTGGCTGTCCTTCCGTGCCGGTATTGAGGCGAAGCGCATATCCGGAAAGCCTCTTATCGTTCATGTGCACGCCACAGAGTTTGATCGCACGGGGGGTAACCCTAACCAATATATTTACGAAGAAGAAAGAAGGGGATTGCATGCGGCTGATTGCATTATTGCTGTCTCGCAACACACCAAAAACATCATCGTAGAACATTACGGAGTCGAAGCAGACAAGGTCTGCGTCGTCCACAATGGCATCGACTATGTTGAGCATCGCCGACCCCTGCCTCAAGCGCTCACTCATATCCGCACTGAAGGCAAGAAGATAGTGCTTTTTGTCGGCCGTATCACGATACAAAAGGGTCCCGACTATTTTATCAAAGTTGCAAAACGCGTGCTCGAATACGATGCAAACGTCCTCTTTGTCATATCAGGCTCAGGCGACATGGAACACCAAATAATCAGACTTGCCGCAGATATGGGTCTTGGTGACAAGGTAGTGTTCGCAGGATTTGTGCGCGGCGATGATCTCCTCAAGCTATATCGCGCCGCTGACCTTTATGTGATGCCCTCAGTTTCCGAACCATTCGGATTGACCGCACTTGAGGCGCTTGCAAATGGCACTCCTATCCTTGTTTCAAAACAGTCTGGAGTTTCTGAAGTACTTACACATGCACTCAAATCAGACTTCTGGGATATTGACGATATGGCTGACAAGATATTGAACGTCGTTCGGAGTCGTGGCCTACATGATACACTCGGTGACCTTGGCTCCGTCGATGTGGAGCACGTTACATGGGAGTCTGCTGCAGGGAAGTGCCACAACATTTATAGCGATATCGTTGCACAGGCCCATTAAAAATAATATCCGATACACAAATTTCTATGAGTTCAGTTTGTTTTTACTTCCAAGTCCACCAACCTTATCGTACAAAAAAGTATCGCATTTTTGATGTAGGTCAAGACCATGAATATTTTAATGATAAGAGCGACAAAGATATCAACAACGAGAAGATTCTCCATAAAGTAGCTCGCAAGTGTTATTTACCGATGAATGCCATCTTACTCGAGCTCTTGAAGAAGCATCCAGAATTCAAAGTATCATTCTCGTTTTCTGGGGTATTCCTCGATCAGCTACAAGAGTTCTCACCCGAGACGCTTAAGTCATTTCAAAAGCTTGTAGGTACCGGACGCGTTGAGGTGCTCGATGAGACATACTATCACTCGCTTTCGTATCTCTATTCGAAAGATGAGTTCAAGCGTCAGGTAAAGCTCCACCGTGACAAGGTCCAGCAGCTTTTCGGTGTTGTCCCTACCGCATTTCGTAACACCGAGCTTATCTATAGCAATGAACTCGCCAAGACCGTAGAGGATATGGGCTACAAAGCCATACTCGCAGAAGGAGCAGATCATCTCTTGGGCTGGAGAAGCCCTAATTTCCTTTATCGATCCCCAGGAACAACCAAAATAAAGACCCTACTCAAGAATTACAAACTCTCTGACGACATAGCTTTTCGCTTCTCTTCCAAGGATTGGCCTGAGTGGCCGCTCACGGCTGAGAAGTTCGCAAATTGGGTCCACAACGTCAACGGCAACGGTAACCTCGTAAATCTTTTCATGGACTACGAGACGTTTGGTGAGCATCAGTGGGAAGACACGGGCATCTTTGAATTTATGAAGGCGCTCCCAGGGGAGATCCTCAAGCATCCTGATAATGACTTTGTTACTGTCACTGAGGCTGCGAAGCGCTATCCCGTAGTCGGTGAATTCGATGCACACAACTACGTATCATGGGCAGATGTCGAGCGCGATCTTTCCGCTTGGCTTTCAAACAGCATGCAGCACGAGGCAATTGCAAACATCTATTCGCTCGAAGAAAAGGTGCTAGCAAGTGGCGATGCCAAGCTCATAGAAGACTGGCGCAAACTCCAGACCTCCGACCACTACTATTACATGTGTACGAAATGGTTTGCTGATGGCGACGTACACAAGTATTTCAACCCATACGATACCCCATATGAAGCATTTATCGCATTCAACAACGTCCTCCACGACCTCAAGTCGCGTATTGATAATCCCAAGTCTTCATCGAGCGCATTTGCAAAAGTCGCAGCCACAACAGAGAAAAAAGTAGTAAAAAAGAAAACAGTTGCCAAGAAAACCGCACCATCAAAAAAGAAAATTGTCGCTACAAAGGCTGCAAAAAAGAAATAGGGTTATAAAAAATTCTTTTCAAGCAAAAAATATAAAAAATCCCGCTTATTGCGGGATTTGATCATTAACGTGAAAGAGCGATATTCCTTCTATTGTCGAACTCTTTCTTTCTTTTTGCTTTGAGTTCGCAAATAGTAACTTTGGTTTTACTTTTGCATTGCTTTTCAATCCTCTGAGCGTACTCCCTGAGAGTGAGCTCAGTAATACCGAAGATTTCAACTAGGGTGAGTACTTCTATGAATGACACGTCTCTCTCGCCTTGTTCAGTGCGTGAAAGAGTGCTTGTGGTTATCCCACTCTTTGCAGCGACTTGTTCGAGAGTGAATTTTGCTTCTTCGCGAGCTATACGAATCGCGCTTCCGATTGAATCTCTCGACAATTTCATTGCATCTCCGATTGTTACAACTAGTCTATTGATATCACATAATAAAATTATGTCAATTTATACTAGAAAATTTGCAATAAGAGAAGGTGTAGTTAATTTTACTCGAGATGCTAACTGGTCATTGAAAAAATCATGTTATAATATTTGTATGGCAAAGTCCCTTGCGTTTGGTAACGGATCCTTATTGATATGTGTCGATCGGTACGCTCGCGTACGCGATCTTTACTTCCCATATGTGGGTCTCGAAAACCACATCGGCGGACATTACGCGCACAAGATAGGTGTGTGGGTTGAAGGGCAATTTTCTTGGACAGACGACAATTCATGGGCAATCGACGTGCGTTCTGATACAGCAAACACCGGCATTACGACAATTTGTTCAGAGCGGCTTGGTGTAGAGCTCCACTTCACCGATGTACTCTTCAACGAAAAAAATATTTTTTTGCGCAAGGTAAAAGTGCAGAATAAGGTTGATCGTGAGCGAGAGATCCGCATCTTCTTCAATCATCAGTTCGAGATCTATCATTCTGAGAATTTAGATACGGCATTCTATGACCCAGGAACTAATACGGTCATCCACTATGAGGGCCAACGTGCATTCTTGATGAATGCCTCACACGGCGAGCGCGGTATAGACGACTATACCGTTGGAATTTTCCAAATCGAAGGTAAGGAGGGGACATATCGCGATGCTGAGGACGGTGTACTTGCCAAAAATCCTATCGAGCACGGTCGCGTCGACTCTACCATCGGACTGATACTCCAGGTTCCGGCACAGAGCGTGAAAACATTCCACTATTGGATGACCGTCGGCACATCAATCGAAGAGGCAAAAGAGCTCAATCAATTTATATTGCAAAATACCCCCGATGAAATAATGAAGTCTTCGAGGGACTATTGGCATGCTTGGGTCGAGCGTAATGAATGGAACTTCTATGGACTCGGCGACACACTCATCGATTTATTTAAAAAATCACAATTCTTCATTCGCTCACATGTCGACAAGAACGGTGGTATCATCGCCTCAGGCGACTCCGATATGCTGCAAGGTGGACGTGACACCTACGCATACGTTTGGCCACGGGATGCAGCGTATGTTGCAACCGCACTCGACTGGACCGGCGACAGACACAGCGCAAGGCAGTTCTTTGATTTCTGCGCGAAGCAAATTACGGACAACGGATATATGATGCATAAGTATCGCCCTGACGGCTCGCTCGGCTCGTCTTGGCACGGTTGGCTTGTGGACGGTCACCCAGAGTTACCGATACAAGAAGATGAGACCGCGCTTATACTATGGGCTTTGTGGGAGCACTGGCTCGTATCAAAGGATCTTGATTATATCGAGTCTATCTACAATTCTTTTATTAAAAAGGCGGGGATGTTCTTGTCTGAATATCGCGACCCATACACAGGATTACCCAAGTCTTCATACAATCTCTGGGAAGAAAAATTTGGCGTACATACATATACAGCAGCCACAACGTATGCAGGCTTAAGGAT
>JAYVMS010000045.1:0-6675 GCA_043758815.1 bacterium
AACGTGCTTAGGGAACATGGCTATAAAGCTACACCTGCACGACTTTTGCTGCTTGATATTCTCAAAAAAGCCGATCACCCACTCACAACTCAAGAGATGCTCAAAAAGCTTGGTGGGAAAGTTGATCAGGCAACCGTGTATCGTACACTCGAATCTCTGCTTACGGTTGCGGTATTGAGACAAGTTGATATGCAGCACGGGCATGCCCACTATGAACTCCGCTCTGAAACGGAGCACCATCATCATCTCATCTGCAAATCCTGTGGACTGACGGAGGATGTTGCCGAATGCCATGTTGCACTAATCGAGCAAGCGGTACTTAAGGGATCGAGCAAGTTTGCGGGCACCCTAGACCACTCACTTGAATTTTTTGGTCGCTGCAAAAAATGCGCTAGGCAAATAAAAGTATAATTATATATCTATGATCATTGGAATCGGTATCGCGACATTTTTTGCAACACTCCTTGGGGGACTATTTGCTATTCACCTCAAGGATCGCTTACATCTAATTTTGGGTTTTTCAGCTGGAGCAGTCATCGGAGTCGCATTTTTTGACCTCATGCCGGAAGCGTTCGAACTTGGAATGGGTACATATGGGGCACAGATGATAGCTGGCGTCATTGCGCTTGGTTTCTTGCTTTACCTTACTCTTGACCGCATGGTCATGCTTCATCTGCACGATCATGAGGGCGATGACCCACATGTTATAAGTAGCGGTGAGCAAGCACGTGGATCATTTGGTGCGGGCACACTTTCAATCCACAGCCTGCTTGATGGTATCGGTATTGGCCTTGCATTCAAGGTATCAAATGCCGTGGGAATCGTGGTGGCGGTCGCAGTTCTAACTCATGATTTCTCCGACGGCATCAACACCGTAAGTTTCATCATGAAGCATCACGGTGATAAGGCGCGCGCATTTCGCTGGCTGCTAGTGGACGCACTAACTCCCGTATTAGGAATAATTGCGACAATGTTCTTTAGTGTGAGTGACACCACGCTCGGACTCCTGCTTGCACTCTTCACGGGATTTTTTCTCTATATCGGTCCGAGCGATCTTCTTCCAGAAAGCCACCATGAACATCCCGTACAGATGACCACTGTGATGACCCTACTTGGTGCGGGTACGCTTTATCTTATCATCAGACTTGCAACATTATTAAGTTAGAAATTTTGCATTTGTTTTACTTGGAGTTATCCACTTCTCTCCACATTTTATCCACACGTAATTCACAGTTTATGCCGCAATAAATAGACGTGGTTTAAGTGTTTTCTGTAAATTGATTTATTGTGGGTAACGGAGGAAAACTTCACTGATTCAACTAGCCGGCCATCCCAATTGTTGTCAACGGGCTCACGTCTATTGTGCTGAAAAACGCATCGCTTCAAATATGAATTTCCAAGTTTCTACGTTTTTGTCATGAACAACAATTATACCATCCCCAATTAACTCTTTATCAAAAGGTATCCACTACATGAACAAGAGTGTGATTTAAAGACTTATTCTTATGCACCACCACTCAATATCACAAATTAAATAACCAAAAGAATGAGCTTCTAAAGAGCTTTAGTTAAGGGGTTTTGTGTGTATCGATATGTTCCATAGCATAGGCAAGCGTGCCGCCCACCTTCTTGCCGGGATTGAATATTCCGTTCGGATCGAAAATATTCTTTGTTGCGATGAAAAGATCGTGCACGGCAGTACCAAATTCTTCCTCAAGATATGGAGTGCGGATAATGCCGTCATTGTGCTCCCCCGTGATAACACCGTGATACGAGAACACAAGCTCATATACTTCCTTTGAAAGCGTTTCAATTATGTCTTTAGACTTTGGGTCCGAGAGATCCATAAGCGGAATGATGTGGAAATTCCCGTCGCCGACATGACCCGCAATTGTGTAAATCAGATGATACTTACCGAGAATAGTATTAAGCTTTGGCATAAACTCGGGCAAAAATTCAGGGCGGACAACAAAATCATCGATGAATGGTGCGGTGCGCATTCCATGCAGATTCTGCCTGAGCAAACTAAAGCTTTCACGGCGGATGACCCAATATTTTTGCGCTTCCGCTTCAGAGTGGAGCACTCGCACGGGCACATGAAATGTGTCTGTTATATCTTTTGCGGCAGCCAGAGCGGTGCGTACGACTTCTTCTTCGGTGTCGCCTGAGAATTCTGCGAGCAGGATGAGCTTGGGCACACCGCCAGTGATGACGAGCCAAAACTCTGGGATGAAGCTGATGCCAAGTGTGAGCATGTTGCCCTTCAGGCGCTTCGCTATCTGAGGGAAGAAACGCATGGCAAGTGAGAACGTGTGGTCATCATATGACTCAAAACTTTCAGGCTTGAATGTGAGCACATGGTTGATGAGTTCACCAAGAAATGACAAGTCCTTAAGAAAGATGGTGATCATGCGTCGATGCGGCTTTGGTTTGACGAGTGCATAGGTTATTTCGGCAATGATGCCGAGGGTCCCCTGTGAGCCGACAATCATCTTTGTGAGATCGAATGTCCCGCGGTCTTTATCATAGACATTCCACAGATAGTAGCCTGAAGAATTCTTCGAAACATTTGGTTTTGCCGCCATTATGGCATCATAATTTTGCACGATAAGTTCATGCATCTTGCGGTAGATCTCGGCGGCACGATTACTTTCAAATTTCTTCGCTTCAAGTTCCACCAAAGTAAGCTCGCGGAACATCTCAATAGAGCCGTCATCGAGCACAACACAAAGCGCTCTTACCCAGCGCTCAGTTTTCCCGTACATGAGATTCTTCTCACCACCTGAATTGTTCGCTGCCATTCCACCTACGGTATTTATCTCGCGTGAAGCGGTGTAGCTTGGAAGTATCAGTCCGTGCTTCAGTGTCTCCTTATCAAAATCACGATAGAACATTCCGGGTTCAACCACTGCGATGTCGCCCTCGATCGATCGCAATTTATTCAGATAGCGCGTACATGCGACCACTATTGACTGTGTAAGCGGACCTCCAGTCATATCCGTCCCTGCACATCGCGCAGTCAAAGAAAGTTTCCGTTCTCCTCCTTCGCTATTTTTTTTATTCACAAAAATCACCAACTGAGATATGTCAGCGCTATCTTTTGGGAAAGTGACGAGGGTTGGCCTCACCGAAAAAAGGCTGGTATCGTGACTATACTCATCGAGCACTGCCCCACTCTCTTCAACGTCTCCATTAAAAAAAGACTTGATCTCGTACGTAGCTTTATTTACGATCTTTTCATTCATGATACGCACCATTATATCAGAAATGCTGCTCATCAAGCGAAACCTGGGAAAAAATCGGTTTTAATATGACTCTTCGGTATACCCATTTCCGTGAGTATTTTCACAAATGTTGTAACCATTGCTTGCGGACCTGAGATATAAAATATACTTTCAAGGTGATCGGGCACCTCTTCTTCGATCATCGCTCTGGTTATGAATCCCGTGCGGCCCCCCCAGTCAGGCGACATGCTATCGGTTATCGTATACACACTCTTCATTCCAAGTTTGACCACAGCTTCATCAAATAATTCTTTGTAGGCAATCTCTTCTTTTGTTTTATTCGAATAAAGCAGAGTGATAGAGCGCTTTTCATTTTTATCTAAGAGATACTTGATCATGCTGCGATACGGAGTGACACCGATACCACCTGCAATAAATACCAGCTTCTTTCTCGCATCATGGGGCAAGACAAAATCTCCGGAAAGCTGGCCTGCGACAAGCGTGTCCCCAGGCTTAAGTGTCGAGAGTGTACTTTTGAAGGTGCTCGCATTGAGGTACATACGTACCCCAAGACGGATAACGCGTTCGGTTGGTGATGATGCCAGTGTGAAAAATCTGCGGTTGCCACGACTATCGATGTGCGGTTGACCCAATGTCCACTCCATATACTGACCTGGTTTGAATTGAGGTATGAGAGGAGCATCAAAAACATATTCTTGAGTTCCGAAAGCAATGGTATTTATTTCTTTCAATCGAAGTAGGAGCTTACCCTTAGGACTGACGCAGTATGAAAAGATATTCCCGACCAAGAGCGCAAGTTCCGGAGTTGAATAAATACTCGCAAGATGCACAGCTGGAGAGTAGAGTATACCCACAAGTCCAGCGTAAAGAATACGCAGCTTTCGTGTTGGAGGTGTCGTGAGTGGCTCAGTGAGCATGACGAATGCGAGAAAAAAGATGGGTGAGTGCAAAAGCGCTTTTTGTATCGACAATAGTGGATCAACTCCCGCGCGTGCAAATAGCGCAACACTTACGAGCGCAGCGGTAAAAAAGGCAACCAACAGATCGACATGTCGTATCTTCCGCACCACGAGCACTCCCCCAACAACAACAAATAGGAACATTGGAATGTTGCCGCCTATCCACCAGCTTGCAGACTTACCGATGGTAACCGCCGTGATTGCCACTGCAAATGCCGCAGGGTTGAAGATATGCTTTCGATCAATCGCGAAAATAAACTTAGAAGCCATTGCAATAACCCCCGCCCAAATAAGGAAAAGACCGCCATGTATATCACTTATCGCAATCGGGGTTATGATGAGCGCAAGAATAAATACCGTAATATATGTCGATTCAACATTCGCCTCAACTGAAAATACGCGTGCGAAGAGCATGTTCGTGAGCACGCATACCACGAGTAATGCGACAAGCGAATATATGAGAGCGAGTGGCGCATATGGAAGGATCCCGAATATCGAGAACACGAGTGCAATCAAAAAAAGTCCGGTCAAATAATATAGGACCAGCCGATACATCGTTATTTTATTCAAAAAATTATCGACCGTAAGAAGCATGAGTGTTAGTTGTCTGATACAAACTTTTCAAAACCACTCGTCATTGTGGCAATACCATTCAGGTCAATGCTGTAGCCCTCGAGGTGGGGAGAAGCTTCTATAAAGGCAATCCCTCTCTTTCCCATCGCAAATGCTCCCGTTGCAAAGCGATCAGCTTCGTATACGTTCGAGCCTATGACCGTCATGCTTATTATTTCACCCACGGCTGGTGTCTTTTTGATTGGATCATAAATATGCTCCCCCCTTTCGTATGTGCCTGAAGTGGCCACACCGGAGCCGTTTGGGATAATGACCTTAACGATATGCATAGGGTCAAATGGATTCTTTATTCCTACGTGCCATGGCATCCCCAAGGAATTATGCCCCCGAGACTCGATGTCACCCCCTGCTTCAACATAGAAATTTTGACACCCTGCGAGAGAGATGATTTCAGCTGCGCGCCATATTGCAAGACCCTTTACGATACCCGAGGGGTCAAGTTGTCCGTCTGGAGTGCGAATATCAAAGTATCCTCCAGTTTCTTGCTTGGTTTTTTCTGCGAGCAAAAAAACTTCCCTCATTTCAGTGCTATGGTTATGCTCTAATATCTCACCTCGGTTGATCTGCGATATCTCACTTTCAATTTTATACGTACTGAAACGTAGATCGACAGCAATAAAATGCGAGAAGACTCTTTCCATCAGATTATCACTTGCATTGTTATCACAAATCTCGATACTTATGGGCATGCCCATTATATGCCTAGTCTCCTTCATAGACATTTATGGTTTTGCCTGAGTAAGCGCATCTGCGAGGGACTCATTGAACGCTTCACTTGTCTGCGTCGCACCAGAAAGCATATCTACTCTTGCGCTCTGGATGCTTATTGCCTCTGATTTTAAAATAGGCATCGATTGGTTGCTTATTTCAAGAGACTTACTTTGATCGCTTGGGTATTGGAGGAATTTTACATCGGCAATCTTCCCGTCACTTATGACAGCAGCGACCTGCATGTTGCCATAATACGCATCTGCAACTTTTCCAGCAAAAGTACCATCCTTGTATGTTGCCGCTCTAGATATCGGAATTGGGTCGGTTTTTATGGCAACTTGAGTTGGGATTTGAGCCGACACGGGTGCTGATGGAAAACCTTGTGCAGACATTTCCGACTGTGTAGCAAGAGTGATACTTGAGGTTTTATCGACATTGATAGCGCTCGTTTGAGTTATGACTGTTGAGGTGGAGGAACTGACATCTTGTTTCTCATAAACGACAAAAAGGACGAATACGGCAATAAGCGAGGCAGAAAGTATGATCTGTTGGGTATTTTTCATGTATTTATTATACGCACAAAATAGAAAATTGGTGCACGTTCAGAAAATTGTATCAAAATACCCCTTAGTTGGGGTATTTTGATACAATTTATGATAAATGTGGGGTCATTTTTTATCTTTTTGACTCGAATTATCTTCATAATACTTAATATCCGCATTTGTCGATAACGTATTGGGGGTAGCCGTAAGCACCTCGGCAAATGTTGCTTCATTGAGGAGGGCGCGGGTAAGTGGTCCGGCATATCCGACCAGATCAAGACCATGCACCCGCTGAAATACTTTGACTGCTGCTTCCGTCAGTCGGCCAAAATAACCCGTAATCGGACCAAAATATATTCCTTGAGAGAATAGACGCTTTTGAAGTTCTATCACGTCATCACCACGGGAACCGACCGCCAAATTGTGATTGAATTTCATGTCCACATTTGCTGACAGCGTATTCTGAGTGGTTGTAGGCACCTTTGCAAGTGTTACCTGATTGAGGAGAGCGCGAGTCTTTGGTCCGAGATACCCGACCAGATCAAGACCATGCACCCGCTGAAATACTTTGACTGCTGCTTCCGT
>JAYVMS010000046.1:0-7248 GCA_043758815.1 bacterium
GAACGATGCTTTCTATCTATGATGAAATGAAATTTAATGATCAACAGCCCTCTACTCAAGTTACAAATGGTAGGGCGACCGTAGACACCGGATACTAAACTCATCATGTTTAATTATTTACATAAATGAAAAAAAATATTTTGCTCCGCAGTAAAAAAGCAAACAAAGTGCTTTATTTGCTGTATATAAAGCAGGGAATATACATACGAATGGGGATAAAAATCAGTGTTTTCGCTCTATTTGCGCTTTTAATTCCTACTCATAAAGCACTTGCTGTCGACTGGGGAGCAGTCGGGGACACGATATCAGATTTATTTAGTGGTAATTTGGGGATTGCAGATTATTGGAAGAATACTGGTACAGATCTCTTGGCAGGTGTTGCTGGGGATGCGCTTGAAGGAGTAGTAAGTCTAATTTTTTCTGGAGCAGGTATATTTATGAATACAATGGGCTCGGTGCTTGATATGTCCATCAATTTTACTATTCACTCAAGTATATATAAGAGCGTAAGTGCTATTCAGGTCGGCTGGACAGCCGTTAGAGACTTTTCTAATCTCTTTTTTATCTTTGTTCTTCTCTATATTGCCATCCTTACTGTTGTTGGCATGGCAGGCTCAAACGCTAAGCGCTGGGTCGCTCATTTGGTCATCGCTGCCCTCCTCATCAACTTTAGCCTGTTTGCGACACAAGTTGTTGTCGATGCGGGAAACGTACTTGCAATTGGATTTTGGGACAAAATGACGTTGAAAGTTGGTGGAACAACTGCCAATACTGCGGCAGGATTTTTTGTCGAAGGCTTTCGCATAAATACCACCTTTGATACGCTCACCAATACCGCAGATCCGACTGGTCAAAAATTACAGCTTGATCAATCAAAAAGAATTATGATTTACCTTGGTGGTACATGTGTATACCTTATCGCAGGATACGTATTTCTCGCTGGGGCAATCATGATGCTTATTCGTAGTGTGACTCTTATGGTGCTTATGATCGTTTCACCCTTTGCATTTCTTGGATTTGCACTTCCAAAAGGGGGCGGTTTTGCATCTCAATGGCTAAATAAACTTATTGGTTCAACTTTTGTTGCCCCGGCGTTTATCTTTATGCTTTACATTGACTCACTTATTATACGAGGGACTGCTTCGGGGCCAGAGTTGGCGCAAATTACCCACGCTGATAAAGCAAAAATGGCTTACGCATTTGCGGGGAGTGGTCCAAACTTTCCTATCATTTTTAACTTTGTCCTGATGATCATCTTTCTTCTTGCTGCCCTTAAAATTGCAGACGCAGTAAGCTCTGGTGCAGGTTCTGCCGCAGGTAGTTGGGCAAAAAAAGGCCTCGGTGGCGGCGCAGCAGCTGGCTTCACGGGCATTGCCGCATTTGGTAGACAAACCTATGGTGCAGCAGGTAAACGCGCAATGAATGACAAAGAGTGGGTAGCAGCGCAACAAAGACTTGTCGCAAAGGGCGGCATGACAGGCAGGATGGCAAATATTAGGCTCGCAACCGCCGAAAAAGCCTCAAAGGGTACTTTTGATATCCGCAATGCACCGATGGGTGGCCTTGGTGTTACTGCTGGTCTCGGTGCAGCAGGAATAAGAGCAGGTACTGCAAGTAAGCGCACATTTGAAACGCACGGCCAGGTGGGAAGCTCGGTCACTGGAACATACCGCGGCACTGCGAAAGAGAAAGAGCTGATTGATACTGCTAAGGCCCGCTTTTCTGATGATCCACATGCACAAGAAGCGTTCCTTAAGCAACGCGGTGTTCAGCTTGATCAATATCGTAACAAAGATGTAAAAACTGAACTTGACCGAAAGAAGACTATCGAAGACGAGAAGTCGAACATCAAAACAAATAAATCTGCTTATGACACAGCAAGCAAGAACGGAACACTCGACAACGCAAGCACTGATCCAAAGGATGAAGGTAAGACAATTGGAGAAGCGGCCGCTCAAGCGATCAAAGAATCGATGAGCAAACTTTCAGGTAAAGAATCAGAGAAACTCATCAAAGAAGAGGCTGAGGCAGCAATTAAAGATCCAAATTACAAATCTTTGGTTCTTGCAGCAGCAGGCAGACAGCATCTCAATTACATGAATACAAACTCGGCTGATTTCAACCCAGATGTCATGAGGGTCACCAATGATCACGTAATGGCTGCAGGAGGAGCAGGTGCACAATACCTCATTCAACAGCAAAAGATGAAGACAGGAATATTCCCAACAAACCTCACTGATGCAATCAAATCCCGCCAACGGTCATACCAAGTTAAAATGGCACAACTACAAACACTGCCAGAAGGTGAGGCTAAAAACATTAAAATTGCTGACTTTGAGCATGAGCATGACACTGCTATGCAAGATATTCTTGGTGGCATGAGCAATAAAGACGTTGCGCGACTTGACCCAAGTATTAAGACTAATCCTACACTCGTCCGCAACTACACTGATAAGCATTTTGACGAGATCGAGAACTATCACAAGAACACTGCCAAAGATTATGATAAGGAGCCAGTAAAAGCGATGTTCGGTACAATTCGCGAGCACGCAAAGAATGGAAATCAGTCATCTAAAAAGTACATGAGTAGTAGAAAAAAAGATTCAGCATATTATGATGCAGCCGTAGCTGAGAGTGCCTCTGGAACCAAAAAACTATTCGACCAAGCAAAAACTGCGCGGGAAAAAGCCCAAAAAGATCTCGATGAGGCGAAAGCATCAGGAGTAGTGTGGAGACGAAATGACGCACAGCAAAAGCTTAGCGCCGCAAAAGATGCTGAAAAGCTCGCTAAAGAAAATTTTGACAGCACCGCGAGTGGCACCAGTGAGGAGAGCTACCCAGATGATGACGGGAGTGAGACCACGTGAACGTAAATATGGATGAAATCACCCAACAACAGGCGCGAGAACAGTATCTGAAATTACCTCAGCCTATTCGTGATGTACTTTCCGATGATGAAACTGTTAAAAAAATCGAGGGTATCGCACAAAATAACGGACTCACCAAAGTAGAGGGTGGCATGCTTTCGCAAGTAACAAGCATGCTCATGATGGGGTTTATACAGCCAAATCAATATGTCACAGAAATTGAGAAAAACATCTCTGTTACTCGAGAAGTTGCAGCACATATTGCACAAGAAATAAACCGTGACATTTTCAATCCCATAAAGGATGCATTAAAAGATGTGCACGCTACGGGAAAATCAGCACAGGCAACAAGCGCAATACTAGAAAGACCCCTGGGTACGGCAGCAATAATACCTCCACCTATGATCCTTCCTAACCTCTCAGTCCTCCCTGCGCATGCAAATGATCCTATTCCTGTCGTCGCAGTACCTCCAAAGATTGTGGCTCCTGCGGTACAGGTCATGCCAGCTCCTCTTAGTAAGCCGCTTCCTAGCTTCTCTATAGCTCAAGCACTTGGCAATATTCCCAGCACAGGTAGTTCGCAAAGCACGTCAGCGCAAAGTGAGATGCCCAAAGCGCATGTTGGCACTATAGCTGCGGCATCTCAAAACAAAGAACAGTCTGGCAACATTCTTGAAGATAAGCTCGGTGGGACATATCGAATGAAGACAGAGACTTCAAGCAGTGTGGGTGTTCCATCTCTACAGTTATCACCCACGCAGATTATACCCCCACCACCACAAGCAACGACAAAGGCACCCGATGTTCAAGAAAAATCAGCGCTTGCAAAAGCACTTGACCCATATCGCGAAGCTCCACTATAGGCACTCGCCTGAAATGAAAAAAAGATGAAGTCACCGGCTACATCCTTTTTTGTTTTACTCGATTCTTGCTTTGAGATACGATATAATAAGCAAGCATTGTCATGGGCGTTGCGTGCACATGACAGATATTTTTTATGCAGTTCCAAGTCCCACAATTTCTTGATATTGAAGATAAGATCATTGGTCCTTTTACCATCAAGCAATTCCTCTATCTCACCGGCGGAGTAGGTCTTGGATATCTTAGTATACGCTTCATTCCTTATTTGGGGTGGTTTTTAGGTATAGGTGCAGTTGCACTTGGAGGCGCTCTCGGTTTCTATAAATTCAACAGCAAACCTTTTGTGTTTGTGGTTGAGTCGGCGTTTCACTACTTAAGAAGCGAACACCTCTATGTGTGGAGAAGGCGAGAGAAGGTCGTCGACGCACCGCTCGACCTCTCAAACTTCAAGTCGGTCAAGCATTCAAGCAGTATTCTTGCCAACAAATCCGGAAGTAAGTTGAGTGATCTGACTTGGTCAATTGATGTGCAACAGAAGAATGAGGTCGAAGCACAAAAAGTACACACTGAAAGTGCCGTCTAGGTCATGAATCTACGATATCCATCAGAGAGAGGTAAAAGTTTAAATACATGTTATCAGTTGTGCGTTATTGGTTTATAATAGTTATATGGCAATCCCCGGAAAACCTACTCAAGATTTCATACCCATCAAAGATATCAGAAGCGGCATCATTGTTCTCAACAATGGCGACCTCCGCATGATGCTCATGACCTCATCCTTAAACTTCGGCCTCAAGTCTACCGATGAGCAGGCGGCAATTATCATGCAGTTTCAAAACTTCCTCAACTCTATTGAGTTTCCTGTGCAAATATACATTCAATCAAAGCGCCTCGACACCCGCCCTTATCTCAAACTGCTTGAGGATCGAGAAAAAGTACAGCTCATCGATGCCATGAAGATACAGGTGCATGAATACATCGCTTTTATCAAAGATTTCACCAGCAGAACCAACATTATGTCGAAAACCTTTTTTATCGTTGTTCCGTATTCAGGAGGAGCAAAGATGGGAAGTGGGGGAGGGGGAGGATTTTTGGGGGGAATATTTCCTGGCGGAAAACCAAAATCTAAGAAACCAACTGCCGCAGAAATGCAAAGTTTTGAGGAGGCGCGTGTACAGCTCGAGCAACGTGTAAGTATTGTGGAACAAGGGTTGGGACGCTGTGATATTCGCACAACTCGCCTTGATACCGAAGAAATTACAGAGCTTTTTTACAAAAAATTCAACCCGGGTGAGCTCGACTCTGCCGCAACGGTTAACTAATACCAATCAATTATGGCCAATGAAAAAAAGGGGTATGAAATAATGAATACAACTGGAGTGCTGCCTGCTGACATCTATGAGGCGACAAACCTCGACATGAAGGATATCCTTGCGCCTGCGGCAGTAAAGATAACACCGAAAGAAATCTATGTCGGAGAAAAGATGCTGCGTACGCTATTCGTCATCTCTTACCCTCGCTTCCTCTCACAAGATTGGTTCACACCTGTCATCAATCTCGATAAGGTGTACGACGTATCTATCATGATACACCCCATAGAGACTGAGCTTGCGCTTCGAACATTCCAAAAGAAGGTGGCGGAAGTACAGAGTCAAATAAACGAACGCGAGCGCAAGGGATTTGTCCGTGACCCTGTCCTCGATATCGCATATCAAGACCTCGAGGATCTGCGGGATAAGCTTCAGCAGGCACGTGAACGCCTCTTTGACGTCGGTATCTACATCACTATATACGGAAGCGAGAAAGGTGAGATTGATAAGGTTGAGAGCGAGCTCAAGAGTATTCTCGACTCAAAGCTTGTCTATCTCAAGCCTGCAATCTTTCAGCAGGAACAAGGCTATCGCAGTGTGCTCCCGCTCATGACCGATGAACTTGAGGTGCACTACAAACTTAACTCTGCTCCGCTTTCATCAATATTTCCGTTCGTTTCTTTTGATCTGACTTCTGACAAAGGTATTCTCTGGGGCATCAATCGCCACAATGCATCACTCATACTGTTTGATCGCTTTTCAATGCCGAATTACAACTCTGTAACATTTGCGGTGTCCGGTTCTGGAAAATCATACACAACCAAACTTGAGATATTGAGAACACTGATGTTTGATGCTGATGTTATTGTTATCGACCCTGAGCAAGAGTATCAATTTCTTGCAGAGGCAACCGGTGGACACTTTTTCAATATTTCACTTACTTCAGAGCATCATATTAATCCATTTGATCTTCCTATTCCGCGCGAAGATGAATCACCCGCAGATGTACTGCGCTCAAACATCATCTTCTTGGTTGGTCTTTTCCGCATCATGCTCGGAGGTCTATCTCCCGAAGAAGATGCAATAGTAGACCGAGCTATAGCTGAAACTTATGCACTAAAGGACATCAGTCAGGAAACAAATTTCGCCGATATCGAGCCGCCACTGCTTTCAGATTTTGAACTCGTTCTTTCGGGAATGGATGGCACTGAATCTCTCATACAGCGCCTTGAAAAGTACACCAAGGGTACATGGTCAGGGTTTTTAAATAAGCCGACCAATGTCGACATCACAAAGCGCTTTACCGTGTTTTCTGTACGCAACATGGAAGATGAATTAAAGCCTGTCGCAGTGTACATCATCACTCACTACATTTGGACCGCGGTGCGTAAAGAGCTTCGCAAGCGCCTGCTCGTTGTTGATGAGGCCTGGTGGATGATGAAGTCAGAAGACACTGCATCATTCCTCTTTGGTCTCGCTAAGCGTGGGCGCAAATACTACCTCGGTATTGCGACGATCACTCAAGATGTGAACGACTTCTTGCGTTCCCCTTATGGACTTCCTATTCTTACCAATTCTTCTATCCAGATATTACTTAAGCAATCGCCTACGACCATCGATCTCGTGCAGCAGACGTTCCACCTTACCGACGAAGAGAAGTATCTTCTGCTTGAGTCTGGCGTGGGTGAGGGGCTCTTCTTTGCTGGTCTAAAGCACGTAGCTATCAAGGTCTACGCTTCCTATACAGAAGACCAGATAGTGTCATCTGACCCAGCCCAGATGCTGGCGATAGCCAAGGCGAAGGAAGATTTCGCCGCTTCACAGAGCTAGCAAAACATTGCTTTAAGCTATAAAACACAGTGTATTTCTAGGCTGTGTGTTTTTTATACAAAAAACCCTTATTCGAAGCCATTTGATGTAGGCGTGCTGTACTTGACGAAATGCCTGTTTGTGTGATATAATTATCTTTAGAAAGAGTCTAAATTCTTGGCTCTTTGACAATTCAACACTATTCAATTCACAAGGAGGATATCATGGGCATACTGGACATCGTTAGCGTCGTGCTGGACCTACAGACAAAGGCCGCAGTCAGCAGACTTAGCACCGGAGGCGTACGTAACGTCTCTTCAGGGCCTGCACGTGCAAGCACTTTCGCCTCACTCCTCGACCGAGTCGTAAGTGAACTCGGTCTCGGTAGCCACGATGAAGCA
>JAYVMS010000047.1:0-3246 GCA_043758815.1 bacterium
TGAGACCAAGCGTAAACGAGACTGGGAGCACCGTCGCCAAAATAACAAAGTACGTCGGGGAGCAGGTAGAGAAGACAGGACCGAGCGAAGCGCCGATGATCACGTCACCCCAGAAACTTTTCTTCTGGTAGCCGGAGCCGAGGACCATGTTCGACTTTTGATTGAGTCGGGCAAAGAGCGGGACACTTTCCCATATCTTTGGAAAAAGCGAAACGAAACCGAAGCAGATGATGATACTCCCCGATATCCACGTCCATACGCTTGCCGGAATATTTATAAAAAGTGTACTCACTTTAAGTAAAAGCGTGAAAACGATGAGTGAAAGTGCGAGCGAGAACGTCACGGTAAGTGCCCTTTTCCAGCTGTGCTTCCCTGCACCGCCTGAGACTGAGCCTCCCACGATGACAGGAAGAAGTGGGAGTACACATGGCGCGAGTACCGTAAGCAGTCCAGCCAAAAACGAAATGATGAATAGCGTCATAAAAAAAGTATACGAGTAATTGCTTACCAGTATACTCTTCCTATTTTATATGTAAAGTAGGCTTTACATCTTATCCACACCTTTTCTATAAATTACGGTCTGTATAGAAGCGTGCGGAGAGTTTCGCGATGATCATACCCACAAGAGTGAATACGAGCCACTTGTCGAGTGTGCCATCGAGTGCGCCGAGAAACACTCCGAGTGTGAGAATCGTCGTGCCGGTGATGAATGCAGCCCTGCCTGCAAACATGCGGTGTAGTGTATCGCGCTCATCAGTAACCTCTTCGCGTAATGAAAATGCGGCATAGGCAATAAAGACGACAAGCAATAGTCCAAGTGCGGACATATGCGCCATGTTCGGCATCCAAAAATCATATGGATTGAGGATGAGCAATAAGAGTATGACAAGCACAAGCGCGACGATTGTTTCTTGGATATTATTTTTCATGTTTTATGGAGAAAATGTCCTCGACGGGTAAAGCAAAATATTTAGCTATCTTAAGCGACAGCAACACCGATGGTGTGTACTTCCCTTTCTCAATGGCGATTATCGTCTGACGACTCACACCTACTGCTTGCGCGAACTCTTCCTGCGTCACCTTGCGCTCGGTACGGAATTTATTCACGTGGTTAGTAATATATTCTTTCATGAATTTTACGATATTCGTAATATTAACCTACTATTTATTTTTTGCTTTTGCAAAAGATATGAGAAGTCATCAGAAGCAAGTGCGACGATCTTACTCAAAAAACCGAGCTAATTAATCAGTATCCCCTAGTAAGGGCGCGCAAGAAATCGCTCCATTTATCTCCAGATATAGTTCCGTGGATGACATATCGATGCTCTGGGTCATTCCAAACTCCTGCAAATACCGTACGAGCTGAAATATACCCCGCGCGCTTCACTGCCGCATCTACGGCTTCATTATGCATTCCAAATGGGTATGCAAATACTTTAACAGGATGACCGAGATGTGACTCGAGTATCTTCTTACCTCCAGCGATCTCCTTATCGAGCCCTGCATCCGTTGTTATCTTCGTAAGGATTGGGTGTGTGCGACTATGACCGCCTATTTCCATTCCTAACCTATCGAGCTCCTTGACCTCATCCCAAGACATCCAGTGCGCCTTCTTGTGGTCGATGGGGTTGGTATAGATAAAAAATGTCGCTTTGGCGTTGTGTTTCAAGAGAACAGGTAATGCGTGTTCGTATTGATTCTTCCAGCCATCATCAAATGAAAGTATGACGGGCTTCTCGGGAAGAGGTATTCCATCATCGAAATATCTATTTATATCCGCGAATGAGACCGTATGGTAACCATTTGCATCCATGTATGTGAGTTCTTGCTCAAGCAATTCTGGGATGATGTCATAAGCATCCTGCAATTTTGATTCGCCCTTAATATGTGCACGCACACTGTGGTATACAAGAACAGGCACGCGAGCCGAACGCGCAGATGAAGTTGCGCTTGCGGCAGATACACCACTCACAATAATGCTGCTTGTCGCAGCCTCACTTTCGAGATGCACATGCTCTTTGACAAGATCTAAATCATCTCCACCCATGTATTCTTCTTCCGTCGATAATACGTTCGCAGCATAACTCTTCGGATGTGCGTTAAGTGCAAGTGCGGCACCGGTTGCGCCAATGAGCACCCCGAGTATCAAAAAAATGTATCCGAGCCATTTCATAGCATTGTTATAACTTACTTTTCAATTATTGGCGAGGTTTGAGTGTAAAAAGAACCACCATGGGTGGTTCGTCAGTGGAGCGTTGCTGGGTCGCCAAAGCACATGTATTCAACGAAAGCGAAAATCTCCGCATCATTCATGTCTGTTCGCCGTGCAAGCTGAGCCATGAGTGTTGCGTACTCCGCCGGAGGAAGAAACTGTAGCTCCTCTGAGAACGAAAAGAAGTGCATATCGTAGGACCAGCTCATTTCAAGCTCGATCTCCAGATAGCGGAAGCAGAGCGAGAGTCCGTAGAGCATTTTATGAAGCTCAGCAAGTATCACCTCCTTGCTGTTTGAGCGCATCACACTCGGCGGCAGGAATTCCGAATCCTTTATCAAATTCCAGTCATCTGCATTCAGTTCACTCATAGTGAGCTTGGTCGAAAGTGTTCCATCTCTCGCCACAATAAGCGTATTGTCACCGATGATCTCGTCGAGTCTGCTACAGAGTGCCATCTGCGATTGTGCTACATCATCGAGTATTTCACTCAGCTCGTCCTCGGAAGGAGCGTCTGTGTTTTGCGTCATAATTCCCTCCTGTGTTTAAGAACGGTACATTACTTAGATTGCGGCAAATTACAAAATAGTCAAGCGACTCTCATTGTGCGGCGCATCCCAGATTCATGTAGATATGCCTATATACCCCTTCTTTTATCGAGCTGCATTTGTTTCCAGGCTTCGATTATTTTGTGGTTGCCTCCAAGCAAGATCTTGGGCACCCGATACTTCTTTCCTTTCCACAAAAGGACTTCGGGGCGAGTGTAGACGTCGGGACTTGCAGTACGTTCTTCTTCGACAGAGTCAAAGGAGCCAAGCACGCCTTCTATCTGCCGCGCCACCGCGTCAATCACTATCATCGCGGGTATCTCCCCTCCAGTGAGCACAAAGGGGCCGACAGATATCTTTTCTGCTTTCGTTATTTTCTGGACGCGCGCATCTATGCCTTCGTAACGCCCACAGATAAAAATAATGTCGTCATAATCCTTCGCCCACTTTCTTGCCATCGTATTGGCGAACTGTTTGCCGTCGGTC
>JAYVMS010000048.1:0-7260 GCA_043758815.1 bacterium
TTTCGCGTTATAAATGAGCAATGAACAAACTTCGATTCAAAGTGGGATCTGCAAACAAGGCAAAGGTGGCCTCGGTCGCTGAGATGCTCAAAGACTATCCGCATCTCTCGGAAGCTAAAGTTGAAGGGATAAAAACTGATTCCGGTGTTTCTGATCAGCCGCTCTCACTTGATGAGACGATAACCGGCGCTATGAATCGCGCACGGCGTGCATTTGTTGATTGTGAGTATTCAGTAGGTCTCGAGTCGGGGCTTATGGCAGTCGTACAAGCAAAAAGCGGATATTTGGATGTATGCGTGGCAGTAATTTATGACGGAAGTGAATTCCATCTTGGCATCTCCTCCGCATGGGAATTCAAAGACAAGAATATTATCGACTCGATGATACATGAAGGACTTGATATGAGTCAGGCAATACTCAAAGCTGGAATGACACGCAATGAGCATATCGGAAGCGAAGAAGGAGCAATAGGCATAGTCACAAAGGGGCGAATAGACAGGAAGGCATATACCAAGCAAGCATTGCAGATGGCGCTCATCCACCTTGAAGAATAGTGGCGGCGCATCTCTCTATTTGTTAGTCTTTGAGAAGGATAATTCTTGGAGAAAGTGTGAACGTCTCCTCGTTACAAAATGACATTGCGGGATATTACGCAGAGTTCAGCTGGCTTACCGCGCTCATGGTTCTTTGGGCATACATCGTGCTTGATATTCTCTATGCGTACTACACCATAGCGGTCGCGCGACTTCTACCTGCGCGTGCGGCAACCACTGGTTCGATCATGTATTTCCTACTTGCGGTCGGTGTGGTCAATTACTCGCACAATCCGCTCTATCTTGGGTCAGTAGTTCTCGGTTCATGGATAGGCACCTTCGCTGTTGTTGAGTTCGAACGCCGCAAGAAAGCAAAAGCATCACTTGAAACAGAGTCACACATGTGACTCTTTTTATCGCCTCTTGGGATGCTATAATGCGCCGATGTCTCACAAACGCTCACCGTTATTCGTGCTTTTCTTTACAATATTTCTCGACATGCTCGGCTTGGGTATCCTCATTCCAGTCATTCCTGCATTATTGGCCAATCCTCATTCGCCGCACTATCTCTTGGCGATGAACACTCCTGCTGCCACCGGTTATATTCTGCTTGGCATACTTCTCGCACTCTTTTCGTTCGGACAGTTCATCGCTTCTCCCATCATCGGACAATTCTCGGATAAATTCGGACGCAAACGACTACTCGCATTCTCAATATTTGGTACTGCTATCGGACACGCGCTTTTTGCTGTCGGCATTCTTTTTGCCAACTTACCGCTCCTGTTTTTTGCTCGGCTGTTCGCGGGTATTACTGGTGGCAATATCGTAGTCGCACAAGCTGCCATAGCAGACATAACTACCCCCGAGAACAGAACGAATAACTTCGGACTCATCGGAGCCGCCTTCGGTCTCGGCTTTATTGTTGGACCATTCTTGGGTGGCAAGCTCGCAGATGCTTCTGTTGTATCGTGGTTCGGCGCAACAACCCCGTTCTGGTTCGCATCCGCACTCTCGTTTGTGAACGCAGTACTCATCCTTACGTTCTTGAGAGAGACGAATCAGAACGTCAAACCAGCGCAGCATATCGAATGGGGGAGATCGATAAAGAATATCGCTCATGCACTGGGGATGAAGCCGGTGCGGCCACTCTTTATCACTAATTTTCTGTTTCAATCCGGTTTCGCGTTTTATACGACATTCTCTGCGGTCTATCTCTTCTCGCGTTTTGGATTTACCGAGGGGATGATCGGGAATTACTTTGCTTTTATTGGGTTATGGATAGTTATTACACAAGGCGTGATCACGCGTATCGTTTCGAAGAAGTTTAAAGAGCAGGAGGTGATGCAGAACAGCTTGATAGTGTCGGGTATGTGTATCATCGCGATAGTGCTGGCGCCTAATCCCACTTTGCTTTATTTCATTGTCCCGTTCTTCGCGGCCGCCATAGGACTGACGCAGGCCAACATCACTGCGCTCATTTCTCGCTCGGCGGGGGCGAGTGTGCAAGGGGAGGTGCTCGGATTGAATGGGAGTTTGAATGCGCTCGCACAGACAGTACCGCCGCTTATCTCTGGTATTGTTGCTGCATATTTCGAGCCTTCCGCCCCGCTCCTTATCGCTGCGATACTCTCTATTCTCTCCGGACTCTATTTTATCAACCATCTCAGGCGGCCTCGTGCATAAAAACTAACAACCTAGTTCCATTTTGTCAGCTTGCCGCTATAATAAAGGATATATAGTAGCTAATTATTTCACATGGATGTCTTTTGGATCATTATGGGTTTTGTCGCGTTGTTCTTTTATGCGAGGAACAATATTTCCGCCTTATCAGCTCGGATAACATATCTCGAACAAAAACTCGGAGCATCTCCGGCTCAGGCCAAGGCTAGAGAAATGCCAGCAAGTCAGAGCGAACTCGCAAAGGAGGGGATACACCGCGGTGATATATTCGAGGCAGCACTTTCAGATGCAGGACTCGAAAAGACCCCAGCATTCCACATTCCTCCAGAGGCAGCACCAACACCCGCGCCCGCACCGAGTGCTGTATATGCGCAAGCAGAGCCGTCACCCGCACAAGCGAAATTTGCCGATGAGACTCAAGAAGAAACTAGTGCACGCTGGCTTGGTCGTATCGGCGCTATCGCCGTCCTTGTCGGTGTGGCATTCTTTCTTAAGTATGCGTTCGACAATAATTGGATCGGGCCCACAGGCCGCGTGGCACTCGGTATCATTGCCGGCCTTGCTACCATAGGGGTGGGACAGAAACTTCGCGCGAAGTATTTGAACTATTCAGATATGCTCTCAGGTGTCGGTATCGCCATTCTGTATCTCTCTATCTACGCATCGTACGGCTTCTACCACCTCGTCGATCCGAGCGTCGCATTTGTACTCATGGGACTCGTGACGACCTTTGGGCTAGTGCTCGCGATAGCAGGAAGCACGCTCGGGCTCGCAGTACTTTCGACGCTCGGCGGATTCATGACGCCAGTACTTCTCTCTACGGGGGAGAATCATCTCGCGGCGTTGTCTATATATATGATAATCCTCGACCTTGGTGTATTTGGAGTCGCGTGGTTCAAGAAGTGGACACAGCTCAACTACCTCTCGTTCGTGGGTACTATCGCCCTCTTTGGAGGCTGGATGGCGAAGTTCTATACTCCACCACAGCTCGGAGAAACATTCTTCTTTGTCAGTGTGTTCTTCGCTGTTTTCTTGCTTACATCTATCTTGCATCATGTATTGCGCAAAGAACCCACTACCCCGTCTGACTTAATGTTACTTGTGTTAAATGCTGCGGGGTATTTTGCGGTGAGCAGCTATATGCTTGATCCGAACTACCATGACGTACTCGGATTTTTCGCGCTTATGCTTGCGGTGCTATATCTCGGCGTTACCTATATTGCATTCTCGAGCAACAAGAGTGATCGCACGCTCAATCTTTTCTTGCCGGGGATCGCAGTGGTGTTCCTTACTATTGCGATACCACTTCAGCTAAACGGCTACTACGTATCGCTCTCTTGGCTTGTTGAGTCGATCGTCTTGATTGCCACTGGGCTCTATTTGCGCGAGCGTGTCATCCAAGCATTCGGCTGGATCGTGCTTATGGTTGGGATGGTCAGCTTGGGGCAAGACGTCGAGCAGATTCGTTCATGTGCAAACGATATGTTAGCGATAGCGGCTCGCGCGGCATCACCTGATCCCCATGTGTTTTGGTGTGTTACCCCATTCTTCAATACGGGTTTCTTCTTGATGCTGGTCGCGATTGCAGTCTTCTATGGGGTTGCGGGCTTGTATTATCGCTTCAGAGACGATGAGGCAGAGTGGAGAAAGTTTGCGCTCTTTTCTGTGGTTGTGGCAAACATCGTTACCTTGTGGTCACTCAGTTCTGAGCTCGCGTTCGAGCACCACTCACTCGTGTCACTTGTGTGGTTTATTGAATCTATCGCACTGCTCTATATCGGATTACGAGAAAAAAATCGCATTGTCGAGGTCATCGGATGGATAGGGCTTTTGGGTGGCTTGAGCATCATGTGGGGCGGTGTAACAGGTATACGCAGTGGAATTCCCGATGTACAAGGCACGACTAATGCTCTCCCCGAACCGATTACCGCCTTCCTGAACACTGGATTCTTCCTGATGCTCTGTGGGGTCACGACATTCTATGCGTTCGCTGCACTGTATACGAAATTCAAAGATCAAGTCATTGATTGGAAGAAAACTATGGGAGTCATTCTTGTGCTTACGAACATCCTCACTATCGCGATCGTCACCTCTGAGATCGAATTCAGTTATGATCAAGATATTCTTGTGCTCTATAATACTGATGCACAGGCACAGCAGGCCTACAATAACTATATGGGGGGAGGCTATCAGAATCAGAACCAGTATCGAATGACCGTGCCGTCTGTTGCCTCGTATGAAAAGATTGCCTCGCTCGAAAGCTCGAAGAATACCGCAGTGTCTATCTTCTGGGCAATCTACGCAATACTTCTTATTGCGATAGGATTCGCCAAGCGCATGCGCTTTATCCGCTTGTTCGGACTCGTATTCTTCTTTATCACTGCCGGTCGCGTATTTCTTGAAGTCTGGCAATTAGGGCAACTCGAGCGTATCATCTCGTCAATAGTCTTCGGGGTAATCTCACTTGGCGCATCATTCTTGTACGTAAAGTATAAGCACTTACTCACCGTCGTCGTAAATGATGACTAAGTAGAGAATTGCACAAAACAATATGAAAAAATACATCATCGCAATTTGCCTCGGAAGTCTGGCTATCGCGCCCTTCGCATATGCAGACTTTACTCCAGGTACGTGGAAGTACATGAAGCCCATCATGATGACTGCGACCGACGCGGCGTCACAGTATGTAAAAGTATATCTCGATAGGGATGTGAGCTTCACCGCAAAGCCCGACTTAAGTGATATCAGAGTCGTGGCAGATAATAACAGTGAAGTTCCTTACCAGATAGTTGTTGATCGAAGTCGGAGTGAGCATGGATATGTAGGTGGAAAATTGCATGATCTCTCGCTTTCGGGTGGGAAGACCATGTTCATGCTCGATCTCTCTGAGGCGGGAGTGATCCACGATCATCTCACCATACTCACAACGTCCAAGAACTTCAAGCACAAGGTTTCGGTTTATGCAGCTGATAAGCCGCTCTCAATGACAGACGCGAGCTGGAGGCTCCTCACCAACGCGGGATATATCTATAACTTCTCAGATCAAGCAGCGAGCTTCGACTCCGGAAGCGGGGAAGTGCTTTATCCCGAGAATACTTCGCGCTATCTTCGTGTTGTTATCGAGGCGGGCGAGGGAAGCGATGTGGCGGTAAGCTCGGCGCAAGTAGCGCGTGAGCGCACATTCGTCGCCTCACAATCGATGTTGGAAAGTAGTGCAAAAGTGACAGAAAATAGCACTATGAAAAGCACTGAGGTCGCGGTCGATCTTGGCGGCAGGGGATTGCCTACCAATCAAATAAAACTTATTACACCTGATGTGCATAATTTCAGCAGACGCGCGAGTGTGCAAGGCAGTAATGATGGAAGTAACTGGCAAAACCTTGCTCTAGGTGAGCTGTTCAAACTGAGCACGCCTGTATTTACCGGTGAGCATCTTGATCTTGAGTACCCCGAGTCAGACATGCGCTACCTGCGCGTCGTCATCTTCAATAATGACGACCAGCCGATATTATGGGTGCCGCGCGTAGTGATCTCAGGTATCGATCGCTCGGTCGTATTTGCAGCGGTCCCAGGAAAAGAATACGCGCTCTATTATGGGAATGAAAAAGCATTCATTCCAGAGTACGACCTTGCGCGCTTTTTCCAGTACATTGAAAGCACGCAGCTGACGCATGCTGCCCTCGGTGCGCAAGTAATGAACCCCGCCTACACCCCCCCCGCACCTAAGGCCGTGCCGTATTCCGAAAAGTCCCCAAATATCCTAAATTTTGTGCTCGTGCTTCTCGTTGCCGTCATCACCGCACTTATCATTTGGTATCTCAAGAAACTTAAGCTTGCGAACCGCGGACCCAGAGCATAAGAGAACTTCTTTATCGTTTATCGTTAATGTTCTATACTTAGCCCTATGTCCAAACCCAATATAGGAGAACTTGTCTTTTTTTGGATGATGTTTGCCACTGCGGCGCTTCTGTCCTACTTTGTTCTGAGTCCGTATCTGACTGCAATATTTCTCGCGGCAGTGCTCGCGGTGTTGTTTGCCCCGGTAAACAAAGCATTACTCAAATGGTTTGGTGGAAGAAAGAACCTTGCCGCTTTTTTTACGGTATTGCTTGTTGTTTGCGTGATACTCCTACCATTGATATTTTTTGGAATACTCATGTTTCAGGAAGTCATCACGAATTATAATTCTCTTAAAGATACTGGCGGTGCATCAGTGGGTATCGATCACTTCACTGAGGTTACGCAGCAATATGTGAACCGGTATGTTCCGAGTTTTAAAATACACACTACGGTCTCGTCGTATATCGAAGAGATACTGCGGTTCGTTGCAAATAATCTCAATACTTTTTTCTCAAGTATCGTTGCTTTTCTTATTGATATATTCATTATCGTCGGAGCAATGTTCTTTCTCTATCGTGACGGAGAGAAACTCTACGACTTTGCGGTCAAGTGGAGTCCGCTTGCCGATACACACGACAAAAATATTATTGCAAAATTGCAGTCTGCGGTCGGGTATATTGTAACTGGGGCGCTGTTTGTTTCAGCGATACAAGGGCTTACCGTTGGCGTCGGTTTCGCAATGTTTGGGATCTCAAATCCCGTTTTGTGGGGAGCGGTGTCGGTAATCGCCGCACTCATTCCCGTGGTCGGAACAGGATTGATAACTGTTCCTGCCGGCGTGTTTCTTATCATGAATGATCATCTCATGGCAGGTATCGGGATACTGATCTGGGGGGGGCTTTTGGTCGGACTCGCGGATAACCTTATTAGACCGCTACTTATTCGCAGAGGAGTCGATATTCATCCATTCGTCATACTTCTTTCAGTGCTCGGAGGACTCGTATATTTCGGACCAATTGGCTTCCTTGCGGGGCCTATTACCATCGCATTCTTTTATACACTTCTGGATATCTATCCCACCATAGTGAGGGGGCAACCACTCAAAGAAATGGAAGAAGAGTCAAATTGACCTGTCTTACAACTACTGTAGAATAACAGCAGACAGAGTTCGCTGTCATTTTTATATAAGGAATATGATGAACTACAC
>JAYVMS010000049.1:0-7030 GCA_043758815.1 bacterium
AGGGTATAATTGTTTTATAAGTATGGAAATCTCGGATTATTATCGCCGCAACACATTGCGGCTTAATGTATGGAGTGGGATCACTTTGTTCGCACTCATAATGTTCGCGGCAACCAGTGTTTTACCGTCTATCGCAATTGCAGATGTTGCGACGAGTACGAGTCCTGTTTCAGCGCCAAACCTGCTCGACAAGGAAGCTCAACTACAAAAACAGCTCGATGATATTAATCTTGAAATCAAAGGCCTCGGAAACACCATTACCGGTCTTCAGGGTGAAGGGCAGAGTATTGATCGTGATATCAAGCTCCTGAACGCCAATATTGAACGAGCAAATCTCAATATCAAAGCGCGCAATCTCGCCATCGGACAATTGTCGCAAGGTATCACCGAGAAGACGCGTACAGTGCAGTCACTTTCCCAAAAATTAGACAATGAACGCCAGTCACTTGCGCAGTTGATACGAAAAACAAACGAACTTGATCAAGCATCACTTGCTGAGGTCGTGCTCGGGAATACAAGCTTATCGGACTTTTTTCTCGACCTCGATTCATTCGACGCTATCCGTGCAGGACTGAAGAATTCTTCGGACTCTTTGAAGAGTGCAAAGACACAGACGCAAGCGGCGCAGGATGCGCTAGAAACGAAGCAGCAAAAGGAGCGCGATGCTGAAGCCGAACTTGAGCGTAACAAAAAGATAGTTCAATTTAATCAGGTACAAAAAAAGCAGCTACTCTCCATAACTAAAAACAAGGAGTCACAGTATAAGCAAGTCCTTATCGATCGCAAAAAACAGGCCGCACAGATCCGTGCCGCACTCTTCGCGCTTCGTGATACAGGAGAGATTAATTTCGGTAAAGCACTTGATTATGCAAATGTAGTTTCGGCAAAGACCGGAATACGTCCTGCGTATTTGCTCGCGATCTTTCAACAAGAATCGAGCTTCGGCAAAAATCAGGGGTCATGCATACTTAAAGATGACAATACTGGTGCCGGTGTAGGCATACGGACAGGGAGTGCCTTTCAGAAAGTAATGAATCCGACGCGTGATGTGCCCCCATACCTTACTCTTACCGCAAAGCTTGGTATTGATCCGCACAATACTCGCGTTTCATGTCCTCAAGAAGTTGGGTGGGGAGGAGCGATGGGCGCAGCACAGTTCATTCCCTCAACGTGGGTAATGTTTGCAGATCGTATCACCAGTGCGCTTGGTTCAGATGTCGCCGACCCATGGAGCGCGCGCGACGCATTTATGGCAGCAGGGCTTTATCTTACCGATCTCGGTGCGAACCCTGGCTCATATACGGGCGAGCGTGATGCCGCCTGTAAATATTTCTCTGGTTCAAGATGTAGCAGATCAAGATGGGCCGCCACATATGGTAGTCAGGTGATGTCTAAAGCGGAAGCTATACAGACCAACATGATAGACCCACTGAATTCGTAAAATTGGCGAATTTCGTCGTTGGCTTTAATTTCAGGTTAAGGGGACGTACAGGAGTACGCCCCCTTTAACACTGAAATTTCGCCGCCTCGAACTTCATCCAATTTAACGAATTCAGAGCGATAAGTAATTAATTTTGCGTCCTGCACCACAAAGAGTACTTCCAAATTTCAGTACTCGAGGACTTGATGAAATTTTTGGTCGCTCGTTCTTCCTTTGACAAGTCGAGTCACCTTAGATGACTAAGGCTTTTCGACATTGCCTCAGTCCAGAACTTCGCATTACATCAAAATTAAGTATTCAATTAGCAATTTAACGAATTCAGTACGAAATATAAATATTTTTTTATTGCGGTTGGAGTTGAAAGATGATAAGTTACGCGCAGAAGTTCCCAAGGAGTACTTAATATGGCAGTTGATACTTATATTCTTTCGTTCGAGAGACCAGTTACGCTTGCTGAGCTCGAAGAGTCACGCAAGGAAGAATTCGCAAAAGTCAGACCAGACAGGCTGATCATTTACCCATGTATGGGTGATGTTGGCTTTGGTCGTAAGCGTGCTTCGACTGCTCGGCAAGCAACACACAAGATAACACTCAGTGAGTTGCGTCGTATCGCAATAAAAAGAAAGTGTACACCCGCTCATATTGGCGTTCATTCCAATTCCAAAAAGATCATCGTTGTTCGTGTGTGAATGAACAGGCAGTAATGCCTGTTTTATATTGACTCGACACGAATCCTTTCTTGAGTATTATCGGGATAGATATATACTAGGAGATAGAATGAAGGGTGACAAGTTGTTTACAGAGCATTATGAGCCAGGGCTCGTGAGGCAGGGGATAGAAAATGTTGTGCTCAGGCAGTACACACATATAAAAGGTTTTGCGACTGACGACCCCGACAATTCGACGCGGCTAATCTTTACTCCAAGTAGGGAGGTCGATGGTCGCTTGGATTCACTCGCTCAACTTCATGGCGAACAGTTCGGTGTAAGCATCAGCTCGCTTGTGAGCCACAAGACAGAACAGAAATGGTTATTTCTTCTAGACTGCGCCCTCGCAGTTAGAGAGAAGCATGAGCGAGAACTGCTCAAGATACTGCGCACCTCAATCCACTTCCTTCCAGCACTGAGAGATGGAATGGTGCTGCGCACCGCAAACTCCTACCACGTCGCTTCCTTTGTTCCTCTTTCAAAAGATGAGTGGCAGAGACATATGGCGCAAGCAATTCTGCTTTGTACCCGTTCTGGAAAACCTGTTGCAGATGTGCGCTATGTTGGACACAGTCTAGAGCGCTCATACGGCTCGCTTCGCCTTACTGATTATCAGGGCAAGCCTACACCGGATTTCATCTGCGATATTTGAATCACAAAACCCTCCGCTTCGGCGGAGTTTTTTTTGACAATATTCACTGCTCCTGTAGCGTAAGTAGAGATTCTTTTAAGGAGGAAGTATGTCCACAAATTCTGTGTTGTGTAAGGTGCTGGTCGAATTCAGTATGAAAGACCGTTCGGTCTCGCTGGTTTCGATGTCCGACGGGCAGATCGGAATCTTGGTCAAAGATGAACACGGAAGCCCTGTCATCCCGCTTGAACCTGACTTTCCCGGTATGACATTTGCGCATGCGCCGCTCATTGTAAAAACTGCAATGGTGTTCATGGCCATGAGCGCAAAGAGCGACCCAGAGTCGCTTATTCGCTGCCTGCACACGGCAGTCATTATGGCCAATGGTAATGGTCCTGAACAACAGTTCGAGCTCTTGTCTTCAATATGTGGCGAACAGACTGCTCTGTACGTCATCTCGCGGGGTTGGGGTATTGCCACTACACTTGCTGCAAAAGTTTTTCAGGGCGCAAGTGAGACTGAGCTCAAGCAGCTGTGCGCACTTCATTTTCCCGACGAGGCGCTCTGTGGTACGCAGACTCTGCAATAGGTCAAAAATAAAGGCGGATTTCCGCCTTTTTTACCACACTCCCGGTATTGTAGTTGCCAAAAAACGAGCTGTTTGGTAGAGTGTTTCCACCATGAAGACAGAAATCCACCCAAAGTTTTACCCAAATGCACTTGCTACATGTGCGTGTGGAGCGCAGGTTGTCGTCGGATCGACAATGGAAACCATCGAAATGGAAATTTGTTCACAGTGCCATCCTCTTTTCACTGGAAACGAAAAGGTATCGGACACTGCAGGACGCATCGAGAAGTTCAAGGCTCGTACCGCAGCCGCTGCTCCAAGGGCAAAGAAAGCAAAGTAGCTACCTAAAAGAAGAGCCGCACTATATAATTTATGTGCGGTTTTTTGTTGAATGAAAATATGGATATCACACCCTTCAAAGAAAACTATAAGACTAAATACCTCGCGGAAGAATACGAGAGGCTTTTGGCGCAGCTCGACGAAGCTAAGTCGATGCTCGGTATGGATCCAGAAATGGATAAGCTTGCAGAGGCAGATATTCTCGAGGGTGAGAAAAGTACGAAAGAATTATTTGAAAAGATGAGCGCAATTCTTGAAGGCGACAAAGAGGAAGAAGAGAAACCCAAAGAGCTCGTACTTGAAGTGCGCGCTGGGGTGGGTGGGGAAGAGGCGGCAATATTCGCGCAAGATCTTGCGCTCATGTACGAACGCTATGCCAAGAAAAAGAATTGGTCATTCCGCCCGATCAATGACTCTGAAAGCGAAATGGGTGGCTACAAAGAAGCGACATTTGAGGTCGAGGGTAACGGTGCATACGATCTGTTGCGCTATGAGACGGGCGTACATCGTATTCAGAGAATTCCTGCAACTGAAAAATCTGGGCGTATTCACACTTCAACCGCATCTATTATTGTTCTCCCCATCAGAAAGAAAGCGACCGTGGTCATAAATGCTGCCGACCTAGATATGAGCTTTACCCGCTCAGGTGGTGCTGGTGGTCAGAATGTGAACAAAGTTGAAACGGCAGTACATTTGGTGCATAAGCCATCAGGAATTCATGTGCACTGCTCTGTTGAGCGTTCACAGCTCAAGAACCGTGAGAAGGCGATGGCTATCCTTGCTGCAAAGCTCGAGCAGCTTCGTGATGAAGATGAGCTCAAGAAGAATGCTGATGCGCGCTCGGCTATTGGTACCGGCGACCGCTCTGAAAAGATCCGCACGTACAACACTCTTCAAGATAGAGTCACCGACCACCGCATCAAAGAATCGTGGCACAATATCGAAAGCATTTTTCAGGGTAATATCGACGATATCGTCGAAACCGTGAAGGAACGTGCAGAATCAGGAAATCTCGGCGCTGCAGAGGAGGCTGAATAAGTAATTTGCAATAAATATCCTCTGTTTGCTTGCTCTTCCGTGCGTTTTTTGTTAGCATCACAACACTTATTAATAGTTTTAGAGGAACGAAAAATGACTGAAAATACTGCAATAGACGCAATGTTCAATGTCGGTGCTCACTTCGGATATTCCCGAGCTCGCCGCCATGCCTCCACCAAAGCGTACCTTTATGGTGCGAAAAATGGTGTAGATATTATTGACCTAGAGGAGACCGCCAAGATGCTCGAAGCGGCTACGACTCGCATGACTGAGCTTGGTAAGCTTGGTAAGGTAGTGCTTTTTGTTGGCACCAAGCAAGAGGTTCGCGACAGCGTCGAGGCCGTTGCAAAATCCCTCAACATGCCTTACGTCAACGAGCGTTGGGTTGGAGGAATTCTTACCAACTGGTCTGAGATAAAGAAGCGCACAGCGCGCCTTAAGGATCTGACTGACAAATTCGCAAAAGGCGAACTTGAGAAGTATACAAAGAAAGAGCGTTTGCTCTTTGAGCGTGAGATGGCCAAGCTTCAGAAAGAGTTCGGAGGCATCGCAAGTCTTGAAGGCTCACCAGCTGCTCTTGTTATTGTTGATCCTCGCGAAGAGCATATCGCAGTCAAGGAAGCTACCAAAGTAAAGGCTGAGACTATCTCACTCTTGAATACCGACTGCAATAAGAATGAGATCACTTACCCAATCCTCGCGAATGATTCAGCGCTTAAGAGTGTTAAGTATTTTCTTGAGACTTTGCGAACAGCCTATGAAACAGGTGTCAAGCAACGCGTTTAACGGCTTCCAAATTCAGCAAATTTCTTCGTTGACTTCGACGAGTGGTCCGAAGAACGTACGAGGAGTACGTCCTTTCGGACACACTCGTCTTGTCGCCTCGAACTTTATCTGAATTTGAAAACCTTTATCTAGTTATTTAAATTATTCTTATTTTGTAAAACTATGGCAGATACAAAAGCAATCAGCATGGACGCTATCAAAGAATTGCGCGATGAGACCGGAGTTGCGGTTATGCAGTGCAAGAAGGCGCTCGAGGATGCGGGGGGTGATATGGAGAAGGCTCGCATGATGCTACGCAAGAAGAGCGGTGAGCTTGCGGCAAAGAAAGGAGATCGTACTTTGGCTGCAGGAGTTGTGCAGGTTTACCTTCACGGCAACAGCTTAGTTGCTGCTATGGTTGAGCTTTCATGCGAAACCGATTTTGTCGCCAAGAATGAAGAATTTAAAAAGCTCGCCTATGAGATAGCAATGCACGTTGCAGCTTCGAATCCAAAATATCGTGTTGAGGCAGACATCAGTGAGGAAGACAAGAATAAGGCGAAAGATTTCTTCGCAGAAGAAGTTGAGAAAACGATGGCAGGCAAGCCAGAAGAAATAAAAACTAAGGCGCTTCAAGGCAAGATGGACACCTATTTCAAGGAGCTTGTATTGGTCAATCAGCCCTTCATCAAGAATCCTGATGTGACAGTGGGAGATATGATTAAGGGCGCAGTTCAGAAGTTCGGCGAGAATACTGAATTGACACGATATGCGCGCTTTGCGGTGGGTAAATAAAAATTGGTATACTAAACTCATGACATTTCTTGTCTTTCTTTGGGGTCTTTCATTGCTGATCATATCGGGAACTGTTTGCTATGCATTATTTCGAAATGGGATCCAATCTATATCTGCGATTACACCGCCGCAAGGTGTTGGTGAATTTGTCAGAGATGAGATACGTCACTTTGCAGAGCTCACTGGTCATTTGGGTGAGCGTCTGAAACCCCACGCTACTCGAGTCACCGAGATCGCATTCAATTATGGTAAACGAGGGCACGTCGCATTTTCTGAACGGCTTTTCGGGCGTATCATTTCGGAGCGCGGAAAGACTGCCTCATTTTTCCTGAAGTATATCGCTGAACATAAAGAAAATCTTCGAAGCGGTACACCTGATAGGGTAGGGTATTAGGTGGACACGCGTGCACATTGCAATAACTCATATTCCCTGTATATTTGTGGTTAACCTGAATAAGGTTTTGAAGTTATCAGGTGTGAATATATTTCTTTAGAAATATGCTGTCTTGGTAGGTATCAAGAGAAATGGCATAAGTCGACAATTTAAGTAGAATGTTAGTATTCCTGCCGGAATAGCTCAGTTGGTAGAGCAACGGTTTTGTAAACCGTAGGTCCTCGGTTCAAGCCCGAGTTCCGGCTCCAGATAAACCCTCGTCTTCGTGGGTTTATGTTTGTGCCGGAACAAAAGTCTGCAGGACTTTTGGGGCTTGAAAGGCGGAGCAATGTCGAATCATAAAGATGCAAGC
>JAYVMS010000050.1:0-11882 GCA_043758815.1 bacterium
GGTGACTATAGGCAATGGACGACGGGGGCGCTTGCACGCGGAACCCTACGCAAGGCACTCACGCATTACAAGGTCGAGCATTCTGGTAAGGGATATGCATATCTGACACTTTCTCCCGAAACTGGTCGCACGCATCAATTGCGCGTGCACATGAAAGCGCTCGGTTACCCGATACTCTGTGATACTCGTTACGAAAGTCCGCCTGGACTCGGGTTTACCCGTCTTGCGCTGCATGCAAGCGAGCTCACTTTTGAAAATGCGAAGCATCATAAGCTCAGCATCAAAGCCCCCCTACCTACTGATTTCCTCCTTGCGTTAGCTGAAATATCAAAATAATCCTTTATATTCAGGGATAAAAGGAAATGTTCGTATTTCTTGCAAAATGAAAGGGGGTATGTTAGATTTCGATTTACATTCAATACAAGTGAAAATCCTATGAATACGACACTACACAGTATGATTAAACTTTCTCCAGTCAACATGGAGGCACGCCAGAAACTTGAGTTTCGTGCGGGTGACACGGTACGCGTGTGGGTGAAGGTCCTCGAAGACGCAGAAAAGAAGAAGTATCGCCTTCAGGCATTCGAAGGGCTGGTACTTGCTCGCAAGCATGGCGGAGAGCCAGGCGCTACTATCACTGTGCGCAAGGTCGCAAGCGGTGTAGGAGTTGAGCGTGTATTTCCCCTGTACTCTCCAATGATCGACAAGATTGAGTTGGTAAAGCGATCGATGGTCCGCCGCGCAAAACTTTATTATGTGCGCGAGAAGGCTGTCCGCGATGTTCGCCGCAAGATGAAACAGACGCGCATGGGTGGAGGCTCCACTAAAGATTTCGAGCATGTGGAAGCACCGCCAGCAGCACCTGAGGCAGTTGCAGCAAGCTAAACAGAAAAATATCTCCAAGCGGAGATATTTTTTAAAATAGTAATTGGTAGACGCTATGTACTTGAGAGAATTATATAAATTCCTCATACTGAAAGTATGAATGTAAGAGGACCAAAGCCGAAAGCGAAAGTGCATATCGAGTGGTCGGATAATTTTGCCTATGCGATTGGACTGCTCGCCTCAGATGGACACATGTCAAAAGACGGAAGACATATCGATCTCACTTCTAAAGATGTTGAACAATTAGAAAACTTCATGATCTGCTTGGGTATTTCAAATAAGATAGGTTCAAAGCGGTCAGGTGCCGGACTCATTCACAAGCGAGTCCAATTTGGAGATGTACACTTCTACCAGTTTCTTCTCAGCATCGGCATGACTCCAACAAAGTCAAAAACGATCGGCTCACTCGATATCCCAAGAAAATATTTTTTTGATTTTTTGAGAGGTTCATTTGATGGCGACGGAAGTTTCCATTCATACTTTGATCCAAGGTGGAAATCAAGCTTTATGTTCTATACGACTTTCGCTTCGGCTAGCCGTACTCATGTGGATTGGATACGCGCGATAATAGAAGAATCGCTGGGAGTAACGGGTCACATCACTACCGACGGAAGAAAAAGAACCCATCAATTAAAGTACGCAAAGGCAGACTCTTTGAAAATTCTCAAAAGCATGTATTATAGTGACACTGTCGTATGTTTGGATCGTAAACGACAAAAAATCAAGAAAGCACTCAGGGTGGCAAACAAAACCTTGAATTCTTGACAGATAATGCCCAAGTGCTGTAATTGGTAGCCAGGCATGCTTGAGGTGCATGTGTCGAAAGACGTGGAGGTTCAAGTCCTCTCTTGGGCACAATATAAAATAACCGCTTAAGGCGGTTATTTTATATTGTGCCCAAAGAAAGTGCCCGACGGCATTTTCGCGAGAGGACTTGAAAGACGGAGCCAGTAGTGACTCAAAGTTCCTATGTTGCCTTCCCGAATGTACCGTGCACTTTTCACGCTGAAGAGTAGCTTATTTGCGGGCTCTTTTTTATATCAAGGATGAACAATGGGAACCAACGTCGTCTCTCTGCCACACATCACAGAGCATCACGCTTCGATCTACAATCCACACTTTGACGCTGATCTTGTTACAACGAACATTTTCGAAAAGCACGGACAGGTGATAATGGTCGATCCAAGGCGGGTGCTGCCTCTGTCTGATCAGCCTCGCCAAATCTCGAACCCCGGATTCAGTCTCGAGTCAATTGCTGCGCTTTCGGTGTGTATTAGTGCTGAAGGCCAGATCGAACCCGTACTTATTGCTCCTACTACGAAGATGGGGTGGGACGCAGCTCTCGTCGATGGTGAGCGCAGGCATCGCGCATGCTTGCACGGCAACATGATGCTTATGGCGCGCGTTGACCTGAGTATCACTAACCCAGAAGAGCACTTCGTGAAATCGGTGATGGCAAATTTCCACAGGGAAGGTCATACGTGCATCGAGATAATGTATGCGGTTAAGCGTATGCAGGCAACTCGCACGAGAGAGCAGATCGCTACCGTCTTTGGTCGCTCGGTGCAATGGGTTGATCTACATATCTCGCTCATGCGACTCGATGAAGCGCTACACCCATTTCTTGTCGATCAAGAAGTTGAGCAAGAGGGTGATGGCACAAGCGAGCAGGTTGATAGCAAAAAGCGAGGTCGCAAGCAAACAGGTAAGCTGACGTTTCAGCTCGCACTAGTAATTTCCGGTTTGCCCAAAAGCTATCAGATGAATGTTGCAAAAGAGGTTTTGGGTAAACGAATGCCCTACGATGTAGCCCGCAGATACGTATTGCGCTATATCGATGACAACGGCATTGTTACGAAACATTCGAAGCGTTCGCCGAGCGAGTCCTTTCAGTCGCTGGAAAAAGCGGCTGGTACCGCTGAGAATAAATTTGGTGTTTTTATCGACAAGAATCCGCGCACACTTCGTGAACTTTTTGATACTCAGTCCCCGATGGACCGTAGATTGCTTGCAGAAAAGCTCCGACTTCTCAGTGTAGATATTTCGTCACTTGCGGATATCCTGTCTCCTCAGTTGAAAAAATAAAAAACACCACCCACTTTGCTGGGTGTTTTTTGTAAGTCATAAAATACAATCTCTGCTTCCGAAGTGAGTGGGCGTGGGGAGACTCGAACTCCCAACCCTTACGGGATACGCTTCTGAGACGTACGCGTATACCAATTCCGCCACACGCCCACTCACCCAACAAGTTATTTCTATACATAATACTGAGACGTATGCGACTATATTCTTCTTGCAATTCAGCCACACGCCCACTCACCCACAAGAACTTTTCTACTAAAACGCATATTTAAGCCAATTGCAGGGATATATGTGAAAATCGAATTTTTCTGAGCAGCATAAATGTTCGCACTGTCCTTTATTGTTTTTTCTCTAATTTTGTCCTTTATGAAACATGTGAGTGTAGATTAAGAGTGTAGCAAAATGAGTAATGTTTATCTAGTTTTTATGAAAAACAAGAAATTAGATTTAATACAACAAATTTGACAATATGTCAATCTTTACGATGAGCCTGCTGGTGTTAGGGTAGATATAGTCAAATTGTTGTTTGACAATCGAACCGAAGAAAGGAATCGCACAGGCGAAACCTTTATCGGCCTTTTTCACTTAGAAAAGGATGCATCATGGACGTTCTCGAAAAGCATGCCACACGGCATTCACGCACTCTTGATAAACAGATGACCATCCTCGAGTATCTCGAGGAATGCAAGCGCAACCCGCTTGCGTACGCATCCGCTTCCGAGCGCATGCTCAAGGCCATCGGTGAGCCGAAAACGATCGACACACGTGATGATCCTCGCCTTTCGCGTTTGTTTGCGAATAAGGTGATCAAGGTCTATCCGGCTTTCGCTGAATTCTACGGTATGGAAGACGCCATCGAACAGGTGGTGAGCTACTTCCGTCACTCCGCTCAAGGCCTCGAAGAAAAGAAACAGATCCTCTATCTGCTCGGTCCTGTCGGCGGCGGCAAGTCATCGATCGCTGAGCGATTGAAGAAGCTGATGGAACAAGTTCCGTTCTATTCCATCGCCATCCAACACAAAGACCGGCTGGAGATCTCTCCGCTCAACGAATCACCACTCGGCCTCTTCGATCTCGCTGAAGACGGCGAACAGCTCGAAGCCGAGTACGGAATTCCGTTACGATATCTGAATCGCATCCTGTCCCCTTGGGCGGTGAAGCGCCTTCAGGAATTTGGCGGTGACATCCGTCAGTTCGTTGTGGTCAAGCGCTTTCCGTCCATCTTGAAACAGGTGGGCATTGCGAAGACCGAACCCGGCGATGAGAACAATCAAGACATCAGCACGTTGGTCGGCAAGACCGACATCCGCAAGCTCGAGGAGTTTGCTCAGGATGATCCGGACGCATACAGCTTCTCCGGCGGTCTGTGTTTGTCGAATCAAGGTCTTCTTGAATTCGTCGAAATGTTCAAAGCACCCATTAAAGTGCTGCACCCACTTCTGACGGCAACCCAAGAAGGCAATTTCAAGGGCACCGAAGGATTCGGCGCGATACCGTTCGACGGCATTGTCCTAGCGCACTCAAACGAGAGCGAATGGAAGACATTCCGCGGCAACAAGAACAACGAAGCCTTCCTCGATCGTATCTACATCGTCAAGGTTCCGTATTGCCTCCGAGTTTCGGAAGAGATCCACATCTACGAGAAGTTGCTACGCCACTCTGCTCTGGGTAGTGCAAAGTGCGCCCCCGGCACGCTCAGAATGATGAGCCAGTTTGCAATGCTCACGCGACTCAAGGAACCCGAAAACTCTTCGCTTTATTCGAAGATGCAGATCTATGATGGCGACAACCTGAAGGATACCGATCCCAAGGCAAAGAGCTATGGCGAGTATCGCGACTTTGCGGGAGTTGATGAGGGCATGAGTGGTATCTCGACGCGCTTTGCGTTCAAGATTCTCTCGAAAGTGTTCAACTTTGACCCCGCCGAGATAGCGGCGAACCCTGTGCATCTCATGTATGTCCTCGAGACCCAGATCGAGCGCGAACAGTTCCCCAAGGAGACCGAAGACAAGTATCTCGGTTTCATCAAAGAGCATTTGTCCGCGCGCTATGCTGAGTTCATCGGCAAAGAGATCCAGACTGCATACCTAGAAAGTTACAGTGAATACGGTCAGAACCTTTTTGACCGCTACGTCACCTACGCCGATTATTGGATCCAGGACGGGGAATATCGTGATACCGACACCGGCGAAGTGTTCGATCGCAACGCGCTCAATGCTGAGCTCGAGAAGACTGAGAAGCCTGCAGGGATCTCGAACCCGAAGGACTTCCGCAACGAGATTGTGAATTTTGTGTTGCGTGCTCGCGCGAATAACGGCGGCAAGAACCCGATGTGGACGAGCTACGAAAAGTTGCGTACGGTCATTGAGAAGAAGATGTTCTCGAATACGGAAGAACTGCTTCCGGTGATCAGTTTCAACGCCAAGGCAAGTGCCGATGATACCAAGAAGCATGCCGCGTTCGTCGAACGCATGGTTGCAAAGGGCTACACGGCAAAACAGGTCCGACTCCTTTGTGAGTGGTATCTGAGGGTGCGTAAATCCTCATAAGCTTTGCGCATTGTTTCAAACCGAAGGGTGCGCAATGCGCGCCCTTCTTTTATTTAGGAGCTCATTATGTGCCCAGTCATTGATCGACGATTGGCCGGTAAGAATAAATCAATCGGAAACCGCGAGCGATTTATTCGCCGCCATCACGAACAGCTTCGTGAAGCAGTCAAGAAGGCGGTCGGTGAACGAGGCATCGAGAATATCGGTGAAAAAGGTGAAGATGTTCACATCCCTCGCAAAGACATCAGCGAACCAGTGTTTGGACACGGCCAAGGCGGCATTCGCGACATGGTCCATCCCGGCAACAAAGAATACGTGCAGGGTGACCGTATCGAACGACCTAAGGGCGGTGGAGGCAAAGGAAGTGGCGCTGGCAAGGCCGGTGACACAGGCGAAGGTGAGGACGATTTCGTTTTTCACCTCACCAAAGAAGAGTTCATGCAGATCTTCTTTGACGATCTTGCACTCCCGAACCTCGCTCGTACGACGCTTACCGATACGCCAGAATACAAGATGCAGCGCGCAGGCTACACCAACGATGGTACGCCATCGAATCTGCATCTCGTGCGTTCATCGCGTAACAAGATCGCACGCCGTCGCGCACTCAGCGTCAAGGCGCGTAAGGAGCTCGAAGAGATCCTTGCACGCCTGATCGACCTGAATGCATTCGCGGATGCGAATGAGCTCGAACGTGATACGGTCAAGGCCGAGATAAAAGAACTCGAAGCGCGGAGAGAAGTGCTGACAAGGCGCATTGCTCGTATCTCGGGTTTCGATCCGATGGATATGCGCTATCGTGCACGCATTAAGGTGCCGGTGCCTATCGCCAAGGCGGTAGTGTTCTGCTTGATGGACGTCTCAGGCTCGATGAATGAAGAGCGCAAGGATCTTGCAAAACGCTTCTATATCCTGCTCTACCTGTTCCTGACGCGACATTACGCGAAGATCGACCTTGTGTTTATCAGACACCATACTCAAGCTGAGGAGGTGAACGAGCACGATTTCTTCCACAAGAAGGAAACAGGCGGAACGGTCGTTTCAAGCGCACTCGTGCTCATGGATCAGATCATCAAGGCGCGTTACCCGACAAATGAATGGAACATCTATGGTGCGCAGGCATCAGACGGTGACAACTGGAACGATGATAGCGGTAAATGTGTTGGATTGTTGGTCAACAACATACTGCCCTTGTGCCGTTATTACGCCTACGTTCAGGTTGTGGAGGCGGAGCAAAACCTCTGGGATGAATATGCGAAACTCGCACGCAAGGCTGAATTTAAAAAATTCTTCGCCATGCGCAAGGTTGCAAAGCCAGCTGATATCTACCCTGTTTTTCGCGAACTGTTCAAAAAGGAGCAAACGACATCATGAACACCGCAACCAACGACTCTTCGCGAGGCCTCTTGGGACAACCCAAGCGGCCGATGCGAGCGAACGATATCGTCAGGCCGCTACGCGTCCTGACACAGCTACCATCCCCGAGTGATTGGACATTCGAACTCATCGATGACTATCACAAGGTGATTCGCGAAACCGCACAGCGTTTCGGCCTCGACACTTATCCCAACCAGCTCGAGATCATCACCGCAGAGCAAATGATGGACGCCTACGCGTCCGTCGGCATGCCGGTGAATTATCGACATTGGAGCTATGGCAAGGAATTCATCTCCACGCAGAAGAGTTATCAGCGTGGTGCCATGGGCCTTGCATATGAGATCGTGATCAACTCTGATCCATGCATCTCGTATCTCATGGAAGAGAATACGCTCGGCATGCAAGCTCTCGTTATCGCCCATGCAGCATACGGACATAACAGCTTTTTCAAAGGCAACTACCTGTTCAGGATGTGGACCGACGCAGCAGGGATGATCGACTATCTGGTCTACGCAAGAGAGTTCATTCGCGAGTCCGAAGAAAAGCACGGACTTGGTGCAGTTGAAGAACTGCTCGACTCGTGCCACGCACTTCAGAACTACGGCGTCGACCGGTATCGCAGGCCAAGCAAGCTTTCGCTTGCGCAGGAAAAGTTCCGCCGCAAAGATCGTGAAGCGTATGCACAAAAGAACGTGAACGATTTGTGGCTCCGTCTCGATAGATTCATGACGGTGAAAGGTAAGAAAGGGGAAGGAAAGGTAAAGAAAAAATTCCCCGAAGAACCGCAGGAGAACATCCTGTATTTCATCGAAAAGCACGCTCCGCTCTTAGAGTCATGGCAGCGCGAGATCGTGCGCATAGTCAGGAAGATCGCACAGTACTTTTACCCTCAACGTCAGACGCAGGTCATGAACGAAGGCTGGGCGACGTTCTGGCATCACCACATCTTGAATACGATGTACGACGACGGACATCTTTCCGATGGGGTGATGATCGAATTCCTGAAGTCGCATACTGGTGTGGTCTTCCAACCCGCAGTCGGCGATCGCAGGTATAGCGGCATCAACCCATACGCGCTTGGATTCGCGATGTATACCGACATCAAACGGATCTGCGAAGGCGGCATCTGGCTAGGCGGAGAATTCAAGCGTTCCTCACAAGAGCAACTCGATGAAGACCACGAATGGTTTCCCGACTTCGCTGGGAGTGATTGGCTCGAAACCTTCGATCACGCAATGCGCAATTACAAAGACGAAAGTTTCGTCGGACAATTCTTGTCGCCGAAACTGATGCGCGATCTGAGACTATTCGCGATCCATGATGATGAAAAAGAAGCTGAACTCGAAGTCTCGGCAATCCACGATCCAAGTGGATTTAAGCTGGTACGAGAAAAGCTTTCTCGGCAATACGATCTTGCGTCTCGCGAGCCGAACATTCAGGTTTGGAGCGTGAACACGAGAGGGGACCGGTCGATCTTGCTTAGGCATACCCGACACAATAATCGCCCCCTTGATGATGGTGCCGACGAAGTGTTGAAGCACGTTGCCCGCTTGTGGGGCTTCGGAGCACACCTCGAAAGTGTGGATGCAGATGGCAAGGTCGAAAAGAAGTACGATTGCCCCGCGCCTCCCGAGAAGGCAGATAATTGAATTGAAGTTCTTTGAATATTGACCCGCCACAATGGCGGGTTTTTCTTATATAAAAGTCCGCAGGTGCGGACTTTTTAGGAAAACGTTATTTTATAGTACTAGTGGTAATCATCACAATGATGTTCATGTGCATCATTGTGCGAATGAGCCGAACTCGATCCTGAGGTCCGCCCCCATATCTTTGCACCGACATATATCATCCACAGTGCGCAAGCAATACCGATGTAACCATCGAACTCTGCAGTGCCCAAGGTGACCACAAGCAAAGCTGAAAGAAGCACTCCTCCCGAAAGCATCGCATCACCGAGGATATGCGCTAAGTTTGCTTTGACGAGATGGTCATGACCATGCGTATCGATATTGTGGACGACGCGATGCATGCAGATATTGCCGACGACACTAACGAGCGCGGCAATGATGACGGGAATACCGGGGAATGCAACGGGAGAGTGTATCCGCTCCCATGACGCCCACACGATAAATGGTACCGATGCCCATAGCAGTATGACGGCAATACGCGTCATTCGTCGCTTGATATGGCTCGCATCTGCTTCAGGTAAGAGCATTGCCTGATATGAGACTAATGCTGAACCAAACAACGCGATACTATCAGCAAAACTGTGTGCAGCATCGGCAAAAAGTGAGATGCTGTTTGCAAAAAAAAGAATCACCCACTGTAGTACGCAGATGAATATATTTACACCGAGTGCCAGACGATAGCTTGAAAAAGATTCCTGTCTATTGTCGACCACGAGCGTCTCCTTAAAGACCAGTCTTTTTAAACACTACGCTCCCCGATACTTACAGTCAAACCACAATTCTCATAAAATTTACGCGATTTGCTATAATAAAGTGATGTTATATACAGGCAAAGGTGACAATGGCACAACAGGACTTTTTAGTTGCGATCAACGCATGTCCAAAAGTTCAGCAATAGCAGAAGCACTTGGCTCAGTCGACGAGATCAACTCGCTCATCGGTGTTGTAAAAATGAAAGCAAAAGACATAAGTGCAGTTGCGGGCCTCTCCTACCATGACCTCCTCTCAGATGTGCAGCAAGATCTTTTTATAATTCAAGCTGAACTTGCCGGCGCTGATAAGCAAATGGATAAAGAGCGTGTTAGTAAGGTTGAAGGTTGGATCGGAACTATTGAAAGCGAGCTCCCACCCATTAAGTCTTTTTTTGTTTCAGGCGGATCTATTGTGGGTGCGATGTGCGACTACGCTCGCACCGTTGCTCGTCGTGCAGAGCGCCGCGTTGTTGCCGCTATCGAAGAGGGGACTGCGCACGAGAAGCCTCCCATGCTCGCATACCTGAACAGACTTTCAAGCTTGCTCTATGCGCTCGCGCGTCTCGCTAATCATCGTGCAGGAATCACCGAAGAAAAACCACACTATTAGGCAAGGTTGAAATAAGGTAAGACAAAAGGAAAGCGGCCGGTCGCTTTTTGATCCGCCAACGGATCAGTTGATGCGGCTGGAGCGCGAGACGTTTTTGTGGTCGCGCAACAGACTGAATGAGCATGACGCTCAACGTGACGATGGCGGCGATGGACATGATGTTTCCTTGTGAGTGTGGTGGGAAGGATTCCCACATTGTTTATGGGCATTTGTAAGTAGTCTTGAAATATCCTTGATATTTTGACGTTGTTTGGTATAGTTTACCTTAAGCACCGCAGGGTGCTTTTACTTCATCATCTTGTGGACTTGTTATGAGGTGATAGAAAATAAGTAGTCCAAATATCATGGTGTTAAATTGTACAGATTAGCAGTCTGCTTGTTATGAGGTAAAAGGTTAGATTATAACCATTTGTGATTCATGATGCCTATCATGCAGTAGCTAGCAGTTATGCTTGTTATCAGAGAGAATGTTCGATGTTTATAGTGTGTAAATGGTGCCTATGGTGTAGCGGTTAGCACAGAGGCTTGTGGAGCCTTTAGCCTGGGTTCGATTCCCAGTAGGCACCCCCAGTGGGGTTAAGTGCGAGTTCGAGAATAGCATTAAAGGGAGAACGCAAGCTGTAGCTTAGCGTTTTTCCTTTTACGGTGGAGTTCTGAAGTAGGTAATTCAAAAATAGGTTCTTTTCCTGTGGTTCAGAACTTTCGACAATAATGGCGGCACGCTTCGCTAAACGTAGCACTGTAGCCACTGCCATGTGGTAGTTATCATCTGCTTTTGTGTACTCCTCAAGTTGAATGCCAAGATCGTACTGTTTTTCTTTGATCTCTTTGTGCTTTTTGTCATAGATCTCCTTTGTAATACTACCGTCTATCAAGAGTTCAAGAAGTCTGTCGTCTTTTTTCTGACCATCATCGTATTGAAGTCGCAGTCCCGAAATTGCTTGAGTGTGGTAACGTGTCTTTTCTTCGGTAAACTTGCGCACATCCTCTGTGATCTGGTCTGCGTATTTCTGGTCCAAGCTTCCCATCGTCCTCAAGTCCGTCAAAACAGGCTTTAGGAGGTCATTTTCGTTGACATAGACCTTCTTACACTTCTTGCGTGAGTTAGTGCAGCTGTAGTAAACAAAGCGTCCCTTGTGAAGTTCTGGGGTATAGCGGCAACCACAATCCCCACAAGTGAGCATATTGCGAAAAGCGAAAGGTTTTGCGAGGTACTTTGTTGGTGCTTTTGCTCTGCCTTTCATGATCTCTTGGCACCGCCTGAAGAGTTCCTCTGTTATGAGTGGTTTGTATATGTGACGGTATTCCTTGCCCTTACTCTGCGCTAAGCCGTAGTAGAAGGGGTTGCACAACATGCGAGCAAAAACACTCGGTGCCATCGGTTTGCCGTAGAAGCCAGTAAGACCCTCTTTTGTGATGAGAGCATGGAGCGTAAGCAGGGAATATGCCCCAGTACCATAAAGCTCGAATGCCCGAGTTATATGAGGTGATCGCAGGGGATCTGGAGTCACTTCTCTGGGGCTACTTCCTTCCTTCTTGCTTGTGTACCCAATGGGAACCCGTCCCGTGATTTCTCCGTTGCGTCTCTTGAGTTCGTTGACGCGCTTTACGCTGTCACTGATTGCATCAGAGTAGTACTTAGCTAACCCGAGGTTGATTTGAAACTGGAACTTCTGTGTAGCGGAAATTGAGTCATTCAATACTTGCCCATCAGATGCGAAATGCAGTTCGATCTGTCCCGCAAGGGCTTTCTCATAAAGGATGGAAACACGCTTGTCGAAGACATTACGCGAAAGACGATCAACTTTATCGAAGCAAATAGCAAGACGTTCCTTTGTTTTTGCGATGAGGTCAAGAATTTTATCAAACTCATCACGCTTTGTCCCGTAAGCACTCTCGTCAAAACTATAGGTCTGGATGATTTCAAACTTGTTGCGTTGGC
>JAYVMS010000051.1:0-5063 GCA_043758815.1 bacterium
ATGAACGGAGAGCTCGCTCGTGCACGCGAGGTGCTCACCAAGCACAAGCATGTCCTTGATGCTATTGCGATAGAGCTTATCCGCGTCGAGACAATTGAACACGAAGAGTTCGAGAAAATACTCACCATGCACGGCATAAAACCAAAACGCAAAGCAGGGGAGGATGTATACGTCGCACCACCTATCGCAAACAGCACTGTGCTGGTCGAGGAAGCAGTACCGCCTGCCGAGGAGACCCCCATAGCATCTCCGAGCAAGCAAGAGGCTGAACAAACGGATGAGCCAGTTAGGGTCATGGCTAACCCAGCACCTGAGGTAAAGCCCACTATCACAAGTGCGGTTGTCACGAGTGATGCGAGTGAACATGCTCCACAGGGCTCCAAAAAGAAAGACAAGAAAAAGTCAGAAGACAAAAAAGAAGAGAATTAAATTATTTTCTGGTTAGACAGTAAAAAAGATCCGCCGTCAGGGCGGTACTTTTTACTATAAAAATACGCCCAGAAGGACACAAAAAATAATAATTATTTTTAGGCATATTTTTGGAGATATACTCAGTATGAGCCTGCATCAAATTTGCTTGTATTGTTTTCCTGACGCAAGGTTCTCTATTTTGAGAGATGTCTTACCCATTTAAAGGCCTCTCTCTACAGGAGCTGCCCACTCATTGGGCATTATCTCATTTTTTTTCGCAAAGCCTTACAAAACCCCTCAAGGAGTCTTGCGGCTTGGTTCCCGCAAAGCCGAGTTCCCTTTATCGAGCCTCACCCATCAGAATGGGTTCCCATATCAACACCTCCCCTCGGAGCGGTCTTTAATTTCGCACGCATTACTTATTCAGGGGAAGCGTGACAATGAATGTTGAACCAACCCCCTCTTCGCTCTCGACATGTATCGTGCCGCCATGTTTCTTGAGGATGGTTTGTGCAATAGCGAGCCCGAGTCCTGTGCCGCGCACTCCTTCATCGCGCGCCTCCTTTGTTCGATAGAATCTTTGGAAAATCATTGTTCTGTCATTGTCTTTCAGGCCCCTACCCGTGTCAGCAACTTTAAGTACCGCAGTGCATTCGGTGGTTTCAAGTGAGAGTGTGATGTTGCGCTTACTGCCGCCCCCCATGTATTTGACCGCATTACTCATGAGGTTTATTACGACATCCTTCAGCTGTTTCTCATTTCCCTTTACCGTTATTCCAGGGATTAGGTGTGTCTTAATATTTATGTTCTTAGCTAGTGCAATCACACGCACATACTCCGCAACTTCGAGCGCGAGCTGGCTCAAGTCGACATTTGCAAGCGAGCCTTCTTCCTTCTCATTCTCTAGTTGGGCCAAGCTCATCATGTCGTAAAGAAGCTGGGATGCTTCGTCTAATGCAGTCTCGGCGACCCCAAGCTCATTATTGTGCTCACCTCTGATATTCATTATCTCAATGCTGCCCTTTATTATAGTGAGAGGTGTTTGGAGCGCATGCGAGATATCGACCATCATCTGGCGCTGCTCTTCTTGGATCTTTTTGAGTGCGATTGTACGCTCGCTAACGCGTGTTTCAAGTTCGAGTGAATAATCACGCACTGCTTTATAAAGTTCGGATTTCTCCAGTGCAATGCTTGCCTCATACGCAAATGTCTTCAGGAGTACCACATCTTCTTTGGTATATGCATCGCCCGAGCGCTTTTCACCTATATTGATTACCCCCATCACTTTCTTGTCGAGCATAAGTGGGATAGAAAGGGATATCCTTCCGCCCATGCCAAGTGCGACAAGTGCCTCTAGCATGTGCGTGGAGATATTTTTTATACCGTAAGCGCGGAGTGATGAGTGGGTTATGATGTTGGGAAATTTTAGTAATGCTTCGCGCGCAGTTTTCACTACCGCCTTGTTCGGCAGAGACTTTTCATCAATTGAAAGTTTCCCGTCGATGTAGATAAGGGGGAACTCAGCAAAAACCACAACGCGTACAGTTTTTGATTTGAGGATCTGCGAAAGAAGCAACGAGGTGTCTCGTACGAGTCCGTCGAGCTCAAGATTTCTATTGAGTGATTCAGACAGGGCATGAAGTGCTTCAGAGTATTTGTACCGGCCCTTGTGGAACCATCGGTCAGTAATATCACGAAAATATTTTTCGATATAAGGAATACCGAACACCCCGGCAAAGATAGTCAGGAGTGCGCTCGCAAAATTGGTGGTGTGTGTCGTAAGGAAGAGATAATGCTCAAGCGTGAAAAGACTTGCAATGTAGAAGCAAACAATTATGGCAAAGAGGAGCGAATAAATAAGCCCCCGCTGGATGACCAATCTAATGTCGAGCAGCTGATGGCGAACAATAGCATAACCGGTGAGTCCAACGAGCGCGACAGAGGATATTGGCCCGAGGAGGTTGAAGTTAAATATGCCAAATGCCGGAAGCACTGAGTCGGCGATGAGCGCGATAAAGAGAAAAACTGTAGCGCCAAGGATGAGATATTGCATTTGTAGTCGCTCTAGCCCACGCGCATGTCGATATTTTTTGATGAAAAAAATGAAGCCAAGGATGATATAAAAGCCAATTGTCGCTGTATAAAGCGGATAGAGCGGTGTGTTGATAGGCTTGAGAGAATGATCAGCAAGAATGAGCGTCTTTTCTATGAAGAGATTGAAGGGGATCAATAATGCCACAATAAGAAATGGCAAGATAAGGAAATTATTATGTTTCGATTCTTTTGTTGGCGTTGGGAACGTGGTGGTAAAAAGATAAAAACCAAAAACCATCAGGAGTCCGCCGTAGAGTATGACCTTATCGAACAGAAAATTTTGCGTCCATACGAGCGAGACTATACCTGCTCCCCAGAGGACGCTCCCGCCGACGAAGATGAAAAAATTCCTATGCGTCGCACTCTTGGGGTGTTGTATGAAAACCAAAAAGGCAATAAGCGCATTGATGAGCGTCATGATGACGATGCCGATGTATCCGAGAAGAATAGTACTCATAATGGTGTGCTGTATTGAGTGTATGAAAAAAAGTGGCTTAAGTAAACTACCTCACAGTGAAATGTAAGGTAGTGTTTCGAAAAAATTACTATTGTTCGTCATTTCATTGAATGAATAACTTTCTGCGAGTCTCGCTAGGCGTCGAACTCTAGGGTGACAATGTTCTGCTTCTTGAGGGTAATGCTCGGCGATCTGAGGACAGATTCCATTTGGTCGAGGTGCATTACATATAGTTCAGGAAGTGGTGGGCTCATATAGTACGATATATCTTGCGGCAATATGCGCTCGGTAGCGATGCGTGCGCTTGGTACGGCATGCAAGATGAATCCAATCGAGCGCAACTTGTCACGAGCATCGCTTTTTACTACACACCACGCATATTTTTTACCTTTTTGCATCGCATGATGTACCGCCGAAAATATGAGTGGCGCGGATACTTGCGGCACTATCGCTGCCCAACGTCCAAATTGAATGCTCACAGCACGCTCAATGAGAAAAGGGAGCTTACTTGGGTCATGGTCGAATGCATGTTCCCACGGGAACGGTCGACCCTCCTCCGCTAGGTCTATCGCAAGCGTGGCGACGATATCGCCATCCTTATGTGCCGCAAAGATGATCTCGGGTGGTGTCGGATCTGCGCCGAACTTTTCACGGAAGCGCGAAGAGATGAACTCGAGTGCTTTTGCGCGACTCTCGGGCGCAACTCGCCGTATAGCTATGGGTTGCGTATTCATTATCTCCACCTTCCTTTGATGACCTTAGCCTGCATAAGTGCTGCATCAAAATAGAGATATGCGGGCATTGTGGGCGTTTCGACAATATTGCGTTTCGTTTCTGAGCTTCGCAGCAAATATAGAAGTACGCGGTCAGCTAAGAATCCTGTTGCAAGCGGAGGGTTGGTCGCGATTATCGATGCGCGGCCCTCAGTGAAGAGCCTCATTCGCACGATGTCCGCGTTCCCGCCACCTTGGTAATAGTCTGGAAGCTCAGGCACGAGTCCCTCGAGCATACTTTCCATAACCCGGGCGATTTGTGTTTTACTCGCGGTCTTTTGCGCGAGTGATGCTGAGAGCTCCATGCCTTCTTCGAGGCTCATGTGGAGCAGCTCTTCCATCGTGCTGCTTTCGGGGGTAAAGAGAAATAGTCGTGTACCGAAGCCAACTGTGTTGCAGTTGAAAACCGGAACATTCTCCCTGCGTGCTTCTTGGTGAAGCAATATGCGTGGCCCAACTGCCCAGAACTCGATCTCATCACAAATAACGTCGCAGCCTCGAGTAAAGTCATGAACAGATGATGCGCAGATACCACGCGGATAGACGACGATCGTATTGTCGTCGCTTACGTTGCGGAGCATGCGTGCGGTTGCGAACGCCTTTGAGACGCCGACTGTCTTCCGGGAAGCGGCAAACTGCCGATTGATATTTGAAACATCGAAGGCTTCATTATCAGCGATACGTATCTCGCCGACCCCAAGACGGAGGAACTTTTCCGCGAGCTGGGCGCCCATGCCACCGCATCCGGCGATGCCTATGACGGCGTGGCTTAAAAGCTCCTGCTCTTCACGCGTGATCCAGCCGATATTGCGGTCAGTTCGTTCGCGGTAATATGCTGCGTCAGCATGGTGCGGGAGAAGTCGTAGTACCTCATCAATTTTTGGACTCTTGGGGACGTTCACACACTCACGAACTCTTTGCGTGACCTTCTTTTCCATTGAAAGCTCCTAGTAAAAGAAAGAACAAATCCTTATCTAGTGTACTGAAAAGTTGTGAGGAAAATATAAAATATTTATAAAGAAATTATAAAATCTTTATAAAGAAGCTATAAAGAGAAATTTCAGTGTTAATTCATGCTCAAGCGCAAGTAAAACCTAGTATTTCTATAGTGCTTCGATGCGATATCCCCTTCGAGCATGAGTGTGGATAAGTTTTTTCTTGCCCGGTAAATCTATTTTGCGTCGCAAACTGAGAATGTGAGATTGGATAGTATTTGAAAAAGGATCAACGGACATATCCCAGACATGCTCCATGAGCATTCCTCTTGATAGAATACTGCCACGATTGCGCATCATGTATTCAAGAAGCATACACTCTTTGTTGCTTAG
>JAYVMS010000052.1:0-11914 GCA_043758815.1 bacterium
CAAATCACTTAGTTTTCTAAGTTTACTTGCACCACAGAAAACGTAAGTGCTCGCGACCACGATTTATGTACCTTATGCTGCGAAACATCACTGTGTCTCACAATATCGCAAAGAGCGCCGCAGGACATTCTTTGAGTCTCGATCTTGTGCCCGAGGCCGGAGTCGAACCGGCACACCTTTCGGCGGGAGATTTTAAGTCTCCTGTGTCTACCATTTCACCACCCGGGCATTGAGCCTACTATAATCTTTTTTATGATTCTGTTCTAGTGCTTGCAGGTAGGGCACAAAATGATAGTCTTTGAGTATAAGTTCTTTATATACAAGGAGGACGCATGAGAAATGGTATCGTTTTTGTGATCCTTCTTGCTTTTTTAGCTAATACTTTTGCATCAGAGGATCTGTCTTTGACAGGAATGCGTGTAAAGCTAGGCTATGACTTACACGAGCCTACCTTGATATGCAATCTATCAAAGGAAGCACTCCGCTCAGATTTTCGTGAAAAGATTTATAAAAGCATAAACCAAACTTATGCGAACAATAAGTCAGAGTGGCAATTAAGTAAAGTGAATCAAATACCACACCAATTACAGTTCGAATGGAAAGGTAAGCTTATTGTAAATGTACGCCGCAATTCGATCTCAATCTTATATCACAAGAAATTTTAAAGAACTCCCAATCGCGGAGTTCTTTTCTTGAGGCGTGGGCGGGAATTGCAGATTACATCGGCAGGTACTTTTCGGACTCGACGACTCGCCATCGAAAAGTCTTTCAATTTGCTACGCAGCAAAGAAGGTTGCTGCTCCACGCCAGAAATATCCCTTACGGAGATATTTTCTTGAGGCGTGGGCGGGAATTGAACCCGCGCATGTTGGTTTTGCAGACCAAAGCGTTACCACTTCGCCACCACGCCAATAACTTCCGATAATTCTATCAACTGGTTCGATTCCGGTGAATTTATTCTTGTGGAACCTCTGCACTTTCTGGATTTCTAAGAAGAAGTCTCAAAAAACCTTACGACGTGCTCCATTACATGGACTGTCCACTTGTCGGGTTTTTTGTTTCGCAATGCTTACAAAATACCTCAACAAGTCTTGCGGCCCGGTCCCGCTAAGAGGCGGGTTCCCTAACCGAGCCTCACCCATCGGAATGAGTCCAATGCAGCACTTCACCCGCGCATAGTGGTTTTGCAGAGCAAAGTATGGACTTTACCCCACTTGGCCTTGAGAGGACTTCGCCACTATGCCATAGTGCCTACTATATCAGGTCTTTTTGCGAGAGGGTAGAGACCCTACTTAGTCTCCAACAGTTCGCTGATGCGCTGGCGATTTTGCTCGCCAAGGTCAGGAAAGAACTCGATCCGAGGGAGATAGTGTAGGCGTGAATTCTTTTTGATATATTCCATAAACTCCCTCCGATGACGATTAGCAAAATCTACAGCCCCATGCTCCTTTTCGCGCGGCATGACCGATAGCAGTATGCGCACATACTTTAGGTCGTCTGATATTTCTATATTGGTAACAGTCAAGAGCGCATTACGTGTTGATTCTCGGTTCAAAAAAGAGGCCGCGAGCTCGCGTAATTGCTCTTTCAGTCTTTCATCCTTGATATTCATCCCGTTAGAGTTAGGAAGCGCTGCGCTTCCGAAAGTTATTTTGCAAGTAAATTTTTGACATATTTATGTATATTTGGTCGAAAGTAATAAATTCTTGAAATATCTCTAATGGGATTCATTGAGTTATTGCTTCCTTGTCTTCGTGTAGGGGATAAGGATGTCCCTCTCGACGATGGTGAATTTTGATTCGACCATCATTCCGCATTCAGCTCCCTCAAGAACTTCTTGGCATTTGATCTTCTGCTGTTGCAGCTCAGTGACCTTACCTTCACCAATCTCAGCGTCACGGCGCATGATCCTGAACCTCGCTCCATTCGTTATCTTTCCGGTCTGCACCTTACCGCCGATGACCTGCTTATCCTTTTGCTGACTGAAGAAGCGAATCACGCGAACCTCACCCAAGTCTTCGGTTACCTCGATGTGCGGAGCGCGCTCAAGTATTATGCTCGCTACCCACTCGGTCAGCTTGTAGATAATATCGAAATGATGGATTGCAATATTATTGCGAGAAGCGAGCTCTGCTGCAAGGGGTTCTGTTTTGGTATGAAATCCGACAATAAGTGTATTTGCTGAACCAAGACCCGTCTTTACATCGCTTTCGCCTATGGCACCCACGCCTTTCTGGATTATCTTTATCTTCACGCGCTCATGTTTGAGTTTGCTGAGCTCGCTTACGATTGCCTCAAGTGTGCCGGCGACATCGGTTTTAATGATAAGGGGAATTATGACAACGCCAATTTCCTTTTTGTCGTCCGGTCGATCTATAACTGGAGACTTGAGTGCAGCAGCCACAACTTCCTCGGCATCTTTTTTGTTCACATAAGATGTCACAATGGCACCCACTGATGGAACGTTGCTCCAGCCGGTGAGACGAATGGGGGAGGAGAATGTCGCGGTATCGATCGATTTGCCCATGAAGTTTTCCATCATACGCACGGGAGTCAAACTGTCTTCGGCAACCACAAACATTCCTTTCTTAAGGGTTCCGTCGGTTATGACAAGTGTCGCGACGATACCTTTCTTGGGGTCCATACGTGACTCGATAATAATTCCTTCTGCGGGTTTGTGTGTATCACCCTTAAGCTCAGCGAGTTCTGCAACCAAGAGCATAACATCGAGGAGCTCTGGCACACCTGCGCCAGTCTTTGCGGAAATTGCCACCCATGGCACATCACCTCCGTAACCTTCGACATAGATCTCATTCTCGGTCAGTGTTTGTTTGGTTTTGTCGACGTTTGCGTTCGGCTTGTCTATTTTGTTGATGGCAACGATATAAGGCACACCCGCTTCTTTGATAGATTTGAATGCTTCAATGGTCTGTTCTTTGACTCCATCTTCTGCAGAAACGACAAGCACTGCGATATCGGCAACGTGTGCACCGCGTGAGCGCATGCCTTTGAATGCTTCGTGTCCAGGGGTATCAAGGAAGGTAATACGCTTTTCTTCACCTGCAGCATTCTTGTGCGTGACCTCATAAGCCGAAATATGCTGGGTAATGCCGCCTGATTCGGAAGCAACAATGTTAGATTTGCGGATATAGTCGAGCAGTGTTGACTTGCCGTGGTCAATGTGACCCATTATTACGACAATAGGAGAGCGCTCCACGAGTTTTGAGGATTTTAGAGACATAATTAAGATAGTGTGGATACTACCACGCTATCATTCAATTGTCACGAACTAAGGCCTCATTGAGGCTTATTTGAGCACTTCCTTTTCTTCGTCGGTGAGATCGAACTCTGATGCTCTGTTTTTTATTGGTTTTGCAAAGACACTGACTTTTTCACGAGAATAAAGTGATGAGATTACAACACCGTCACCCTGCTCGTCGAGAAACGCCGTCGCGAAGCTTTGATTACCACCTGAGCCTGTTCCATGGAAGGGGTTAAAACGAAGGGTCTTGGCTCCGTGAAGCTTCTTCTTTATGCGGTCATTGATGCGGGCAAGCTCTGCCTCAACTGCCTTTTGAAAACGCAAAAGACCCTCAAGACCTTCACGATTAGAAGATATCGCATCTTCAAGCGAAATGCCACTCTTACCGCCGAGAAGTGCGTTGATGCGTTTCTCAAGCATGAATATCCATACCACGAGCAAAATGACGGCAATTCCCAAGATCAGAATACTTATAAATTGAGGATTCATATATTCCAATGATATATGAAACTCTAGTTTTATCCAAATTAATAAAAAAGCTCATGCGGTGAAATAATCACATATATTTTTGTCTAAAATTCATATATATTCTAGACTGCTCATATGAAACGAATTTATCTTGACCACGCCGCTGCAACACCTGTTGATAGTTGGGTAAAAGAGAGTATGGAGTCATATGATAGCGACGCCTTCGGCAACCCGAGCGCCATTCACAGAGAGGGTGTGGCTGCAAAAAATGCGCTCGAATCTGCCCGTGAGACAGTAGCTGGGCTATTGCATGTGCACGGTAATGAGATAATCTTCACCGCGAGTGCCACTGAGTCGGTGAATCTTGCGATTTGGGGCGCGGTCCGTAAATGGCAAGAAGTTCATCCAAGTGAAATCGCCCACGTAATAGTGAGTAGCGTGGAGCATGATGCTGTGCTTGAGTCAGTCAGACATCTTCAGAATGAAGGAGTTGGGGTTGATCGCATACCTGTATTAGAAAGCGGCGTCGTTAACCTTGATGTACTCAAAGAAAAAATTCAAGATAATACCGTAATCGTTTCAGTCATGTATGCGAACAATGAGATAGGAACTATTCAGCCGATTAAGGATATTGCGAAGCTCATACGCAAATGGAGGAAAGATGTGCGCGGTGTCACAAGAATAGGCAAGCCAGAGGGCGACCAGATGTATCCGCTTTTTCATACCGACGCATGTCAGGCGATAAATTATTGTGACACTGACATTCCGGCACTTGGTGTGGACCTTATGACCTTAAATGCAGCAAAGATCTACGGACCAACGGGTATTGGTGCGCTGGTACGATTGCGTGCGACACCCATCGCTCCGATTATTGTAGGCGGCGGGCATGAATTTGGACTGCGCGCAGGTACTGAAAATGTTTCTGGTATTATTGGATTTGCTGAGGCACTGGCTATTGCCAAAGAGATGCGTGAGTCAGAATCTGCTCGGCTTATTGTTATCCGCGATTATGCATTTGTGGAACTTGAGAGAAATATTCCCGAGGTGATTATCAATGGAAGGAGGACGGAGCGTCTGCCCAACAACGTGCACTTCTCGATACCTGAAGTAGATCACGAATTCCTCGCGCTCGCGCTTGATGCAAGGGGGTTCGCAGTTGCAACCAAAAGCGCGTGCAATGAATTTGACGCAGACACTTCTCATGTTCTTGTTGCGCTTCGTCTCGCCGAAGACAGCGACAATCCCGAAAGTGGCATAAGGCTCTCGCTTGGCAGGAGTACACAAGTCGAAGATATCGACGCATTTATTTCTGCACTGAAAGACATAATGAGTACCATGATAGTGAGGGTATAAAACTCCAAAGTATAATGTGTTATAATTCAGTAAATCACTTATTAGGATAAACACTTAATTTCAACACTATGTACATTGCAAAAACTTACGAACACCTGTTGGGAACTCCTGGCTTTAGTGATGCTTTGCTCAAAAATCATTTCACGCTTTATGAGGGCTATGTAAAGAACACCAACACTATCCTTACAAACCTGGAAGCGCTCGCAAAAGAGGGTAACCGCGCAACCCCTGAGTATGCAGAGCAGAAGAGACGTTTTGGCTGGGAGTGGGATGGCATGCGTATGCACGAACTCTATTTCGGCAATATGAAAAATGGTGGAGCGGCGATGAAAGAGGGAAGCGCGCTCTCAGATGCCATAAGCAAGCAATGGACATCTGTCGCCGAATGGGAAAAAGGCTTTAGGGCAACGGGCGCTATGCGCGGTATCGGCTGGGTCGTCCTTGCGCATGACAAAGAAACAAACACCCTTTTCAACGTTTGGGTTAATGAACACGATGTAGGGCATCTTGTCGGGACCACACCTCTCATGGTGATGGACGTTTTTGAACATGCATTCATGCTCGACTACGGCATCAAGCGCGCTGACTATATCGAAGCATTTTTTAAGTCTATCGACTGGCAGGTTGTCGAAAAACGCTTTTCTTGATTCATCAGATCATCCTTGGGGACAAGCTAAATAGATGCGACGTAAGGGTCGTATCTGTTTATATTTATTTACTGGATACTTGAAACAAGATACCTTATACTTAAGGTATGGAAGAGCTCAATAATCATCAGATGATTTTACTGACGATGTTCGTCTCATTCGTCGTTTCAATAGCAACGGGCATCATTACTGTGGCCATGCTTCAGGTGGCACCTCAAACACTCACGCAAACTGTGAGTCGCGTTGTTGAGCATACTATCGAGCGGGTGGTCACAGGTACAACCACCCCCGAAAGATCCACCCCAGGTTCGACCATCACCAATGTCACCAAAGAAACTGTCTATGCCAAGGAAGACGATCTTGTCATCGCTGCAGTCGAAAAGAATCAGCCTCGTGTCGTACAAATATATGGCGGATCAATTGCATCGTCTACAGTACCACTAACTATAGGTTTCGTTGTCTCACGTGACGGTCTTATAGCAACAGAACCAAAGAGTCTGCTTGGGGAAGGAGTTGCGAAGGAAAGTTACACTATTACGATTGCAGGCAAGAGCTACGGGGCTGCTCCCGTTCCAGGACAAGAATCCGGCAACTTGCCTGTTTACTTTTTGAAGATTGCCAAACTTGCTGCTTCTGACACGCTTGATTCTGTCACCTACGGACGCACTGAGGATCCCAAGCTTGCGCAGACCGTAGTCGTGCTTGGAGGAAGTGACGGCACGGGAGTTTTCAAGACTACGCTTTCAAGATTGCGCTATAGTAAGAACAATTCCACTACAACCCCGATACAGTATTTAGTGGGCATTGAGACCCTTCCTCGCATCCCAGAACAAAACGCAGGCGGATTGGTAGTAAATCTCGACGGTCAAGTAGTGGGAATTGTCATTCCCGATAGCACTGACAGCACGAAGTCACTTATATACCCCATATCTCGTATCCTCGAATTCGTAGGTGCTAAGAACCAAGCAAAGAGCATTGTCGGCGAAAATAGCAGCGCTTAAAGCGCCATTGACCATTGTCTTTATTTGTGATATTTTATTACCACAAGTTAATAGATTTCGGAGTTAATATGAGTCTACCGCTGTTTATCTCATCAATTCAAAAACCATGCCACCATTTGCAAATTTCACAACGAAAGCGCGCGATGCCATCAGACGAGCACACGAACTCGCGATAGAGCGCGGACAGACACACGTAACCCCCATGCATCTCTTGGCAGGTTTGGTTCTTCAGGAGGAGAGTATGGTACTTTCTATTCTCGAGAAACTTGATATTGATCCAGTACTTTTGACTGAGTCTATTATCGAATCTATCGAAGAGGGAGCTGCAGTCAATGCATCGACCACTGCCTCTTCGTACCAGCTCTACCTTACTCCTGAACTTGCACAAGCTCTTGAGCAGTCACAGCAGGTTGCCAAAGAGCTGAATGACCAGTTCATATCAACAGAGCATCTTTTTATTGCACTCATGAGTGTTCCTTCCGCTGTCGCAGAGCTGCTTACGCGCTTCCGTATCAATCGCGAAAATGTCGTACACGTGCTCCACGAGCTTCGCGATAGCAATGTTAATGACATCGACTCTCCCAAGAAGCTTCGTGCTATAGGTAAGTACACTCGCTCGCTCACCAAGCTCGCACGCGAAGACAAACTCGACCCAGTAATAGGCCGCGATGAGGAAATAAGTCGTATTATCCAGATACTTTCACGACGAACTAAGAATAACCCCATCCTCATAGGAGAAGCGGGTACGGGTAAGACCGCCGTAGTAGAAGGCCTTGCACAACGCATCGCAAAGGGCGACTGCCCTGAGTTTTTGCGCGACAAAGATCTCGTATCGCTTGATTTAGGACTCCTAATCGCAGGCACAAAGTATCGCGGTGAATTCGAGGAGCGCCTCAAGGCAATAATGAAAGAAGTCGAACGCGCAGAAGGCAAGATTATTCTTTTCATCGACGAGATTCATACTATCGTCGGTGCTGGCGCTGCCGAAGGTGCAATGGACGCATCCAACATGCTTAAACCTGCACTCGCGCGTGGGGAGCTTCGTGCCATAGGCGCCACCACCCTTAAGGAATACCAGAAGTACATTGAGAAGGACCCAGCACTCTCACGCCGTTTCCAGCCTGTGTACATCAATGAACCCACAGTAGAAGATGCAGTAGCGATATTGCGAGGTCTCAAAGAAAAATACGAAATATTCCACGGCGTAAAGATAACCGACGACTCCATTTTGGCTGCAGTTAATCTTTCTTCTCGCTATATCAGCGACAGATTTCTTCCTGATAAGGCGGTAGATCTCATCGACGAGGCGGCATCGGCTCTGCGTATTGAGCTTGAGAACAAGCCTGCGCTCCTTGAGGCTACACACAGGAAGATCATGCGTCTCGAGATAGAGAAAGAGGCACTGAAGCAGGAAAGTGAAGGCCCAAGCGGCAAGAAAACTAAAGATCGTACAAAGATAATAGACAAGGAGATAGCGGACCTCAAAGAAGAGACCCATGAATTCGAACTCAAGTGGAAGAACGAAAAGGAGCTTGTCTTCGACCTCCGCACCATCAAGAAGAGCCTCGAAAGCGAGCGCCTAGAAGCTGAGAATGCAGAAATGCGCTCTGACCTTGCAAAGGCCGCTGAAATCCGCTACGGCAAGATACCCGCACTCGAAAAAAATCTTTTAGACAAGAATGCTAAGCTCAAAAAACTGCAGAGCGCTCGCCGTATTCTCCACGAAGAAGTAACCGAGCAAGACATTGCTAAAGTTGTCGCCAAATGGACGACCATACCGCTTTCACGCATGCTCGAGGAGGAAGCTGCAAAGCTTGGGCGCATCGAAGACGAGCTCAAGAAGCGTGTTGTCGGTCAAGACGACGCCATCCAGAAGATCTCAGACGCCATCAAGCGCTCACGCGTTGGCATCTCAGACCCAGGCCGCCCTATTGGCTCATTCCTTTTCTTGGGCCCAACTGGTGTCGGAAAGACGGAGCTCACCAAGGCACTTGCGGGCTTCCTTTTTGATGACGAGAAAGCACTCATACGCGTTGATATGAGTGAGTACATGGAGAAATTTGCAGTATCAAAGCTCATAGGTGCGCCCCCAGGATACGTAGGTTACGAAGAATCAGGCGGTCTGACCGAGCTTGTACGTCATCGTCCTTACTCCGTTATTCTTTTCGACGAGATAGAGAAAGCGCATCCTGAGGTCTTCAACATACTTCTTCAGGTGCTTGATGACGGCCGCCTCACAGACTCAAAGGGTCGCGTTGTGAACTTTAAGAATACCGTCATCATCATGACCTCAAACATTGGCGGAGAATTCATCGACAAAATGCAGACTATTGGTTTTGCAAGTGGGTCAGATGTCGATCAGTATGCAAAAACCAAAGAGAAGATCATGGATCGCCTCAAGGACTTTTTCCGACCAGAATTCTTGAACCGTCTCGATGATATCATCATGTTTGATATTCTTTCGCCCGAGATTCTCAAGAATATTGTCGCAATACAAGCAGACAAGCTTCGCGAGCGATTACTGACAAAGGACATCAAGCTTGTTATCTCAAGCGACGCGCTCGCATACCTCGCCAAGCAAGGCTACAACCCTCAATACGGTGCACGCCCGCTTCGCCGCTTGATTCAAGACAAGATTCTCACGCCTGTCGCAACGACCATCATCAAAGAGCGCATGATGTCGGGAGGCATAGTCACCGTCGGAATGAAAGACGTGCCTGCGCACGCAAATGGTGGTCAGGCAGGTGAAGAAATAACCATCAAAGTAGAGAAACGAAAAAGCGAGGTTCGTAGGGGGATGAAGATGAAGCAGAGAGAAATGATAAAGGCATAAGAAAGGCGCCCACTAAACGGGCGCCTTTTTTCTATTGTTGGTTGGGCGATTTGTACATCACAACGGCTTGGACGGGGTAGCCCATGAGATTATGGCTAATACCGCCTTGCGGGACCCATCCCTTCGAGATGCTTTCCGTCACGCGTTTTTGCAGATCTCTTGCCGTTTGACCAGTGATGATGTCGTACTTCACAATCTCACGTTCCATTGCAAACCTTTCGTACAATAAACCGTTCAGATTCTTTCATATACCCAAATCGCAGTCAATATACAATCTTCATTAATTGCCCACAAAACAACAGCATGGTCTTAGTAATCCTGCCAGTGAGCAAAGCGGCTTGTTCACCCCTACGCATCTATACATAAACACACATTTAATCAACGGTGACATTCTTTGAGAAGATGCCGTTAACGGGTATTACAAGTGACATTGTACCGTTATTTTTTTGGGGAATATTACCAGCTCGTATGTTCACTTGTATAGACGGGATAATGAGTTTCGGCATTTTTAGTTTTGCATCTCGTGCTTTTCTCAGTATTATAAAATCCTCCTTAGAAACACCCTCACTCAAATGAATATTATTTGTTTTTTCATCTCGTAGTGTAGTTTCAAATATGTATTCAGATCTACTCTCAGGAAGATAATCATGACACATGAACACTCGAGTAATCTCAGGAAGGGCAAAAAGCTTGGACACTGAGTCGTATAAATTTTCTGCGCTTCCTCCCGGAAAATCACATCGTGCAGAACCAAAGTCGGGCATAAGTAGAGTATCTCCTACAAAAATGGCATTTCCTATGTAGTAGGCTATATCTGCTTGGGTATGCCCAGGCACATAGAGCGCTTGCGCTTCGATGGATCCGATCATAAACGACTGATCTTCTTCAAATAATACATCAAACTGACTGCCGTCCTTAAGGAATTCTTCGCCTCCGCTAAATATATCTCCAAAAACTTTTTGTACTTCAATAACATATTTACTAATAGCAATCTTCCCTCCAAGATTTTCTTTAATATATTTAGCAGCAGAAAGGTGATCAGCATGTACGTGAGTTTCAAGAATCCACTCGACAGTAAGGTTTTGTTCATGAACATAGTCGATAATTTTTAGAGCATTTTCATACGAGATAGTTCCACTGTGTGGCTCATAATCCATAACACTATCTATGATGGCGCAGCGCTTTGTATCTGTGTCAGCAACAACGTAGCTTACGGTGTTTGTATTATGATCAAAAAAAGTCTGTATATGAGGATTGTTATGGGTGGGAGTGTTAGTCATAAAATAACAATATTACTTATTCCACGGCATTTTTGATAATAAAAGCGCCATTCCACACCATCCAGTTAAACCAGATATCGTTAAGCCAATACCTACAAGTAATGACAGAAATGCAAATCGTGTATCTACTACATATGCAAGCAAGTGTGCAGTTATGATTAGAATCCCCGCACAGAGGAATACTTGCCTCATAAGCGGAAGCTTCCTTGATAGGGAAGTTGTATCAAATTTCGCCTGTTCCCACGCCATGAGCCCACCCTCAACATTAACCATCTCTGCTACAACGCCAAGTGCTTCTAATATTTCGATTGCTTTTTTGCTTCTATTTCCAGACCGACAATGCACATAAATGGTTTTCTTTGAGTTAAATTCTGATATATGCTTTTCTATTTCATCTAGTGGAACATTTCGCACACCAGAAATATGTTTTTCATTATACTCAACAGGAGTACATACATTTATAAAATCAATTGTTGAGTTACTCTTCTCAGCATTAATGACATCCCTAAACGAATCTATGTTGATATGTTTCATGATTTAAAAATTCTTTAATAATAGAGTTATTTAATAGTGCAAAAGCATCTTTGCAATATCAAGCGCCGTTTTATTTGTTACAGAGTAAATTCGTTTTTTACCTTTTCGGATACACGTAACCATCCCAGCATCTTTTAAGATCTTCAGATGCTGGGATAGTGCGGATTGTGAAAGTGTACATTTTTCAAGTAATTCAGTGACAGACTGATGCTTGTTAAGACATACTAACAATCGAACCCTCTCGCTGTTTCCAAAAACTTTATAATGTTGTTTGTTCTGCGATTCCTGCATACATATATATATTAGCATATACTAATATGATACGCAAGCACATCAACAAACGACATTACATAATGAGCTCTTGTGTTATGTTAAGTTCTGATTATTCCACCACAAATGACGTATTCGGACGGCTTCGTGAGGTGGTGGCCTCGCATATCTCATTGAGTAAAAGCGGTTAGCATTTGAATCCTGCCGAAAAGCCATAAGGCACTTCCTCCTACGCACCATAACAAAAACGGCACCCGATCAAGGTA
>JAYVMS010000053.1:0-10459 GCA_043758815.1 bacterium
CACTTATGGTCTTTCGCGCGCCGAATTTATTAGTGAATTTTCCACCAAGTGGTCCCATCACGAACATCGACAGCGCCATGGGAAGAAAAAGAAATCCCGTCTGCGTCGCGTTATACCCAAGAAAGAGCTGTGCAAATAATGGAATAAGAAACATCGCCCCCATCATTCCCCCGAAAGAGATAAATGAGATAATGAGTACGAGTGAAAATGTTCTATCTTGGAAGAATTTAAAATCCACGAGCGGATTCACCGTCACTTTTTCTTTGAAATAAAACCAGAGACCAAAGACAACAAACAGTGTATAACAGATAAAACTTCCTGCCGCATTCCATCCCCAGTCAGAACCGCGATCTAACACAATGACCAAACTTGAAAGTGACACGCCCAACAATATGGCTCCCACAAAATCAAAACCCTTACGCTTTTCCTCTGGTCGGTCATCAGTGAGGAACAACAGTGTCATGATGATGCCGATAAGCCCGATCGGCAGATTGATATAAAAAAGCATGCGCCATGAAAATGCATCAATGAGGGGGCCGCCGATGAGCGGACCGAACACAGAAGAGGCGGCGAATGATGCGGACCAAATACCCATCGCCTGCACACGTTCTTTCGGATCAAGAAAAGTTTTCGCGATCAGCGAGAGAGCGGTCGGATATACTGCTGCACCCACGAGTCCCTGTAGTGCGCGGAAGGCAATGAGCGACGGCATATTCCACGCTACCCCAGCAAGCAGCGAGAAGACAATGAAGGCGATGAAGCTTGTGAGGTAGATGATCTTATTGCCGAACATATCTCCAAGCTTTCCAAAGACCGGCACGAAGATTGCATTGGAAATGATGTATGCCGTCGCTACCCAGCTTGCAATCGCCACCGTTGAGCCGAATTCTGCAATAACTTTCGGAAGACCCAAGCTGACGACAGTACGGTCAAGACCGATAAGGAGTGTGCCGAACATCACGGTCGCAAGTACGAGCCATGGACTTATCTTTGCTTCTTCTATTTGTGATACCGCCGCTGACATTTATTTTATGTTATCTTTGTAGATCCATAATTTTGCCGACATACCATTCCTGAGTTCAGGATAGGCATTGATATCGAAACGCACTTTTACGTTGAAAGTTCTTGTTTCGCGCTTATCTGAGATACTAAATGCGATACCTGAGGCATGCGAAGTGGGACTGACTTCATCGACAATTCCGGAATATTCTTTGTTCCCAAATGCATCGACAGTAAAGAGCGTATGCTGACCGACGGCAATATTCGCAAGACCCTTGTCCTCATCGACTTGCCCAACCACTCTTAGTTGTCTTGGGTCAATGACTGTAGCCACAGGCTCCCCAGGGCTTACGAGTGCGCCGGCTTTATTACTCACGGAAAGTATGAGTGAGGTAGACTTGGTCTTGATAAGCTCGTTGCCGACGCGTGCAACGAGAGTGTTGGGCGAGACCACGTCACCTTCATGGACATAGAAAGCTTCGAGTATTCCTGGTTGTGTAGCGGAAAGATTAATGGTCGGCGCCTCAATGTCCGATTTTTCTATATATACGCGCTTGCCGACAGTATCGACATAGAGAAACCCACCAACGATGAAAGCAAGGAAAAGTCCTCCAATCAGCCCAAATATCCAAGGCTTGTCATTGCGTATCTGAGCAAAACGTGATGGTGAAGTTTGTTGGGTCATAATGATTATTGGGTGACGCTCATAATTCCGAAAGAGGCGATGCGGTCGTTTTCGTTCACACCCGAGACTATCTCGATGTAATCGTCAGTAAGACCCGTCTTCACTTGCGTGAGTACGATGCTTCCGTTGTCATTCTTTTTTTCAACATATGTCTCACCGAGTTTAGTTACAATAGCACCCGCAGGAACTGACAATGCTGCTTTTTTAATTGCAGTGAGTATGGTCACATTTGCGTGCATTCCGGGTTTTACTCCTGGGTCATTGTCTTTGTCGAGAGTAATAACAGCCTTGTATGAGGGCACATTGTTTTGCATTATAGGTGCAGGATCAACGCTTGCAACATGGGCCGACAGAATACGATCGGCGCCGAATGCATCAACGGTAACCTCACTTCTATCTCCCGTCTTTACCTTAGCTACATCTACCTCTGAAAGATACCCTTCAATCTGATATGCGCCCATTGAGATAAGTGTGATAACCGGAATATTGGGAGATGCGACCGCGCCGCGCTTAGCATCTACGCGTGTGGCCACTCCGGCAAACGGCGCAACAATGCGTGTCTTAGCGAGCTCTGCCTCTGCGCTTTGAAGTGAGGCCTTTGAACTCTCAACGCGTGCAGTCTCTGCACTTACATCTTCATTTGTTGCAGGAGCCTGCTTGAGTGCGAGCTGTCTTTCAGCAACCGTGACCGCGGCTTTGGCGTTTGCATATGACTGCTCAGCACTTATCACAGAGGAGAGTGAGGCATTAAGATTAGTACGTGCGAGATTTGTACTCGTGCGATATCCCGAAATAGTAACTTGTGAATTCGATGAATCAGGAATCACACCAGAAAGCAGCGTCGCGACAGAATCAAGGAAGGTTATCTCTTCGCGCAAAAGCATCTCTGTACTCGTGAGGCGCATGTTTGGCGTATCGGTATTTGCATCGAGTGACACTTTAAATGCCGCAAGTCGCACTCCCACTTGAGACCGCTCAACCTGTATTGAGGTAACTTGTGCTGAATTACTTGTCAGAAGCGAGAGTCGTGGATCAGTTGTATCGGGGTTAGTAAATATTCCGCTCAGCTGATTGTGCAGCGCATCATCTGCTGAAGTAAATGCATCACGAGTCTTATCCCCCACTGTTTGCGCTGCGGATGACAGGGTTGTATTGGCCGCATCAAGTGAAGCTTGAGTTACCGCAACATCCTCTGTGCGTGTACCCTTGAGTAAGAGTGCGAGCCTTGCGTTTTCTACATCAACGTTCGCACTTGCGAGCGCGACTTGTGCCGATATATCACCATGCGTAAGCACCGCAAGGACCTCACCTGCAGCGACTTTTTCTCCGACGTGAGCGGAAACATCGCTTACTGCACCTTGGCGAGCGAAGGCAAGATCCACAGTATGCACTGGATTCACCTGTGCAGTGAATGAGACTTTCTGCGTAATATCGTGACGGGAAACGATATACCAATTCGTCTCCGCCAGCGGAGTTTTAAAATAATTCGTCGCAAAATAAAAAAGGGAGCCCGCGACGATGAGTGTGGCGACAATGACGACTATCTTTTTTTGTGTTGAAAGTGCTGTAGTTTTCATGTTGAGATTGAGGGTAATATTACTTTTTATTGTCGGACTTATGCTGGTAATGTGCAATGATCTTTTCTAATATCCGAGCAAGTTCCTCACGCTCTTTTCCGTTCAGCGGAGCAAATTTTCTTTCGATCTTTTCGAGCTTACGCTTATGTCCCTCCCTGAGCACCAACCTTCCCTTCACAGTAATGATGATACGGACGATACGTCTATCGCTCTTGTCAGTAATGCGCATGAGGTACTTTTCTGCAACAAGTCCGTTGACTAAAGACGTCGCGGTCGGTGGAGCAATAGAGAAATATGAAGCGATATCTTTCATCGTCGGATCCTTTTGTGTTTCGATAAAGCTCAGTGCTTCTAGTCGAAGTTGCGAATAGGGATCATCCCCTTTTCCGCGCATTACGCGAGACATGGAGAAGAGGAGGGTTGCAATTTGAGTAATACTGACTGACATATGGTTCATTTTTAAAATAGTTAGATATACTAAATATAATCAATACGAATGAAAAGTCAATGACTCAACCACTGTGCGATGAAGCGCACAGGATGAACTCAGACTGAAGGGCGTATAGTACCAAATAGGACCTAAAGCAGTACTTCAGGAAGATTTTTTTGTACTCCGCAGAAGAAGCAAGGAATATGGCATGCACAATTCTTTGCTTCCGTTTCGTTGAAATACTGCGATGACAAGCAACCCTGATTTTCAAATGAGTGAGGTGTCCCTCAAGTGTATTTTGTGGGTGGAATAGTTAGGTCAGTTCGTGATTGATAGGTAAACAGAAACACCGACATGTGGAGCATGCTTCTGATTGCGCTTCGGGGCTTGCGATGTTCGTCTATCGACTCATCGCCTTTGGCATCATCAGGGCATTCATCATGAGCAAAACCGTTTCTACTCCCAAAGCCGCGGCAAAGCTCAAAAAATGAACCTCCCCGCTGAAGAGCCGTACACTCGCTCGCTCCGCTCCGTACCGGCGAGGTATCTCAGGAGCTTTGCTCTAAATCATCTTGGGAAACCAACGATTTCCCAAACCCTTCCTTAGCGGAAATCCCCATGGCAGAGCCAAAGGGTATTAAGAGGAATAAAGAAACAGTGTAAACCTCATTTAACTGGGGCAGGAGGAACGATCGGAATCGTAAAGGAAAATCTACTGCCTTCACCGGGTGTACTTTCTGCCCAAATTTTTCCACCATGGGCTTCAACAATAGATTTAGAAATATAAAGGCCAAGTCCAAGCCCTTTGCTGCTATTTTTTTCAGTCTGCCAAAACCTTCGAAAGATCGCCTCGAGCACGTCCTTTTGCATCCCTGGGCCTGTATCAGTTACAGAAAATATAACTGTATCTTCATTTTTTTCACAACGAATGATGATACTGCCTCCTTGCGGGGTAAATTTTAATGCATTTGATATAAGATTTGCAAACACCTGAAGCAAGCGATCATGATTACCTGCCAACACGATAGACCCGCATGACAGCTCAGACAAAAGCGCTATATGCTTCTCCCGTGCAGATACACTAAATGTGTCCACAGCCTCGTTTATGAGTAGTGTGGTATCAACATTTTCGATCGACACCGAAAGCTTTCCCGCATCGATACTCACAACATCGACCAGATCACCGATAAGTCGATTCATTCGTGCCACATAACGTTCAATGTTCAACCCAACGGCGCGCATGCGGCTTCCTTCGTCACTGTTGGTTGCCTGTTGGGAGAGCAATGTCGAACTAAAGAGAATGCCGCTGAGAAGGTCTCTTAGGTCATGACTTACCATGCCGAGAAAGTCGTCGCGATTTTCAAGCGCATTGTCCGACCTTGCGCGTTCGGTCAATAAAGTCCTATCGGTCTTCTCGCGCTCAAGTGAGAACAGACGCTTGAGCGCCTGAGCTTCATCCTCCCGCTGACTGGTGACGAGCTTATCGGCCGCAAGCCGTTCTTGTTGAACAACCTTGTCATCTTTTTCTCTTTTTTCAATATCGTGCTTTGTTGGCTGAGTGGAGGACAAGGCAAGTTTTTCGTCGACTTCTTTGCGCGCCATCCCGACTACTTCATCAGTTTTTTCACGAGCTTTTTGCACAACCAAGTCGGCACCTTCTTCTGTTGCTTTCTTTTTATCAACTAGTGCGAGGTCGGTTTTTGTTCTTTCAGTACGTAAGCTCTTGTCTGTTTGCTCACGTCCCAAAATGTTGTTCTTGATGTTGCCCTTTTCGCCAGCATTCATCACTTTAAGCTATCATATTATGATGAGATAACGATGAGGACTTAGCGCGAGCATCCGCAACAATATTCTTTTCACAAATGCCTTCTGGGGTATCCACCTCAATAACGCCAATTCTTTATGTTTGATCATTAAACCGCTTACATAGACATTATTTCTGAAAACAAAAAACAGACCCGTAGATAGGTCTGTTTTTTGCGATCTAAATTACTTATTGAGTGATGCGCGCGTCAGTGGTCCGACCATTCCGACCTGAGCAATACCCATTTTTGCCTGATACTTCATTACCCCTTTCGCGGTCAGGGGTCCGAAGTATCCAGTAACAGGTCCAGTGTAGACATGCTCGTCCAACAGTCTCTGCTGGAGCCTTGACACATCATCCCCTCGTGATCCGCGTGAGAGTGAACGTGCATAAAGCGACACTGCTGCTCCGAATTGCTGCCCATTGGCTGCAGCACATGGCTTGCCTGTAACAGTACTAAACTTCTCTCCTCCCATGCATCCGACAGTTCCAACCGAAGTCGTCATCAGGGTAACTCCTGCCTGTGATCCGGGGTTAACATTACTTCCTCCTGTTGAAGGTGATGGAGTAGGTGCGGGTGTAGGTGTAGGAGTTGGTGTAGGTGGTGTTGTAGTTACAGTAGTATTTGCACTTACAATGACGGTCACTGTGTATGTCTTAGTCGAATTATCCTGAGCGGTGACTGTGTAAGTCGAAGCTGCTGTAAAATCATGTGCCGCACCTGAGAGCGGCGAGACTGTTCCTCCGCTTAACATTACAGTAGGAACAAGTGCAGTGACATTTGTACCATAAGGTACGTTCACTGAAATATTGTTTCCATTGAAAACTCCTCCACTTCCAAGCACGGAGAAAGCAGTGATAGTTTTTTCAGAACTAAGTGTAACGGACGCGCTCGTGGCTGGTGCTGTTACCACACTCTGATCTAAGGTGACCGCAGTCTGTGCAAGCAACCGACCATTAATAGACGCGCCAGTATTCAAGTGAATAGCGGTCTTTGAAAGCACGATACCTTCAAAGTGTGCGCCAGTTCCTAAAGTGACCTGACCTGCGACAACCCAGAAGATGTTCTTGGCCTGTGCACCGCCACTTAATATGACTGATTTGCCGGCAGCCATGGTGATGTCTTGTGCGACCACAAAGATGAATACATCATTAGCGCCTCCTGAAAGGGTTACATTCGTAGGAATAGTTACTCCTGTTCCCCATTTGTATACGCCCGAAGTCATGGTGAGTCCACCGATGTTACCTGTTGCGAGCTCAGTAAAATCAGGTGCGCGTGATGAGGCATCTGTGTATGCAGTACCCATGTCACCTACTGCGGTTGTGAGATTCGCCGGAGTAGGATTAGTTGGTGTATTGTAGTCAGCTGCGTAGATCTTTCCGGTCACCTGAGGTGAGGTAGAATAATTTCCGGCTGCATCTACGATAACAGGGCTTACAAGAGAAAATCCAGTGATGTAGCTTGCGGCTACGGGACTCACTCCGATATTTCCAGTAACTGCCGAAGTGGGCACTGTACTTACTCCGGTTTGCGCTAATATTGCATAATTCCCTGCAGTTCCGAGATTGACCGATGATGGGTTTGCCGCATATGCGACGCTACCGTTCATGAGTACGATTGCAGCTCCGAGAAGCGCAATGGTTGTCTTCTTAAAATTCATTTTTTTCATCATAACTTTTTTATTATTTATATATTTTGTGTGTAATTTCTTATTCAATATTCGACCCTGTAAAATTATTGAGTGTGAGCTTCCGCGACAGCGGCTCCCCATCAGGGGAGTTTTAGGCTAGCAGGGAAAAAGCAAATTCATCATTCGCTTTCGGCCCTGCAATCAGTTTTTCTAGTATTTTACACTAGGAAAATGGAGATGTGCTCACATGTGGTGCGATGACCTTCGTGAGTTGTAGCTTACTGTGGGTCTATTATAACCTTAATACCATAAAATGTAAAGCATTATTGATATGAAACAAATAAAAAGCGCCACTGATAAAAGAGCGCTCATGATCATCGCGGTTGATGATAGACGGGATGTCCGGCAATATTCTCAAGAACAAAAAGATTCTTACAATCGACAGGGAATCTGTGAACCCCACCGTCAGTAAGCATGATCGGGGTGCCGCTTGCAATACGCAAGCCATTGACCTGCGCCATTCTCTCCATCAGCACTTTCTCGGCAATAGGGATGCTTACTATCCCCCATATAATGCCTTGCCAATTGACGATGCGCACATGAAAGCGAACATTGCGCAATGTGCCAGGAACAAAATGTGTATGCTCAAGCATCTGAATACAGTCAGCGAAACCTGGTCGAGGAGGGTTTAACATTCCTGCATAGTGGATGTAATGCGGGTCGGCAAAGAATACACGAGAATCCTCTTCCGACTCAACGTGAGGAACCCCATCGTCTTGGAGTATGTGCATGTATGTTCTCCGTATGAAAAAGTACTAGGTTGAGAATAAAATACGTCACTCGAGTTGTCAACGTGCTAACGTGCTGGTTTGTTAAAAAAACTAGTGGAGGGATTCTCTCTGACGGCACGCAATTGGTGGTTTCACGGCACAGAAGTACGCCACGAGAACACTTCTTGTTTGCTAATTCCGCTCAACCATAAGCAAACAAAGTCGCTATCAAATTTCAGTATCCCAAAACCGTAGGCACTCGCATTCTTCTAAGCGGTCTATCACCAAACAGAGTCGGATCGCTCGATGAAATTTTAGATCGCAGACCCACCAGTCGACAGGCAGACGAAACATCACCAATTTCCCCAATCCCACAAGGTTGTTATTTATATCGCATACCAGCAAACCGCATATTATGTTTGCTTAAAAAATATCACCGTAGTGACAATAATGGCAGGTTGTGATGAATAAATTGTGAGACAGTACACAAGAGCACACTTTCTGCACATACCTTGATACGAGCCTTGTCATTGCGCTGGACAACTCCTTTTTATTAAGTTGGCTTGGTGCCCTTGAGCCGCGTTCATTTTTTATTCAAGTTTCAAATCCGCCAAGCAGTTCGGCGTTGAATAAGCAGCATGGTGAGGGTGAGTGAGCGTGTGGCTAACTTTCTTAAAGATGTTGTGTGGTTTATTGCACAACCAAGGATGATCCGTCAAAAAAATCGGCTAGGTGGGTGTCAATATCGCGCTGATCCATGTCGTAAAAATTCTTCGTATTGTCGTGGATATAGGTTGCAAGTTTTACTCCAACAAAGCGCCAATGCCACGGTTCATAGACATAGTACTCATTCCCCTTCGGATACGACAGCTCGAATCCGTATTTATATGCATTCTCTGCGAGCCATTTGAAAGCATCGGTCGTATCAAATGCATTGGTAAGTTCACCGTGGAAACCACCAGTTATAAAATCCACCGTAGTACCCAACTGATGCTCCGAATATCCTTGATCCGCAGAGAACGAATTGGCAGTCCCCTCCCCATACTTCACCGTATACTCGGATTTAAGTTTCTCCTGTGTTCCGAAAGAGCGATAGCCGGATGAAACATACATCATAACTCGACTCGACGAAGCGGCAGTGAGAAGGTTCTTCAGGAATGGCATTGCTTCTTCGAGAAAAAGCTCCGGCTTTGAATTGCTGTACACAACACCTTGAGGAATCGTAACTAGGTGTGCGGGAGTATAATTCTCATTAAGAAAGTATACTTTTGAATATTTCTTGAGGAGCTCAGGGTCGGTTGTTGCAAGTTTTTGGAGCGTCGACACCGAACCCGAAATCGATCCAACTGTCTGTTCAACACCCCCAACCTGATCTTTCACCGCAATAATACTATTCTGTGCGGAGGTCACATCATTTGCTGTACTTGAGAGCGTCCGAGAAATGCCGCTTGTCTCAACATGAAGGTCCGAAATATTTTTTGCAAGTGCATCAGTTACTGAGTGCAAAACTGCCGTCGTCGAAGCAAGATTACCTGATAGAGCAGTCAGTTGCACATTCATCTTTATTATCTGATCAAACATATAAGCAAAAATACCGCCAACAATAAAGGCGGCGAGGATAGGCACTATCCAGTGGCGATTATGCACAATGGACTTTGGTGATGCTGGTTGTAGATTTACAATATCATCCATAGATTTGATTCTAACATGCACCGACACTTGACAGCGCACAGCGGTGCAAAAACAATGTGCGCTACTAATATCTACTGCATCAATTTGTTGTAATAATTGACTAAAGCCTTGATTCCTGCGAGATTTTTGTCCCACTGTACAGAATCATGTGTACTCAACTCAACTGTGAGTGCGGGGATACCGACCGATGCAAGCCAGCCCTCGGAATCTCCGGTTACCTTATATGCACTAAATGACTTCACCGCAGGATAACCTGCCGCACGTGCGTAAGCATTCATAATATCGATCGTGACCGGCAGTACTCCATGTTCACACTCCGATGCATAGACCGCCCCTGCCTGACTGTGCCAAAAAACAACGCCGACTGGACGAAGTTTGAGCACAAAATCACGCAAAGAACGACTCTCCGGCTCGGAGAACGCTGACGTTCCGCCGCTCACAATGTTGCCCTTCCACGCACTCGTCGCGGCCCAGTTACAGCCAAAGTTGCGATTGAGGTCGACCTTATTCGCATTAAATCGGCCTGGTGATTCGTCCCTTGATGCCGGCACGTCAGCAGTTGTAAAGCGTCCCTCTTTACCAATCACCTTAAATACGCCGTCGGGATTGATGTCCGGGATTACGATAATGGATAACTTCGCAGGAATCTCACTGAGATGTGCGGAGAGATAATCCATATATGTGTACGCCAAAAGGACACCATTCCATTCATACCCCCCGTGCATTCCTCCGACGAAGAGGAGTTTTGTCGTTCCAGTTCCATACGTATATGCATCTATCGTGCGCCCTTCAACTGAGTGTCCGATCATTTCATGTACCGGGTTACCCTGTTGTTCAACCACCGCGACCGAGAGAGGTGCCGGCGCTACTT
>JAYVMS010000054.1:0-3439 GCA_043758815.1 bacterium
GACCCCGTGCCTCCGCAGGCTGAAAAAAACTACGAGTCTACAGATACACCGCTTGTGATGCCCGAAAGACAATAACGACAACATGTTTTAAAAGCACAAAACACCCCCTCAATGAGGGGGTGGTTTTTATTGTCTCGCAAAGTGAGTCTCACTTCGCCGGAATGCTATCGAGATTATGTTGAAGAAAATCGACGGGATTGGCGTAGGACATTTGCGTCGGTATGTCGTGCATGACGATGATGGCAACGACTTGGCCCACGACCTCACCTGAGGCAAAGCTCACAAGTGGTCCGCCTGAATTACCAGGCAACACCGCGGCACTGAACTGTAGCTTGCGTGCGATCATTTTTACGCCTTCTTGGGTTGGCATAACAAAATCGACATTACTGATGTAGCCAGGAGTCATGAAGTTGGTATTGCCAAGCGGTGAGCCGATCGTGAAAACTTCCGCACCTTCGCTAAAACTGCCAACTGAAGCAATCCTAAGATATGGAAAAGATCGTTCATCGCTCTCAATCTGAAGTGTGGCAATGTCATTCTTTTCATCGAGCTTTATAATCTTTGCGCGATACACCTTGGAGGAATTGGCTTTCAAGAGCAAGCAGTGGGAGGCACCACTCGCTTCTTTGTTGCGGCGAAAGAACTCACTTCGGGGGACCATGCGCGGGTCGGGGCTATCTTCAACCACGCAATTATCACTGACAACGTGAACATTGGTGAATACGATACCGTCTGCGCGAACACCGAACGCGCTCCCTCGTGCCTTTTCGGCGACGATCGCTTCAAGAAAGGTTTTGTCTTTCAATATCTCTGGATCTTTAACGTCTGGAAATACGGCATATGACGCCGCTCTTGTCTGCTCAATGACCGTTTGCCGATGCTTGTCAGCAAGAGCGATAACATTGTCCGATGAGAATTTTGCAGGTTGTTCTTTGCAGCCAACAAGACTAACAAGAAAGACAATCGCCAAGAAAGCGAACTTCAATCGTGGGATATTCATGAGGATTCCCTTGTGATGAACTCTCTGCTCATGCTAGCGCGCTTAACGTGACTGTCAATCTTCCCTTTCTGCATCTGGAGATGCGTTGTGTCAATTGTCTGTTTGCTGCTTGGGCATGTATCCTAAACAGTGGTTCGTACTTTATATGGGGGTAGCATCATGCACCTTTTAAATCGCTTGTTTGGCTGTAAGAAATCTCCGGCTACAGTAGTTGATGTGACAAAAGAATCCACAGTGCCTATTGCACTTACCGCGAAGGATGTCGAGCACGCACTCGCAAGTGGAATGCAAAGCTTCTTCAAGGAACGAGAGCGCTATAATCGTCGACGTTTTTGGAAGCATTTATTTTTTCTCATTTTTTTTGCCGGTTTCGCGGGGTCGTACTATCTGAGCTCGCTTGATCGTGGAGTGAAGATCGACGATCGATACTACGGCAAATCCTTCCCTGGTGTTTCGGGGGGTGTGGGCACAGGCAAGGTGTACTTCGTGAAGCTTGAGGGCGGTATCAGCGGCGGATATTTCGGTGATCAAGATCAGGACAACACGGTCGTCTATATCAAGGTGGCACTCGAGAATGCACTTGATGAAAAGCATCTTGCCGGTATCGTATTGAATATCGATTCCCCTGGCGGAGGTGCGACTGCAAGTGCACAGATTTACCGCATCCTCAGGAAGTTTCGCGCTCAGCATAAGGATATTCCTGTTTACAGTTATGTTTCCGACGGAGCATATTCTGGCGGATATTATGCCGCGCTCGGTACTGAACGTATCATCGCAGACCCCGAAGCGACCGTTGCAAACATTGGCGTCATCTCGAGCTACTACAACACGAGTCGTCTCGGCAAGTTGCTCGGCATCACACAGGAAGAGTTTGCAACAGGACCCAATAAGGGCGTGGGCGCACAGTGGCGGCCGATAACAAAGAATAATCGCAAGATGATCCTTGGTGATATTGATGCCAAGTTCGAGCACTTCCTTAAGGCCGTGAGTGACTCACGTAATATTCCGCTTGATGATCTTCGTCGTGAAGCCAAAGAGCCGCTTGGGCGTACGAGCGGGGCGTGGTTTCCTGCAACCACGGCGCTTGAGCGTAACTTGATCGACGAGATCGTCCCTTCGGAAGATTTCTTCGCACTATATTCGCCTAAGTTTGCGCAAAAGAATAAATTCAAAGAGATCGAATATATTCGTTATCAGCCCAAAACTGCACTTACCGACAAGATTAGTCGACGTGCATCAAAACTTGGCCGCTTGTTCTTCGAGGGCTTTCTCGAAGAAGCCAAAAAAAATTCGGGCATGCCCCAGATGGAACGGAATTGATAGAAAAACCGACAACGCAAATGCGTCGTCGGTATTTTTTTATCTCAAAGACCTTGTAAGTGCGCGTGATCATTCCATGAGACAAGCTTCCAGAACATGGCGGTTCCATCGTAGTTTTGTGTGTACTCAAGCTGCATAATGCCGGTGTTGCGTACATTCTTTATGGGTACAAATTGCTCCCAGAATATCTTGCCGGTGAGATGCTTTCCGAGGGTTACGTGCGCGAGCACCATCTTCATGGTCATGCCGTGCGTGGCAACAACGATGCGATTTTCTGGTAGTTTGCGTAGGAAGTTTAGTGCACCCACCACCCGCGTGCGAAAGTCATCGAAGTTTTCTTCATCCGAATGCCGCCAGTTCGCCTCACCGTAGTGTGCTTTTATCTCATTCCAGATAAGAGCCGCCCTTGGGTCAGTTCCGTGCGTACCAATGAGTATTGATGGGTTTCTCCGCTCACCAAACAAGGGTGAAATGTGAGCGATGGGAAGACAAAGCTCCTGCGATATGATCTGTGCCAAATGCAGCGCGCGCACGAAGTTACTCGAGATCAAGCACTCAATCTCGTGCTCATGCAAGCGCTTTGCGAGTCGCTCACATTGCATGATGCCAAGTGAGGTCAGCGGCGAATCCATGCCCTCGCGTATCCACGTTTTGTTTGATCTGCTTTCTCCATGTCGCACGAAGTATATCGTTTTGCTGTGTGTGTTCATGTTTAACTCCTGTGTTATGCCTGTTTATTGGGGCGGTGAGAACTCATTCTTATTAATTCTGAAAATATCTCTTTCTGTATCTCTGCGTCACGAAGCGCTTGGTGGGGTAGGGTGACAGGGAGGATGCTGCAGTATTTTGCCATGTCTTTGAGGGTAGCCTTATCCCATGCAACATGAGACATGCCCATGTAGAATGCTTTCATGTCGAGCGCACTATGACCGAACGGATTTGTAATATTAAATTCTTCAAAGTACCACGCAATGAACATCCAATCGAATGCTGCATTATTGGCGACAAACACCGGACGTGTACCTTTTGCGATATCCTTGCTCCATTCTGCAAAGTCACGCATTGCTTGCTTTGGAGCCGTCAGCCCCTTTCTTGCTAAGAGCTTCTCCTTTGTCGTGG
>JAYVMS010000055.1:0-8293 GCA_043758815.1 bacterium
GAGCATGCGCTGGCAATATTGGGTAAACAATAATTACGAACCACGTATCGCAAGCAAATATTATCTCAAACCCGGCGACCTCGTTGTTTGGAAGTACACAAAGGAACAGCCGAAATAAAATTTCCCACGTGGGGGATTTTATTTTGTGCCACTACTTTAAGATGTATGCACTAAGTGGAGGGAATCCATTGAAGGAAACTGAGCTATAGCTCATTGTGTAGGCGCCCGTCGTTAAGATATATACGCGCTCCCCTTCTTTGAGATTGTTAGGGACTTTGTATTTGTAGTTCTCGTAAAGAATATCCGCGGAGTCACACGTTGGCCCCGCAAGTATGGCCTCGCTCCAGTCTTCCTTGCCATCACGTCCTGGGAAATAAATAGGGTACTTTATTGCTTCATCGGTAGTCTCGATGAGTCCGCCGAATTTGCCGATATCGAGAAAGATCCAGCGGGTGCGGTTGGTATCTGATTTTTTCGAGATCATAACTACTTCAGTGACGATAACTCCTGCATCTGCAACAAGCGAGCGCCCCGGTTCGATGATGATATCGAGACCGCCCTCCGGAAAATCTTCATGGATGTAGCGCTGAATTGATTCGGCGTATGCAGGCACTCCCTGTGCAGGCTTTAGGTACTGGGCAGGGAATCCCCCACCAAGATTGATACTGCGCATTTTTATACCGTCGACCTTGAGGGCATCGAAGAGATATTTCACAAGTGCTATCGCATTATCCCACTGGCCGATATCGCGCTGCTGACTTCCGACATGAAATGATACGCCATATGGATCGAGTCCAAGTTTTTTTGCCGACTTCACGAGCTTGTAGACCATGTCTGGGTGCGCGCCGAACTTCTTGGAAAGTGGCCAGTCTGCGCCACTGCCATCGAGAAGCAGGCGGAAGTTGAGCATTGAGCCGGGGGCATTCCTGCTTATCTTCTGGATATCAGAAAGTGAGTCGGTCGAGTAAAGCCGGATACCTTTTTCATATGCATAGGCGATGTCCTTTTCTTTCTTAATGGTGTTGCCGTAGCTCATGCGCGCGCCTGAAATACCTAAGCGCAGTATCTGGTCTATCTCGAAGCGCGAGGCGACATCGAAATATGCTCCCTTCGTAGCCAGTAAGCTGATGACCTCATCGAGAGGGTTGGCCTTCATTGCGTAGTAGATATTCGCCCCTGGCATTGCGAGTGCGAGCTCATCATAATGCTCTGCGATCTTCTTGAGATCGATGATCAAACACGGCGTCTCTTTATCTTTTGCGAACTGCTCTATGCGCGCGAGGTCATCTAAAGAGATGAGCTCGAGCGCTCGTGATTTATTTCCCACAAGCCTTTGTGATTTTTTTATTAGTTAACAAATGTGGGTACAGTATATACCCCAGAGCACACACAACAAGTGGCGAGAAATTCGCCTGCGGGGAGAGAGCAGGATGAGGAAATATAACGGTTTTACTATCCCCACCCCCGCACATTTTGCACTCGCTTGTATCGGTCATATAATGGGCGAACAATTTAACGATATGTTCGTGGAAGTGAGGTCTGATGACTATGTAATGCATAGAAATCTTATTCCTCCGCTGTGCCGCAACGGTAATGTCTTGGGAGTCCAAGATGAGCCCGGTCTTCGAATATATTGGTCTTCCGAGCAGAAGAGATGAAATATGCAAAGGCCCGCGTGCGGCTGTATGTTCCTTCGATATTTCTGGCTCTCCTCTTGGGAGATCTTTTATTTTGTGAGAGTCGTGACGTATGTGCATTTTATTATAAAAACTTATCCCACATTATGAGCGCAAAGAAAAAATCGAAGCAAGAGAAATCAGAGAAGCCAGAGAAGTTGCAAAAGGAAAAGAAGGTTGTAAGGCATGCTGTAGCCAAAGAGCTTGCCTCGCGCATGCGCGTGAAGAAGCGCGACGGCAGCCTTGAGCCGGTGCAGCCTGAGAAGATCATCGACCGCGTCGTGCGTGCCGCAACAGGCCTACGCAGTGTCGACCCGATGCTGATAGCGACCAAGACCATTGGTGGACTTCATGATGGCGTATCAACGACAGAACTCGACAATCTTGCGATTCATAATGCGGCGGCGATGCTCTTCGAAGAACCTGAGTATTCGAAACTTGCGGCGCGCCTACTTTCGATTGTTATCGCTGAGGAAGTCGCTACCTTGGGCGTTCATTCTTTTGCACAGTCCATAATGACTGGGAACAATCTCGGTATCATCAACGACGAGACTGCGAAGTTTGTCGGCAACCATGCGCGCGAATTGAACGCAGCAATAGATGACAGTCGCAATGACCTGTTCGAGTACTTCGGACTGCGCACTGTCTACGAACGCTACCTCCTCAAGCATCCGACCAAGCGCAATGTATTCGAGACTCCGCAATATTTCTTCATGCGCGTGTCGTGCGGGATAGCAGAAAATGTAGAAGATGCTATCGCGTTCTACAATCTCCTGTCTTCTTTTGATTACATGCCGTCAACTCCAACCCTCTTCAACTCTGGCACAACACACTCACAAATGTCCTCATGCTTTCTCCTCGATGCACCGCTCGATAATCTCGAATCTATCTACAAGCGTTACTGGCATATTGCCGCACTGTCGAAATGGTCAGGCGGTATTGGACTCTCATATACTCGCGTGCGCTCGCGCGGCTCGCTCATCAAAGGCACAAATGGTTTTTCAAACGGCATCATCCCGTGGCTGAAGACTCTCGACGACTCAGTAGCCGCAGTAAACCAAGGCGGTAAGCGCAAGGGTGCCTGCTGTGTATATCTAGAGTCATGGCATGCAGACATCGAAGACTTTCTTGAATTCCGCGATACGACGGGCGACCAGAATCGCCGCGCGCGTCATATGAATATCGCCAACTGGGTTCCCGATCTATTTATGAAGCGCGTGAAGGAAGGCGGGGTGTGGTCATTGTTTGACCCGAACGTTGTTCCCCACTTCACTGATATCTTCGGTGAAGAATTTGAGAGCGAGTATCTGAAAGCCGAAGCAGAGGGGCGATACGTAAAGCAAGTCAAAGCGCAGGACCTCTACGCACGAATGATGAAGACGCTTGCAGAAACAGGCAACGGATGGATGTGCTTTAAAGACGCTTCTAATCGCTCTGCCAATCAAACAGGTGGGAAGGGTGCCGATGGAAAGAACAATGTCATTCATTCTTCGAATCTGTGCACCGAGATACTTGAGGTCACTTCTGACGGTGAAACAGCGGTCTGTAACTTAGGCTCCATCAACCTTGCGAACTACGTCGTCCGCGGCGACCACTTCGACTTTGCTAAACTCGCACGCAGCGTGAAGCGTGCAGTCCCATTCCTCGATCGCGTTATCGATCTCAACTTCTATCCCACCGAAGAAGCCCGCCGCTCAAACATGCGCTGGCGCCCTATCGGACTTGGCATCATGGGTCTGCAGGATGCATTCTTTAAGCTCGGTATTCCCTTTGATGATCCTCGTGCACGCGCACTCTCGCAGAAAATACAGGAGACTATCTATCTTAATGCACTCGAGGTCTCGGTGAAGCTCGCCGAGAAAAAGGGTGCATGCGAAGCATTTGCGGAGACAAAGACCGCACAAGGCATTCTTCACTATGATGCCTGGGGACTAAAGCCTATTGAAAGCGAAGCATTCGACGGTCTGCGTGAGCGCATCAAGAAGACAGGGCTGCGCAATTCCCTTCTTCTCGCTATCGCCCCAACTGCGACCATTGCCTCTATCGTCGGCTCATACGAATCCATCGAGCCGCAAGTGGCGATACTCTTTAAGCGCGAAACAATGTCGGGAGAATTCATGCAGGTCAACCGCTATCTCGTCGAGACTCTCAAGAAACACAAACTGTGGACACCTGAGATCCGCGAGCAGATAAAAGTTGGTGAGGGTTCTATCCAGCATATCGCCGAGATCCCCCTAGATATCAAACGGCTCTTCCGCACGGTGTGGGAGATACCGATGCGCTCGCTCATCGACATGGCACATGACAGAATGCCATTTCTCGATCAAGGGCAATCACTTAATCTCTTTATCGAAAGTCCCACCATCTCCAAGCTCTCGTCGATGTACATGCATGCTTGGGAGCAAGGACTTAAGACCACGTATTATTTGCGCTCACGCCCCGCAACATCGATAAGCAAGACCACAACAACGCAAGCCTACGGAGCGGCACGCAATGCTTTCAAGGGAGAAGAGAAGACAGAGATCGCAGATGTAATAGGAAGCGGGATAGATACCGAGAATCCGATGGTGTGCGACTCATGTCAGTAACATAAAACTTTAATCTATAAACTTCAAAATCCATGGCAATATTAGACACTGGCCTCAATCTCAAGTTACGCCCTATGCGCTATCCTGCTTATTATTCGCTCTACAAAGCATCGATCAAAAACACGTGGACCGTCGAAGAAATTGACTTCACCAAGGACCTCGAGGACCTGCGCACGCGCTTCTCACCCTCAGAACGACACCTCATCAACAGGCTTATCGCCTTCTTTGCGACAGGCGACAACATCGTGCAAGAAAATTTGGTGCTCAATCTTTTCAAACACTTAAACGTGCCCGAGATAAAGCTTTACCTCGGCAGACAAATATTTGAAGAGTCACTCCACATTGATTTCTACACCACCCTCCTCGATAACTATCTTCCTGACATGAAAGAGCGTGAAGCAGCCTTCGATGCGGTCGAGCATATTCCCTCGATAAAGAAGAAGGCGGATTTCTCATTCAAATGGATGAACTTTATGAATGAGATTGATGTTATCAAAACACACGATGACCGCAGGTGCGCACTCTTAAACATCATCGCATTCGCGAGCTGCAATGAAGGTTTGTTCTTCTTTGGTGCGTTTGCATACGTCTACTTCTTGCGCTCTAAGGGACTCTTGAATGGTCTTGCAACTGGCACCAACTGGGTGTTCCGCGACGAGAGTCTGCATATCACCTTCGGCTATGAAGTGATAAGCGCCATGCGCAAAGAATATCCAGAGCTGTTCGACAAAAGTCTCGAGGATGAGGTCGTGCTCATGATGCGTGAAGCGGTTGATTGTGAAATGACATTTGCCGAAGATATATTGAGTGAGGGCGTGCAAGGACTGCCACTTAAAGATATGCGTGAGTATCTGCAGTATATTGCCGACCGCCGATTGGAGCTCCTGCAGATGAAACCCATCTATGGATCAAAGAATCCGCTTAAGTTTTTAGAGCTACAAGATATCCAAGAGCTGACGAACTTCTTCGAGCGCAATGTCTCCGCCTACCAACTTGGCATCTCAGGCGAAGTCAGCTTCGCGGATGAATTTTAAGTAGCAGTTTTTGCTTTTGCAAATAGACAGAGTATCGCTATACTAGCGATACTCTTGTCGTTTTCGACTGAGTAAAAAATTCAGCACGTCCTTGTCGTTCAATGGATAGGATGCCTCCCTCCGAAGGAGGCGATGCAGGTTCGATTCCTGCCAAGGGCACCCGAGAATGAAGCGCAGCTTCATGAGCAGGAATCGAAGACCTTGGTTATGTTTTGTCTTCAAAACAACCAAGGTGTAACGTTCCCGTAGGGAAAGATACCTGCCAAGGGCATAGGCATATAAGATAGACCGAGAGATCTTATCCCTCACTAGATTATAAAAAAGAGACAACTCTTGTCTTTGAGATACAAGAGAACTTATTGGGGAATACGAGCAAAAAATACAATATCAAATAATGATACAATGGTGTCATGATATCCCCAAAATACTTAATACCAACACTTATAACGGTTCTGCTTGTTGGAGTGATTGGGGGCCGCGCAACCTCACCAAGTGAGACTAAAAATGTCCCGCTTAGGTCAAGGGTGGAGTTACAGCACTGATAGTGGCGAGGGTGGAGCCGTGTCCGTGCAGATACAAGACCCTTCAAAAAAAATTCGCTGTTCTGGTTCGGTAGGTATCAATGATAACGGATATAGTGACTTAACTCCACATCGAATAGCTGACATACTTATCCAAAACAAGTGCCAACTTTTCTCCAGCCAAAAAACTAGTGATGATAATTTTGGTACATATATATTTATTTCTGTCGAGTATGGGTATATTGTTTTTGTAGTAAATTCTAGTTACGAGATACCCGCACTTGCTTTTGTTGGGGATTTTTTCAACTGGTCACCTATAGGAAATACAAAATATTCCATCAAAAAACTTTGGGAGACACCGAGGAGCAGCCGTCTCCGGGCAGTCTCAACTGACCGATGGGCAAATCTGTTTAGCACCTGCGAGTACAGTAAGCAAACTGAGCCAATCAATGGTTCGTGCGTGTATTCTTTGTACGATAGAAATGGTGTTGTTTTAGCAAAGAATTTATACAACGAAAAAGAACACGGCGATTCATCCACCTCCGCTTGGTATGATTCTGTTCACGATGGTTTTCTTATTGCTGGACTATCTGTGGGCCCTGACAGCAGGCGTACTTTTAATTACTCATTTATACGACGCCCAAATAACCCGAGCTATCATGTGGACCACCTCGCTACACTTGCGGACACGGAGGTGCCTGCAGGAAAGGGGTGTTCAGTAGTTTTTGTGGCAGATAAGGACACGATTAAAGTTGAGGGTGGATGCTTAAATCCAAATGGACACGAGTATCCTCTTGTTCTGCATCTATCGCAGTAGTTTTTTAAATGACAAGAATCATTGCGACTCAATTTAATTGTGCTATGCTCACAAAATTATGCCATCCCTACCAGGACAATTGCCACCGCTAAACCCCAAAGAGGTTGAGTGGCTGCTTAAAGAAAAGTATAACGGCGTCGAGACTGCTGAATTCTTGGCGGATGTGGAGCGACTCAAAAAAGCCGAGCCTTTGGCATACGTCATCGGCTGGATACCCTTCTACGACTGTAAGATAGATGTCTCACTTCACCCGATGATTCCACGCCCTGAAACAGAGTTCTGGGTTGAGCGTGCAGTAAAAGAGTTACGTGCACTCAACAAACCCACACTTCGCCTCGCTGACACTTTTTCTGGCTCCGGCTGTATCGGAGTATCACTCCTTAAACATATGCCGAATGCGACGGTAGAGTTAAGCGAATTTGACCCCAAGCTTACCGAGCAGCTTCACATCAACGTGAAGTTGAATGGTGTCGAGTCGCGTGGCATATGTATGCAGGCAGATGCGCTTTCGGGACTAAGCGGACATTACGATGCCATATTTGCCAACCCTCCGTACATTGACCCCAAGTCAATTCCAGAGATGGATGCGAGCGTCATCAACTACGAACCGCATCTTTCGCTCTTTGCGGGTGATCGTGGCCTCGACTACGTAAAGCTCATTATCAATACCGGCGCACAATACCTAAATAATGGAGGAACATTCTATATCGAATGCGATGCACATCAACGCGGATGGATCGAAGAACTCCTTGCCAAACACAGCAAAACCCTTTCCAAGGGGTACCCTTGGAAGCATGAATTCTGGTTCGATCAATATGACCAAGTACGATTTTTGATATTGCGAAAATAGTTAAGAGTTTTCACATTATGTTAAGTGCTGCGGCCGCAGCACTTAACATAATGTGAAAATAGGCCATTATCAAGACATGAAAAAGAAAACTCCGATGAAAAAAATTATTGAGCAAGGTGCTCGAGAAGTGCGCAGGAGGACTAATATTCAACATGTGTTACTTCACGCTGTTTCTGCTGCCGGTATTCTTAGCGTGGCACTACTTGCGCCAAACGCGCTTCAGGTGCTAAATATGTTCGATGGCGGAAAGAGGCGTCGAATGAATCCGAAGTATCTTTTTGGTACTGCGTTTGAAAAACTCACTGCAAAGGGCATGATCCAATTTGGAAACACTGAATCAGGAAAATATGTTCGGCTGACGGAAAAAGGTCAGCATGAACTTGCGCGTATGGTAGCCCGAAAGCCAGACACAAGAGTGCATCATCGCTGGGATAAACGTTGGCGAATGGTCATTTATGATATCAAGGAGGAACGCAAAGTCATACGAATGCAATTACAAGAAAATCTACGCGCATTTGGATTTTACAAGTTGCAACAAAGTGTTTGGGTGTACCCATATGATTGCGAAGCGTTACTCATCCTTCTAAAAGCTGATTTTAAAATCGGACAAGAAGTTCTCTACATAGTTGTTGAAAAAATCGAAAACGACAAACGCTTGAGGGATCACTTCAATCTTAGGTAATCACGTTTAATCATCAATTCCTTGGGGCTCTGCCGCGGGGTAATTCATTCTGTGTTCAAAGAATTATGTTAAGTGCTGCGGCCGCAGCACTTAACATAAAGTGAAAATATATATTTGTTCGTTGG
>JAYVMS010000056.1:0-3567 GCA_043758815.1 bacterium
TTCGGGACGACATTCACGGCACCCCAGCCTTCGCTATCGGTGTCGTAGAGCTTGCGTCCTACCGCACAGAGTTTGGGGTGGTTGTGACCGAGATTGACCGACGAGTAGCCGGCGGCGGCATCGATGTATTCGCGACCTTCGACATCCATCAAGAAGATGCCACGGGCTTTTTCGAAGACAACGGTCCTGTTGCCTTTGTAGTGTCGCGCACCGTGGCGATCGCGTTTCTCGAGGTATGTTTGGGTACGAGAAGTCATTTCTATCTCCTTCTGTTATAGGTACAGCCTTATTCGTTCTATCAGGAAGTATAGGGAGTGGCAACCCCAAGGTTAGTTTCAGGAACATAATGTTTTAGGCGTATTTTTGCTTTGACAGAGAGGGATGGGCAGAGTAGTTTTATGGAGGAACTGGTTGTTTGTCATCATTTGCCCGGGAGTTACAAATGCACACACTTTCATCGCTCGCACACCTTTTCGGATTTAACACCGAAGCCTTCGCGCTTCCGCCTGTGGTCGCACCCGATAGCAACGAAAACATCATCAGCTGGCGAATTTGGCTTGCAAATATGCAGCATCATTTCGCCGTTGAACACGAAGCAAAACCGACGTACCCCGACTTTACCAAAAGTCCTTATAAAGAAATTTTGCTTCAAGGACGCAAGGAGCTCGAAACGCTTCTCGATGTCCACGACCGCTTTTTTCCGTCCGTCATCGGTGGTAAGGAATGGGGCGGGGATAGGGGGCAGTCAGTTGCCTCGCATGATCCGTTTCAAGGAAAAGACTTCGCGTATTCGTGGGGCCGCTCGACCGGAGTGAAAGCTGATGCTCAATTGCAGAAGGCGCTCATGGCATCGCTTTCTGCTTCACGCCACGAGTGGGGAAGTCATGAGAACTGGCCCGATCGCGTGCGCATGCTCATGCACGCATCTCGCCTCGCGCTACTGCGTACGCCCATCTTCCTCGCCTCCATGGTGACTGAAGTTGGGATGAGTCCTCGCGAAGCGTGGGGTGAATACGATGAGGTTATCGATTTCATCCGCGGCTACGCTATCGAGGCGACCAAGGTCTATCTCGATGAATGGTTCCGCCCACCCAAATGGAAAGGTGAGATCCACGGCCATCGTGCATCCTCGCAAGGTGTCGTACTTTCGGTCGCACCGTTTAACTTTCCGGCTGCTATCGGCGCGAGCATGACGTTCTCGGCGCTCGTGATGGGCAACGTCGTTGTGCATTGCCCGTCCGAAAAGACAATCGTCACCGGCTGGCTCGACTACCTGCTCGCGCGTGATGCTATAGAACTCACTTCGAAAGCATACAAGCACAAAGACATCATTCACTATGCTGTGAGCCATCGCGGTGACACTGTTCGCGCATTGCTCGCTCATCCTGAAGTCGCTGGACTATCGTTTACCGGAAGTTCTGCGGTCTTTGAAACACTCGTCAAAGAATACGGATCACGGAAGCGCTGGAACGGAAGCTGTTCGCTCGTTATCGCAGCCGCTGAGACAAGCGGCGTCAATCCGGTGTATGTCGCAGAAGATGCAGACGTGTCAAAGGCTGCGAAAGAACTTCCAGGTTCGTTTCTCGGTCGCTCGGGACACAAGTGCTCATCATCACGTTTCATCATGGTGCATGCATCTGTGTATGAACGCTTCAAGACGGAATTTCTTGCGGCTATCGACGCACTTCCTTACGGCAACGTTTTCGAGGGTGCGTATTTTGGGCCCGTGGTCTCAAGTGAGATAAGCGAAGAGATCGTGCAAAAAATCTTCCGCGTCGTAGATGATGGCGATGCATTCGTGCTCTATCAAAAGCCTATCGTGAAGACGGGCGGCTTCGATATGACGGCCATAGTCCTCGAAGCCACAGGCTATGCCAAGAGCGATAAGACAAGGCTGACCCGCTTGCGCAATACCGAGATCTTCGGTCCGGTCACATGCCTCATGTGTGTGTCATCGCTTGATGAGGCCATAAGAGCCGCTTCTATGAGCGATTTCGCCCTCACAGCGTCGATCTACACTGGAAGCGAGGAAACTGCCGCGCTATGGTCCATGCACGTGCGTGCGGGCAATAGCAACGTCAACATGCCACCTACGGGCGCTCTTGCGGTCTCGCAATGGTTCGGCGGCCCACCGTCACGCTCGGGCGGCAATTGGGGCGCCAAAGGCTCCGATCTAGTGCGTCGATTGCGCTCCGAAAAGGCACTGTCGATAATGATGCCCGCCGACCTCGATAAGGATGGCAAAAAGGCGTGGATCACCAAATATCGCCAAGTGATGACGTTCTCAAGAAAGGTCGATTGACCTAAGTTAAATTTCCGCCGCATAGCAATATGCGGCGGTTTTATTATGCGAAATTGAACCCAAAGTTAGTTCCTCGCAAGATTGACTTCATCAAATCTTCATGGGAGTTTAAAAGTAGTATTCTTTTACTTTGAAAGGAGGTCATCATGATCAAGGCACTCTCACCGCTCCAGCTGGTGCGACTAAAGGCTCGCCGCTATAACAGTGTCAAAATGCGCCGCACGCTCCTTAATGTCGACGCCCGCCTGAGCTGGATCTTTCTCGCATGGATGTTCGTTACCGGCATTCTCGCACTCTTATACGCGTGGAACCCGGTAAAATATTTGCTTCCAAACTTTCTTTTGTATTCGATCGGCTGCGTTATCGCGCACTACATCGTCGTGGGGGCAGCAAGACGAATGACAGAAACCTTCCTCGATGAGCTGTGTGCGACTAGCGACAAACCCGATGACTGCAAAAGGTTGTCGACGTTCGAGACCGACGAGCACAAGCCGTACCGCAGCGAAGATGATCCGCCGTTTGTGCGGAAGTCCTTCGCACTTCGTGAGAAGCTTCATCTCCCAACCCGCGGCATGGGCCACCTGTCGATCGTGAATGTGCATTGGTTCATCCTGTTATTGTATGTGCTGAACTACGTGAAGTTTTTCGGCGTTTCAGCCGAAGAAAATCTGCCATCGCAGCTATTCATGATGCACTTTGTTGTCACTTTAGGTGGCGGAGGTATGCTCATCAAGAATATGGCATACCTCTTCACTTCGCGTGGATTACTTGCAATGGCTCGTGGTGTACTCGATTTCAGAGAGAGTGCGTCGCGTGCTATCGGCGGACTTGTTGAATCGAGCAAAGAAGGTTCCGGTACCAAACAAGAAGGCGATGGATATCCCCCGCACACCTAAAACTCAAATGCCCCACCCGTGGGGTATTTTTTATTTCGACTTTTTACAGTGTATCTTTGAGCCGGAGGGTGAAATAGAATGCGAACAGCATGATAAATCCTAATACATAAAAGAGATCACCAAATTTGAGCAGATGAAAACCAAGCAGCACACTTGCCAAGAGCGGTGCAATGATAAAGGCAAGCGGGCGCGCACGCCTGAAGTATCCGACGAGCGATGCGTTGTGTGCGTCGACGTGTTTGAAGAAATATACCTCAGACATTGTTTCAACGGTTGCCGCACCCATACGCCCGACAAACAAGAGCGCACCCCACATCCATAATCCTATTCCTGCATGAGAAAGATAAGGAATAGCAAGCGAGGTGATAC
>JAYVMS010000057.1:0-11710 GCA_043758815.1 bacterium
GGGGTCTCTTGGGCAGTGACCTAACTTTTTTAGTAATACACTTCTCTTTCTCATCAATATTTTTATAAGCGCCAAGAGTACAGCTGAGTTTGTTGTAATTATTTCTGTGTCTATTAATTTCAATTCACTCAAAACACATCCTTCAGCTGCTATGCTCAGTAATTATTAATAACATCACTCGTTAATAACTAGCATCAACAGATAATGAAAAAAATAATCTATACCTTTATTGCTTTGGCGGCGCTAACTTTCATGTCCTCAGACACAGCCCTTGCTGCCACAACCGCGAACGATGGTACGCATGTTATGATCATGACTCATCTCTGCGACTCTACGATTAAGACGGTGCAGGATTTTGAAAATATGGAAAGCGGCAAGACACCCGTTGCAAATCTTGGCAATGACGTGTTGCATTGTCCAACGACTGGGCTTTCGAACAGCACATCTACTCTCGGAACTGTTGCAGCTCCACGCACCACTTATGATTTCAGTGTCCAGAGTGGAAGTGGTGCGCCACTAACCTTGCAAGAGAACGGTGTGTACGAACAGCACAAAGCTTGTGAGTCAGATCTTAACGTCGACGTAGACGGCGATGGCAAGATCTCGACAAGTACGTGTCTGGACATATCTCATTACAAGTTTCACATACCTGATGGTGGCAGCTCAATCGTGAACATACAAGAGACACAGGCACCTACGGGTTTCCATTTCGGCACACTTCGCTTTACACCAGTCATACTTGATGGCAATAACGATAGCGAGACTCTCACCTCCATCGATCCAGCAAGCGGACGAATCGATGTAAACGTGACACCCGACAAGGACGGAATGGTCATGCTCCACATCTATCAGTTTATGAATTTAGAAACAGTTCCACCCCCAGTAGGAACCACTACCCCTCCAACAGCTACCTCCACGGGTAATGGCAGCATCAGCGGCACGTTTTTTGATGACCTTAATCAAAATGGAATTATGGACACAGGTGAGAAACATCTCGCAGGCTTTACGGTAAATCTCTATAAAGACATGCTGTACGGTACCCTTGTATCAAGTGTAATGACAGACAGTAACGGTATGTACACGTTCAACAATCTTCCAGATGGTACATATGCCGTCGAAGAGATAGAGCAGACGGGATGGTCACAGTATAATGATGATTATCGATCATTAAATATTACTGGAGCAGAAAATCTTACAAATATTGACTTCGCCAACACCGAAACTATGTCGTCGGACAATGGCGATAACAACGATGACCAAGGTGACACTAGCGGACATGTAGGATGGATGAGAAATCATTCAGCAAATTAGATATAATTCTTTAGTAACTAATTAATCACATCAACTTAAACGCCCCACAATAGTTATGTGGGGTGTTTTTAATATGGTTTTAGTATTTGATCATATTTTATGATTAAGCAGAACTCTTCCAAGCTCATCGCCACGTTCTCCCGACAAACTAAAAGTTCAGAAAGCTATACCGTAGAGTCACAACAGTTTTCACTCATGTTTAGCGACGCGGTATTCGAAGGGCACTTATCGTAAATCCTTCCTAGAAAGATGCTCCTCTTTAGAGTGTTTCCAGGCAATATAGAAAACCCATAGAAAAATGAAGAAAAGAGCGGTAAATTCATATGCTTCCGGGAAATGCGATGATCCTGAAAGTACGCGCCAGATATTTTTGAAAAAATTTACGTTATCAGTAAAAACATCCCAACTATTAAAGCGAAGAAAGCGTCCGATATAAATACCAAAACTTGAAAAGAGGAGAAGAAATGCTAGCATGCTCCTTACGTGGTGTCTTGAGTACCGCTCTTTGAGCAAATGCTCAATATGAAAAAGCGAGTGGGAGGCTAGTGTCATACCCACTACAGAACAACTAAATAGAAGCAATGAGTCATACCAGATGGGCACCACAAAGCTTTCTCCTAGATGCACGAGATCAGTAACGAGGTATGGCGCGTTGGGGAAAAGCAGAAACCAGAATATACCAGTGATACATATACCAATGAGAGATACTTTTTTATGGTCTATATGCCATACGAGTACACTACTGATAAGAAAGGGCAGAAATGCTAGAAATATATTCCAAAGAAGATACAGGTGAGCTGTCGACCCAAAAAGCATTACCCGACCAACACAAAGAAGCGTGGTAAATCCAGTAAGAATATATATTTGTTTCGGAATGTTGATTTCAGAAATTTTCATATAAGATCTATTGTGCGCATGCTTCATTATACACACACATGATACAGACTTACGTGTGAATGAGCGAGCATTGCATTGCGGTCGTCTAAGATGGATAGTGTGGTGAAAAGAAACGGTGGACCTATTGGGCCGCCTGGGGTAATGTGCATTCCAGTGCGCCTCCCACGTGGTGCATCCGAAAGTATAAACATCACTCTTCATCTCTTCATGCCCCCATGGGGTATACTGAGGGCGCGAAAGCTAAAATAAAAAAAGTGTCGCCCTTCGCCTGAAGATTGTGCAGGGCTAACTCAGGGGTCTTATGCAGATGGTCGAAGACGAGAAGTATTGTGTCGATATCATTACTCAATCATGCGCTATCAAAGAAGTGCTTTCGGTGTAGAAAATTTTGTTCTTGAAAATCATTTATTCCTCTTAATACCCCCTGGCTCTGCCACGGGGATATCCGATGAGGAAGGGTTTGGGAAACCGTTGGTTTCCCAAGACAATCTAGTGCGAAGCTCCTGTGATACCCCGCCGATACGGAGCAGAGCGAGTGAGGGCACGGCTCTGCTGAGGGGAGGTTCATGGTCTGAATAGTAAGTGAGGTCATAGAAATAGCCTTGAAAAACTTACTTGAAATAAATATTAGATGTTCTCAGAGAACGGCGTGCTTAAGGTGAACTTAATAAGCTAGAGTTTGAGGAAATATAAAAAAATTTATACAATTAAATATACTACTATGAATTACGGATACAAAAAACAAACATCGCTCTCCTTTGTTGATGCAGTAGAAAAGACAAAGTTTGAATTAGCAAAAGAAAATTTTGGTATTCTTACCGAAATTGATGTCAAGGCGACGTTGAAGAAAAAACTGAATGTTGATTACGATAACTATCTTATTTTGGGGGCATGTAACCCACCCTTCGCATATCAAGCATTACAAAGCGAAAAAGACATCGGGCTTTTATTGCCTTGCAATGTCATTGTGTATGAGGACAGCAACTCTGTATTCATATCAGCTATTCTTCCGACGGTTGCTATGGGTATGGTTGATAGCACGCTTCTTTCCTGTATTGCCGAAGAAGTTGAGAAAAAATTAAAAATAGTGATTGATCGAGTAAGTTAGAAACTTGGGAAATAGGCATGTTGTGTCATGTCACACGAAAAAATTAATCTATCCGCACGGGTAGCTCGTTTTTCAAGCCCCTATGTTATTATTTCATAGTGACAAAAGAATCCGAACACAAAATACTCATCGTCGGGGCGGGGCCTACGGGGCTCGTGCTCGCACTTGAGCTTGCGCGTAGAGATATACCATTTCGTATTATAGAAGCGAAGAGTGGGCCGGGGCAGGCATCGCGGGCTATTGCCGTACATGCGCGTACGCTTGAATTCTATCAGCAGCTTGGAATTGCAGACGAGGTGGTAGCACAAGGTATTAAGGGCGAGCATCTACACATGCGCGAGCATGGCAAGGATATGGTCCAACTCGATCTTAAGGATGTGGGGCAGGGAATAAGTCCATTCCCATTCGTGCTTACCTATCCTCAGGATGACCATGAGCGGTTCCTTGTATCAAAGCTCACAGAACTAAATATTCATATTGAGTGGAACACTGAACTCATCCAAATGATTCAATCTGAATATGGGGTAACGACAACACTCAAAACAGTGGCAGGTGAGGAGATGTTTGAGGCCTCGTATGTCGCGGGCTGTGATGGGGCCCGCAGTCGTGTTCGCGAAGAGTTAAAGATGGAATTTGCTGGAGGCACGGACCCACATCTTTTCTATGTTGCCGATGTGAAGATCGATAGTGAATTTGAAAAGGATATTATTGTTAATCTTGAGTCACATACGCTTGAGCTCATGTTCCCAGTTCGCAGAAGTGGCATGCAACGCTTAATAGGTATCGTGTCAGATGAAGTCTCGACGAAGAAAGATCTCAATTTTGAAGATGTGCGCTGCAAGGCAGAGGCACTGCTTGGGGTGCGGGTCATAGAGGTGAACTGGTTCTCGACCTATCATGTACATCATCGCGTGGCTCCACATTTCCGAGTTGGGAGATGTTTTATCTTGGGCGATGCAGCGCATATACATAGTCCCGTAGGAGGACAGGGGATGAATACAGGCATCGGCGATGCAGTTAATTTGGCTTGGAAACTCGCTGCGGTGATAAAGAGAAGAGCTGCCGAAGCGATACTCGATACATACGAAGCTGAGCGGATAGTGTTTGCAAGGAGTCTTGTTGCCACGACCGATAAAGCATTTCAATTCATAGTCAACCAAAGATATGGCAACCACTTCTTGCGCATGTGGCTCTTCCCGCACTTTTTAAAATTTGCGACAAGCTTTGCCACTGTGCGCAAACTGTTCTTCAGGAGGCTGTCGCAGGTGCTTATTGATTACCGCATGAGTGCGCTTAGTGAGGGGAATGCGGGTCAAGTTTCGGGTGGTGACCGGCTTCCGTGGGTTCCGATCGGGGAAACTGATAACTTTGCGCCACTTCGCAGTTTGTGTTGGCAAGTGCATATCTATGGCAAAACTGATATTAAGTTCATGGGAGAGTTGACAGGTCTCAATATCGAACAACATGAATTTGAATGGACTCCACTTGCTAAGAGGGCGGGGCTTGCACGAGATGCAGTGTACCTAATACGCCCTGATGGATATGTCGCACTTGCAAGCAGTACTCAAGACATTGAACTGCTTCTTGCATATACAAAAAAATTTGCTATAGATTTTAGTTCCTGCGATAAATAAAGTGGAAGCAAAAAACACCTTTTCACAAGGATCCGAGCGTTATGTGGGTCACAGAGGCTTAGACAAGCGCCGAAGCACACGATGCATCGCTTATGAGTAGCGCCGCAAAGTCGCTTATTAGAGAGGCAATGCCACTTCTTGTTGAAAGACCAGAACAAACTAAGGTGAAATCACCTGAAGGAAAGGGGGTCTAGATAGGAAGACGATAACATTTATAAAAAAGAATTCTGTAATGAATAAAAACGTTCTATACTGATGTATATGAATCATTTTTTTGATGAACAAAAATGGTATGAAGCTGCTACTACACGATACGATTGGTATAAGGTCATATACCCTGAATTTGCGACAATTCTCGCCGCAAACGAAAATGCAGATACTACACAAAGGAATGAGTCACGAGATGCGGTATATGGGTATTTTGAAAAGCTTTTAAATGAGCATAAGGTCATACTTGGAAATGAGGGGAAGAATTGGGACGAAGAGCGCAAGCCCGTAGACACTGTCGTCATTCATCATACAAAGGGAGAAGGTGGTATGACATGGCAACGGCTCGATGCAATGCATCTATTGCGGCTGTATGCGAAGTCTTACCTGAACCCATCGACGGAAAAAGAGATCCAAGGTTTGCCGGTATATTCGAATCACTTTAGGGAGGAGAGGCAAGTGTTCTATGCGTACCACTGGCTCGTGCGTGCGGATGGTACAAGTGAGCGTATGCTTAGGGACGACCAAATAGGTTGGCAAGCGGGGAATTGGGACATCAACTGCAGAAGTGTGGGTATATGCCTCGATGGCGATTTTGAGCACACAGAGCTTCCGGAGGCGATGATAGAGGCTACTAAGGGTCTTATAAGTGAGAACTATGCCAACGTAGCCCTGGCACACATAATTCCTCACAAAAGCGCTAATCCTAATACCACATGCCCAGGGGATTGGTTTTCACATGTCAATTGGAAAAAATAAATACATTGACATTGCTACGTTTATCGTGGTACTATATTTTAAGCATTTTTTGCACATTCACATGAAAGGATGCTTGTGTGAACTCACAATCCATCATCGACATTATGGCACTTCGCCACGGTCGTACAGACTACACAGAACTAGGCCTCGACCTCACCGTCGAGGGTGAAGCGCATTCTCGGCAAGTCGCAGAAAAAAGTGTTCTGCCTTGGCTCTATTCCCTTCAGGTGCAAAGAGAAGATCTGAGCATCATCACTTCTCCCGCAGCGCGTGCAAAGGGTACGGGTACGGTGATTTCTCAAGTGGTGGGCAATCACCGCGGCATCGTCGTTTACGATATCCTCAAGCCAATGGCATGGAGGAATTCGATTCGTGCTCTCGCCATCTTGGGTGAAATGAAGAAGCGCGGTGGCTACATCGACTACGAAACCGAAAAGTGTTTCGCAGATGCCTCGATCTTCGAGACACATGGCGAGGTGAAAGAACGTTGGTACAAGTTCTTCGCACGGTACATTATTTCAGTCACACACCGCACCGAAATGCCCCGCGCAACAGTTCTAGTGGCGCACTATGAGCTACTGTGCAATGTTGCTCACGACCTCTTTGGGGTTGTTTCTTCTGAAGCGACAGCGTTACAGCACACCGAGCCCATCTCTCTTTCGCTTCATCGCACCGACGACGCCAACCTTATTCTCGTCGAAGGCAAGTTTCGCGATATGGCTGATTTTCGCCTGTTCGACATGACGGCCCGTCAATTCATTTAGGTTACAACTTAGCCAACCCCGCATAAACTCTATGCGGGTTTTCTTTTGTATCAAAGTGGTTATAATAAGCCGATGAATATTGTTTTAGCACTTGAGCAGCTACAAGTAGAAGGGCTTGAGTCCAGTCATGACCACATCATCGAAACTGTACTTTCGAAGCTTTTTATACGTGGTAATGAGGTGCATAAGGCATACAAGCATCGTACTGCTGATTTTGCCGACCTCACAAACAAGGATGTACGACGCAAATATATCTCCGAAGACTTCTTTTGGAACAACGCCATGGCGCCCGAGATATATCTTGAGCTCCGCCACGTAAAACCCGAAGGGGAGAAGTTCGTGCACGTCGATGATGTTCAGGGTGAAGATTGGTATATCGTAATGCGCAAAATTGATACGAGTAAAGATCTTATGCGAGCCATAGAAAGTGATTTTCTTGACGTCGAAGCACTCAGAGAATACGTGCACACGTTACTTAGTCGACTTGAGGATCTCACCCGTGCGCGTCGCGGTGAACTTGAGGAATTTTTTACGAAAGATGCAGCTCATGTGCGTGCGGAGGTTCTCGGTGCCTCTGATTGGGCGGCATTTGACGGTGAGCCATATATCACCCCCAAAGAAGTAGCTCGCGCCCGTGCACTCATGCAAAATACGCTCGCACGTGAAGCGTATTTTAAAAATTCTATAAAAAATATATCTGTCGTTATTGATACAAATCCTGAAAATATATTATTCTTAGATGGTAAGGTCTCATTTATTGATGTCATGCCACCCAAAGATGCTTGGCGCGTACATGATCGATATTTTCTTATTTGCCGAACAAGTGCAGATATTCGCACGCAGCTTGGGGATGAGCAAGCTGCTGTATTGCATGAGACTTACAAAGAACATGCAGAACTCCCACCCCATACTGTCCGTCTATTGTATGAACTGGCGGCTTCGCTCATTCAGGTTCCGTATCGGAAGATGGTAGGCCGACCTGATCTGGCTACGAAATATGCTGAGCATGTGCGACGGATGTGTGATGAGCTTGAAATGACAGACTAATTTAAGTATCAAATTAAGTGGATTATACAGAATCCACTGTCTTGTTCAGAATTTTTGCAATGCGTTCTACAAGCAGCGCCGGCGTGAAATTTGCCTTTACAAGAAAATCAATTGCACCGAGCTCGCGAGCTCTAGTCTTGTCCTTTTCTTGTGCCAAATTTGAAAAAATAATGACCGGAATTAAACTGAGCTTCGGGTCCTCTTTGAGCTTTTTAAGAACTTCAAAACCATTCATAATAGGCATGATGATGTCGAGTAAAATAAGATCTGGATGCATATTTGCGGCAACGGTTAATCCGTCTGGACCGTCAAAAACAGTGTACACTTGGTAGCCTTCATGACGAAGTCGCTCAGATGCAATCTGAGAAAGCGTGATGTCATCTTCGATGATAAGGATGGTTGTCTTGTTGAGCGGCTTTGTCGCTGTTTCGATATTCTCTGATGTACTTTCCGGAGTGCCAATAAGCTTCGCTATCTTTTCAATGACTTCTTCGGGTGAAAAATGTGCTTTTATGATGAAGTCTTTTGCATTAAGGTCGAGAATCTTTTGAATTTCTACTGGTTCTCCAGAATTAGATATGACCAAAACTGGAATGGTGGAGAGTGCGGAGTCCTTTTTTATTTCTGCAAGAACTTCATATCCGTTCATGCTGGGCATCATGATATCGAGAATAAGTAGGTTGGGTTTTGTTACGCGCAGTTTCGCAAGCCCCTTAGCACCATCCTGCTCCCACGAACATTCATAACCAGCATCAACAATCCGATTTCTCATGACCTCAGAAAGAGTTGCATCATCGTCGACAAGTAGAATTGTTTTTTTATTCATAAAAAAATTTTAGCAAATATATTTACTATTTACAATAAATTAAGCGCTTGCGGTTTTCTGATCCTTGGCGGACACAATGCCCTGGTTTACTAAGGGTAATTTAACAATGAATATCGTTCCGTTCTCTGGTGATGATTCAAAAGAAATCGTACCGCCATGTCGTTCAACAGTGTTTTTTGCGACAAAGAGTCCAAGCCCAGAACCATCAGTGATTTTTTTTATTGCATTTGTTGCTCGGAAAAATTTTGAAAATATGTTCTTCTGTTCTTTGGCGGGAATACCTATTCCCGTATCCTTTATGGTCACAACACACATTTTTCCCTCACTTTTAAGTGATGCGTCTATTGAGCCGCCTGGTGGAGTATAGCGAATGGCATTCTCGAGTAAATTCTCGAACGCATAACGGATCTTTTCAGGGTCGACCAAAATATCAAAATTTTGAGATTCTTCATGGTAGTTGAGCTCTAGTTTTTGTTCCTTCGTACGCGGCCGAAAATCATTCAGTAGATTTTTTATGATCTCGTTGAGAGATAATTTATAGAATTGATATTCTATCTTTCCGCTTTCAATACGGGTGATAGTGAGCATGTCGTCGACAAGGCGGATCATCCTGTTATTGCTCTCCTCTCCTTTCAGAAGATAGCTTTTTTGCTCAGTTGAAAGTGTGCCCATGTGGCCCTCCAAAAGTACGCTGATGATCCACTTGATCGCAGAAAGCGGTGTCCTCAACTGGTGTGCAGCAACAGATAGAAATTCCGATTTGATTTCATCCAATTCATGAAGTTTCTCATTCGCAATGGTGAGTTCATTGTCTCGGCGTACCAAGAGTATAGCACTCTGATCTAGCTCATCGTTTGCTTGATTCAATCGATAAACTTTTTCACTTAGCTCCTTTGTGCGTGTCGCAACTTCTCGCTCGAGTCCTGTCGTATAATTTTCAAGTGTGTTCGCCATTTGATTGAAAACAATGGCAAGCTTCCCAATCTCATCATTGGAGATCACGGGGGCCCTAGCACTGTGAGCACCAGCTGCGATCTGACTCGCAGCGGAGATTAGCGCGCGTATCGGACGGGTGAGTGTACGGGCAATTAACACAGATATTGCAAGTGCAAAAATGATCAAAAAAAACATAAAGTATAGCACTACTTCTGTCGTATTTTTAATGACCACACGAGCAGAGGCGACTTGAGCATCCACGTATTCTTTTACTTGCTGCTGAAGGCCATCAAGCGCACCTGATAGTTCACCAAGGCGCTTGTAGGTACGCAATATTTGACCATTAATGTGGCCGGCAGTATCGTTTGCAAGATCAAGCGATAATAGTACAGTGATCTCTTGTCGGCCGGATTCGCCGGCGCTTAATACTGATGATAGTTTTTTTGCTTCTAAAACAGCACCATCTTTCATGATGTCCTTGAGTTCACTCAGTTTGATCTCCATGTCGGCATTATCGTCACTTAGTTGTCGGTGATACCCCTCTCCACCGACCGTAAGATATTGATCAAGGTGATGCTCAGTATCGCGCAGTAACTGCTCTGTGCTGGTGATATGGTCTCGCGCTATTTCATTTGGGCGTAAAGAATCCAACACATTTCGCACTACCGTAAGTGAAAGATATGACCCCAATGCAATGGATGTAGACAAAACTACTACGACGGTAAATCCCAAAAGTATTTTCTTTTGAATGTTCAAGTGCATGAGCATATATTTACTCAGCTACCTGGGCGTTCTTAAGGATATTGGAAGAAAAAATAATATTGAGTTTTTCGGCCAATTCCAGATTGATGATTAGTGTACCTTTTTCGTTCTTCGTCATCGGAATCTCTCTTGCGTGTGTCCCGTCAAGAATCTTAAGTGCGGCTTGCGATGCCCACTCACCCTGCTCATTGGGGATCTTAGTTATTCCGAGTACCGATTCTTTCATGGTCCAAGGATTCGTTGTTCCGACAGGCACTTCGATATTTGCTTTGGCGAAGTCCCGAGCCTCCTTTTCGTTCCAGTCTAGAATTCCCGCACTATTCTCAAAAATGACCAAGTCAGTCTCTTTTTGAAGCGCAGCATATGCTTTTTTCCAAGAGGCCATATCTTTCACAAAGTATGATTTTTCAAATTTTATACCGAATATTTTTTGATAGTAGGTGAGGTTTTTGCGCTCAGTTTCCGTATCTGCTGAAAGGTATCCAAGACGCGAGCCTTTGGCAAAAGGTTTTAAGTTTTCCAAAATTTGCGTTGTTAAACTCACCTCCATCATTCCCGTTGTATTTCTGTATGGTACGCCATATATTGACGCGTCCCAATTGATTCCGCAAAAGACGACAGGAAGAGGGGCATCTTTGTAGTACTTTTCTACGACATACTCGAAAGCATTGTCGTCTGAGGTGATGAGCACGTCAGGGTGGAACGCTTCTATTTCTGCATGCGCTTTTGCTCCTGCTGCAATTTTAAAATTTTCATCTGGGTGACGCTTTGTGTCCATGCGGATGATGTCTAAGTCAATGCCGGTTCCTTCAAATGTCTTTTTTATACCCGTAGTTATTCCATCGCTCCATTCATATCCTTCGTTATATGAATCAACGTAAACCACTTTTTTGCCTGCATACTTTTGAGCCATTGGAGCTTGGCTGGTCAAAGGTACAGGTTGTGTGACTTGGCGCAGAAAAAGAAAGTAGCCGCCAATCATAAGGGCGATCAAGAGACCGACTATAATAAATACGTACGGACTACTTTCATTTACCACACTCGTGTGGTTATTATCATTTTGTATTGGATCCATAAAAGCTATATATAAATAAAGTCTATAACAGATTATATCATTAATATTTAGAAAAGCTGGGGTGGGGGATAGTAAAATACTTCTTACAGAGTGTTTTTGTCTGGGTGGGCGATAGAGGAGATTCGAAGCTTACAGCCTCAGTCCACCTTTCACCACCATAGTACTTCAGAAAATATATTCGCTTCGCTCATTATTTTCTTGGTCGCCCATTTCTTCGGGTTAAGAAATCTTCAGAAATAAGGAATCGACCTAAATTTCCTAATGGTGATCGTTTGTGAAATTGGAAGTACTCCTGTGGTGAAGGTCTTCGACTCCGCTAGCGAAAGCTACGCTTTCTTAGTCACAATTAAAAACTCCCCAAGGGGAGTCTTTAAATTGTGGACT
>JAYVMS010000058.1:0-4159 GCA_043758815.1 bacterium
GCTGAGAAAATCAGGAGGATGGTGTCATTACCGTACTTTTCTTTGGCATACTCTGTGGCTATGGCTACTGCACCTGCGGTATTTCGTCCAAAGGGCTCCAGCAGATATTCGATCTCTGTGTTTGGTAATTCAAGTGCCTTGAAGTGGTCTTGAGTGCGCCAAAAGAGGTCAGCGCGAGTGACAACTATAATGTTAGTCACATTCGGGAGCGCGGCGGCACGTCGAAAGGTTTTTTGTAGGAAGCTTTCTCCGTCTTCGAGAGTGATGAATGGCTTGGGACTTGCTTCGCGGGACACGGGCCAGAGTCGGGTACCCGAGCCGCCAGATAGAATAACTGGTAGTATCTTTTGCATATGTGCTTATTCTAACAGTTATTTCAGCCAATAAGTTACAAGATATACAACATTGCGCTTGCTCTTTTAACCATATATAGTAGACGGCATGTCACTACGAGATTTTTTGCGTTTTATCGTGCTTGCGTGTGTCTTTGCCACGCCTTTTATTTGTCTTATTGTTGCAGAGAATATGTTCTTTCCGTTCATTACGGGGAAGAACTTTACTTTTCGTATATTAGTCGAGGCCATGCTCGGTGCATGGGCACTGCTTATGTTTGTTGATGCCACCTATCGTCCAAGATTCTCTTGGATACTTGTCGCAGCTGGCGCATTCCTCGCAGTCATCGCAGTAGCCGATTTTCATGGCGCGAACCCATATAAGAGCTTTTGGTCCAACTATGAGCGCATGGAAGGTCTTATCACCACGGCGCATCTTTTTCTTTACTTCATCATCTCTGCGAGTGTGCTTGCGACTGAGGAAATGTGGAAGTGGTTCTGGCGCACATCGCTGGGTGTATCGGTCATCGTTTCTCTCTATGCTTTCTCGCAACTCTCTGGCTCTTCTGCTATACACCAGAGCTCAGACCGTCTCGATGCGACATTCGGCAACTCAGCGTATCTCGCAGTTTATGCACTCTTTAATATCTTTATTGCTACATTTCTTTATTTTCGCTCAGACAAGAAAAGTGGTTTGCAGTGGTTCTATCCAGTCATAGCGATACTCAATCTCGTAGTCCTCTACTATACCCAGACTCGCGGCACCTTACTCGGACTTGTCGCGGGCGGGTTTCTCACCATGACCCTTGTGGCAATACTCGACAAAGAGAGTCCCAAACTTCGCAAGTATGCGATAGCCGGAACTATTGGAGTTGTTCTCCTTGTTGGTTTGTTCATAGCATTTCGTCAGTCATCATTCATTCAAACTCACCCCACACTCCAGCGGCTCGCATCGATCTCTGTCTCTGATGGAACGACGGGTTCACGTTTCATGATTTGGGAGATGTCATGGAAGGGATTTAAGGAGCATCCAATACTCGGTTGGGGGCAGGAGAATTTTCTCTATGTTTTTGCCAAGTACTACAACCCAAAGATGTATACTCAGGAGCCATGGTTTGACCGCTCACACGATGTGTTCTTCGACTGGCTTGTTGCGGGTGGAGCACTTGGACTTCTGACGTATCTTTCGATGTTCGCAGCGCTTCTCTATTACCTGTGGTTCACAAGGCGACACCATTTCTCAGTACTCGAAAGAAGTATTTTTACCGGAATGCTTGCGGGTTACTTCGTCCATAATGTTTTCGTGTTCGATAACCTCACGAGCTATATCATCTTCTTTGGACTACTCGGGTATATGCACACGCTTTCGGCAGAAGTGCCTGCGCAAGATAGTGCAAAGGATAAGGCGGCGCTTCGCAAAAAGAACAAGGACGGCGATCTTGAGGCGGGCGATCTTGCTATCGCAGGTCTCGTCATTTTGGTCCTCACGACAGGAATGATCTATTTTGTGAATATCCGTAATATGAATGCCAACATTGCGCTTATCAACGCTATTCGCCCAGACGGAGTGCTCGTAGATGATGGACATGGTGGCAAGAAGATTGCTATCCAAGATGTACTTAGCCCTGATCTCTTTGGAACGGGGGAGGCACGTGAGCAGCTCGCACAATTTGCTGTGCAAACTCTTGACCCACGTATTCCCGAAGGAGTTCGCAAGCAATTCTACGACCTGACATCTGCGCAGTTCGATGAAGAACTCAAGAATGACCCGATGAATGTACGCACACAGTCGTTTGCAGCGACATTCTATGCGCGATTCCAGCAATACGATAAAGCACTTGAGCACTACCAGAAAGCGATTGCTAATTCGCCATCTCGCCAGTCCACCCGACTCGATCTCGTTATGATGTATCTATCGATGGGTAGGTATGCTGATGCTGAGACCGAAGCAAAGACGGCATATGACCTACTCCCAGTTAACAATGATGCAGGAATTGCCTATGCATCCGCTCTTATCTACAACAAGCATGTTGATGCTGCGTCGGAGATCCTCGCTAAGATGGGAGATTCAGCTTTCGATAGCCGCATTGTAAATGCCTACGGCAACGCAGGTGCATATGACAAGGTCGTACAACTCGTCAACGAAAAGATAGCCAAGGGTCAAGCAGTTGGACGTGACTACTTCGCACTCGCTGGAGGACTCGCTTCGCTTAGGCAGAAGGATCAGGCGCTCGCTGCTATCCAGAAAGCCGTCGAGATGGACTCAAGTTTGAAGGATCAGGGTGATCAGTTGATCAAACAGATACAGGCTGGCCGCCCAGTTGTGAAGTAGATTAGTACTGAAATTCGATAGCTAACAAACCCCAACTCACAAGGAAGGGGTTTTGTTTTTCCTCTGCTACAATTAAGACATGATTATTCGCGAACAGGTGCTGCTTGCACCTTACACTACATTCCATATTGGCGGGTGTGCGCGGTATTTTGCTGAGGTAGAGAGTGACGCAGATATTGTAGAAGCAGTGGAGTTTGCTCATACGCTCAACCTACCCATTTCTATCCTTGGTGGAGGGTCTAATCTGCTTATCTCAGATAGGGGTTTCGACGGCTTGGTCATATACATGACAGGCGAAAGAGTTGAGATACGCAAAGACGACCATGGGGCGCTTGTGATAGCAGATGCGGGCATGAACTGGGACAAGCTCGTTGGTGTTTGTGTCGAAGCGGGATTGTGGGGGATAGAGAATCTTTCGGGTATCCCAGGCAATGTCGGCGCTACTCCTGTGCAAAACATCGGTGCATATGGTGCTGAGGTCGGAAGCTTTATTGAGTGGGTCAATGTCTATGATAAAAATGAGTGTGTATTCAAGCGTTTATCGAAGGCGGAGTGCAAGCTTGCCTATCGCGATAGTATTTTTAAGCAAGAAGAGGGAAAGAGTCATATCGTAGTTCGTGTTGCGTATCGACTCCCACAGAAAGGCAAGCTTAATATAGAATACAAAGATCTAATCGCATATGCGCAAAATGAGCACGCATTAGATACTATCGCTGATGTACGAAATGCAGTACTCACCATCCGCGCCCGTAAATTTCCTCTTTATGCAGGCACAACAATAGGTACTGCTGGTTCGTTTTTTAAAAACCCAGTTGTGAGTAGCGAAGCGGGCGCAACATTCAGTGCTCGCTTCCCAGACGCTCCTCTGTTTCCTCAGGAAGGAGGAAATATCAAGCTTTCTGCGGCTTGGATCATTGATAATATTCTAAAGATGAAAGGGGTACGTGAGGGGAATGTTGGTACATGGGAGGCACAAGCGCTGGTGATGATAAATTTTGGCGGCGGAACTGCGGCAGAAGTTGTTTCATTCGCAAAGCACATCATCGCACGGGCACAGAATGAAACAGGAATTATTTTAGAACCTGAGGTTGTATACGTTGGTGATATTTAAAATTTATAAATGACAATTTGCGATAAAAATAATTTCAATAATTTAATTTTTATAAAAAAATCTTTATCGATCACTGATACAAAAAATATTTTTTTAAAAGTTATCCACATCTTTCTTTGAAAACGTATTGAGTGTGATTGAGAGTAGGAGGATAATGATGACAGGAGTGTTCATTGCATTAAATGCAAAAAATATTTTTTCAAGAACACTCGCTCAATCATTTATGCTTTGAGGTCGAAGCATAATTTTATAAGCCTCTAAACTTCCAACATTATGGCAGCAAAGAAAAAGGCTAAGAAGGTAGCCAAGAAGGCAGCAAAGAAGAAGAAGGCATAATAACCTCTTCTACCACAAAACAAAAAGCCACCACTCGGTGGCTTTTTG
>JAYVMS010000059.1:0-12370 GCA_043758815.1 bacterium
AGTAGAGTGATTAGATCAGCGTAATGCTCGGCTCGGTCTGGAAACTGGATTAGACTATCATGCACAAGAGTTCCATCTGCCTCGTTCAATTCAAAATATGGGAAAGTATTCTCGGGGAGTACAATAAGGTCTGGCTCATGCGCCAATGCGAGCAGCATTTTTATACGATAGTCACGATAAGCTTTTTCGCTGATACTCTCATCTGTAGGTATGAGAGATGCAATGACCGCAACTCTTATGCTCTTGCCTGTACTGTGAATGAATGCACGAGAAAGTCCAAACAAAAGTACACAAAGAAAAACGCCGACAAAGAGATAGGAACCGCTGTAGCGCTTCGATTCGCGCCACATGATAGAGAACGCATTTTGCACTCGTAGATAGAGCGGACCCGATTGGAAAGCGACAAGCTCACCCACTTCAAGTATGGCAAAATTTGCAAGCACAATGAGAAACGAGAGGAGATACACCCCCCCTATCACATGCGGTATCTCTAGCGAGGCAATGTGCTTCAGATACTGTGTGTCGATAAGTGTATATCCTAACACGCCGTAACTAAAACCAAAGAGGACGATAGTCGAGCGGAAATACTCGACCACAAGCCACAGCAGAGCGATGAGCAACACTCCATAAGTTTTATTTCTCACATAACGCACAAGGAACATAAGCGGCACGAAGAACAGTCCCGTAAGTATTCCGATTGTGCCAACAGTGAGCGCATATATAATATGTCCGCCGGTCTCCCCCAGATAATCAGAAGTTCCGCCCCACCACCATCCCGCAATGCGCGTGAGCGGATATATCACCGCCATTGCATATATCGTCCAAAAAAAGAGCGTGCCCCATGCGATGCGCGACGGTGTCTCTGCGCTATTGGACGCAAAGGCAAAAAGGGGGACAAGTGCGATCCACACCAATGGCCATAGACCGATATAAGGAAGTGTGAGTGAAAGCAAAATTCCCGATAGAGCAGGGAGCCAAAGAGACGTTGTATATACTCTCATGTATAAATATTATACTCCATTAATGGGTCATATATTTTTCTGACTTATTCAGACGTAAAGATTCGTCTCGATGCAAAATGCCACAATTTTCAATTTTGCTTCAGTTTCGATGCAACACGAGGCGACTAAGTCGCACTACCCCAGAGGCATAGTCTGCTACGATGACGGGGTTTGTGACTGCAGCCAAAGAAGTGGTGCGCGGAAATGGAGCTAAATTCCCAGGAATTCGTTCTTCATGCGCTCCGGGTGGGAAACACGAGAATACCTGCGCATACCCATAAGTATCCCGAGACCCGCAAACTCAGTCATCAAATGTGAGCCGCCATAGCTCATAAACGGCAGTGTCTGTCCCGTAACGGGCAAAAGTCCCATATTCATCCCGATATGAATACAAAGCTGAGTCATAAAAAATATCGCAAGTCCTAGCGCATAGAGAATCTCGAAATTAGTCGAACCGACCATGGCAGCCGCGAGTATCCTCCAAATGATTACCCCATAACACAGGAGCAGTAATAGTACACCGAAGAACCCCCATTCTTCAGCAAATGAGGCGAAGATAAAGTCGGTCTGATATTCAGGAAGGAATTTCAGTCGTGACTGAGTGCCATATCCAATGCCTTTTCCCAAGAGTTCGCCTGAACCCACGGCTACCGTTGATTGATAGGCATTGTATCCCGCCCCGCGAATATCTGTGAGCGGATGCAAAAAAGTCTTTATGCGGGTCTTTTGATAAGGATGAAGCACTACCGACCAGAGCACAACGAACGCGATTGCGCCGATGCCGAACACGAGCAGCAGGTGCTTTTTAGAAATGCCGGTAACAATCGTCATGCCGAACCAAATAGCAAATAAAATAATCGCAGAGCCAAAGTCAGGCTGGACAAGCACGAGAATAAATGGAATAAGTACATAAAGTCCCGAAACAATGATGTGCTTGAAATATGCAATCTCGATGTGTCTGCGCGAGAAATATTTTGCCAATATAAGAATCAGTACAAGCTTCATGGGGTCAGAGGGTTGTATCGCGAAGAATCCTAGGTTGAACCACCCGCGAGCGCCCTTGAACACGCTTCCGACCATAAAAAGAAGCATCAAGGAAAGGCAGAAAAAGAGAAAGAGTCCAAGAATAGCATTGGTCTTACGTAACGCACGTATATCAACAAGCGAGAGTGCAAAGAAAACAATGAACGCCAGCGGTATCCAAAATAATTGTTTCTCAAAATATTTATTGACACCCACAAATGCATACATCGAGACCAGTCCGGCAGAAAGAACTGGTATCGTTGCGGCGACCAGTATCCAATCAAGGTGTCTGAAGTGACGGAACCACATCATTGACTCTTGGAATTATTTCGATAACGGAAGGATTTTTCTTGCATATTGCGGTGGCTATCTGCTGGTATATAGTGGCGAGTTCGCCGCCGGTTGCTGCGGGATAATAATACTCCGGACTGGTTGCGAGCGAGGTCATCAGTTTCGTATTTACATCCGAGCCGAGTCCTATGGTGTAGAGTGCTATATTATCCTTTTTTGCCTCATTTGCAATCTGTATCGCATATTGGGATGCGTATTCTTCACTTCCTTTGCCGGCGGAGTCAAGCGGGCGATTTGGAATGCCGTCAGTCAAAAGAACTATTATTGGGCGTGCATCTGTGTTATGTCGCATTGTCGAAAACTCATCTATCGAACGTCGGATAGCATCGGCTATGTTGGTAAATTGAAGCCCGTCTGTATGGATTATTGTACGATCAATCGCTCGGGTTAAGCGCTCTACATTTCCTGTAAGCGGCTGATCAATAGGATTTGTAGCTTCATTTGCAAATGATACGAATGCACCCTGATCCTGTGAATTCAGCTTTTTAAAGAAAACTTCCGCTGCGAGCTTTGCTTGTCCTATCTTATCTTCGTCATGCATACTCCCCGAACGGTCCACTGCGAGCACAACGTCAACAGGAGTGTCGCACTGTTCCGTCTCTGCAACATAGCTAAATCCTCCAGGCCACGTAAAAATAAGCTTTTCATCTCCTTTTGGTATAAGCTTATCTACCTTCGTTGATGACACACCGATAGGATTATTCTTACTGTCATATATAACAGCCGAAACATCGATATTGCGATAGATATCAGGTGTCATGTTGTGAATAAGAGCCGTCAAGTGTGGAGTGTGATCGGCACTGGTGAGCTGTTTTTCTGAAATAGTGAAAAGCGGAGGCGACTTTGGAGTCGTAACCCAAGAAAAATCAGGATGAATCTCGACACTACCGGTCTTTGCAACATTCTCTCCCGTAAGCATGTTGCCGGCAAAAATAATGAAACGCTCGCTCGGGCGTGCGAAGTCTACTCCATCTTGAGTTGCGATCACATTTCCACTTGCGTCATAAAGCGTTGCGGTATATGTAAACTTTTGTGTGCCGACGTCGAAGTTGGGATTTTCAACATAAGCAACGACGTCGTACGTACCAGTGCGGATGGCAAATACCTTCGTCCACAAAATATTGAGGTCCTTAGCTTTGCCCTTACACAACAAAGCACATGGACTGCCACAATCAACACCCTGCTCGCCTTGATTCTGCTTGCCGTCGAAGCATGTGGGAACCTCACGGTGGGAAAGCCAGTACGGAAATACGACCAATAAGAGGAGCGCCGCAATCAAAAGACCGACGATTATGATTCTTCTGCGTAATGCCCACATATCCTAGAATGATACCAAAAAACAATACGATTCACCATTCTGCTCCAGCCCATTTCGGCATTGACAATAGCCTGCCCAGAGAGTATTTAGAGATAAGCTGAACTTTTGAGGAGAAACCTATGTTCGTGAACATTTGCAAGGCAGTGGTACTATGCCTACTGCTTGTGACAAGCCAAGTACGCGCCAATGAGACAGCGGAGCTCAAGGGTATCGAACTTACTCAACCGCCCATCGACCTCGAAATGGTACACCGGATATGGCTCATCCTTAAAAAGGAGACTGGCGCCGATTCGAATATCCCCTACCCGCCCATCGTACTTGATTGGGAAGTACCAAAAATCGCGATGATGGGTACGCAATATCCGACTAAAGAATTCCCCAATAATCGCCTACAGATCTCGCTTGCTCCGCGTACGCTTGATCTCCTCGATCATCAAATGCTTCTTTTTGGTATTGGACATGAGTTGACGCACTACCTCTTCATTCTGCGCGAAAATGAGTGGGACCCGTACAAGAAATATTATGTGGTGAAACGTCTCCATCATTGTGATCCAGAATTCCAACGCATCATGCGCCTGATAATCGATGTTATCTGGGATACATATCACGACGATGCGATGCGCAACCATCTTGCGAACGAGCCTCGCAGATCCTGTGTCGAGCATCCTGATCAATAAAACACAACACGCAGCATGCTGTGTGTTTTTGTATCATTTGCTAATGCATAGTGCGCTTCGGCGCCAACTGCCGCAGAGCGCACATAAACACAAATACTTGTCGATGCAAAGAAAAAAGCCTACCGAAGTAAGCTTTTGAGTGCCTGTTTGTGAAAGCAGTTAATCGGGAGTTGCAACGGGCATCTCCACTCGCAAGTGCAAACAGCGCACTCACTAACTAACCGCTTACACAAGCAGACAAATGAACAGTGCACTAAATAATCTGTGCAGTAATCGTGGCAGCTACCTACTTTCCCCAATTTGTGTCAAGTATCATCGGCGCAACTGCATTTCACTTCCGGGTTCGGAATGGGACCGGGTGGTTCCACAGCGCTAAGCCACCACAATTACTATCCATATTATTTTTGTGAACTTCATTGAAGAGGCAAAACAAAGTTTGCCTGGCGTCGACAGTGGGATTCGAACACCACGTTTCTTGGCATGTAGCCAAGGTCCTGGGCCTCTAGACGATGCCGACGCTGAAGAGATTATCTTCAATGAAGTTCACAAATTTCAGGATCTATAATTTTTTTATGTTTATTTTAGATGCAATACGAATTTTTTAAGTTGGAAATGTTCGGTGAGTTGGGCCTAATGCCCTACTCCCAAACTTTTCAACGAAGAAAAATTTGTAGTGCGCTAAAACTAACGTAAAAGTTTCAAAAGGTATGATCATCGAGCAACAGCTTTGTATCAACAAAACTATGTTGCAATTGATTTTTCTTCGAACCCCCTAACACCTCCCGAAGGCATTAGATAGCGAAAATCCCATTTACTTGGATGCAATTCATATTTTTCAAATCGGAAATGTTTGAGCTGCTGGGCATAAGCCCTGCTGCCAAACTTTTCGATGCAGAAAAATTTGAAGTGCGCCAAGAAAATTGATTTTCTGGGTTCCCAATAGTGTCGACAAATTAGTACATCTCGGCTGAACACATTACTGTGCGTACACCTAATGCCTATCACCAGATCATCTCTCTGGAGTCTTAACGATTCCTTATCTTAGAGTTGGTTTCCCGCTTAGATGCTTTCAGCGGTTATCCATTCCCGACATAGCTACCCAGCGGGTGCCTTTGGCAAGACAGCTGGTAGACCAGAGGTCAGTTCACTCCGGTCCTCTCGTCATGTTATAGGACTTTCACAAAAACTTGTGAAATCCAACCCCCTATTTCTAGGAGCACAGACTATATCTTCACCCCCTCTTACGAGATGGGGTGTTGGCGTGTTACATACATGTGCCTGTCCTCGATTTTGTCGAGCACCTTCCGGCATCACATAAGTCCTTCCTGCAAAAGCAGAAATGAGTCGTTACGGGGTCAAACCAACAATTTCAAACATTTCAGAGCGTGTTTTCTTGCGTTTCGCGACATAGTTTTCTTTCTGTATCGCGAGTATGCAATCAATGACATCTCTTTTTTGTTTTGTAGTAAGCATGCGGAAAGGGTTTTCCGACAGAATTTTTGTTGCTTTTAACAGCATCATCGCCTGTCGTTTTTTGAATTGGAGGTACGGAAGCAATTTTGTAAGAATGTCGTGCACTTGGGCGAATCCGTTTACACGAACCTCGCTCATGCCATCATTTCTTTTGGCAATATACCCGATACCTAATTGTTTGCGTATCCACAATAATCCTTTGTCATGTCGGGTATCCTGATAAAAACAGATGGTCGCCATAAAACGGAATTTTAAAGCTCCGTCGCTTCGCTTTTTGAGCTGAAGCATGAGCGAACCATCGCCATCAAGAAATCCGGCGATATATGCGTCTACTGTTGTTGATCGACTTCCCACGGTATTATCTTACAGCATTTCTGGTCCTCAAGCGAGTTGGCGTGCGTCGGACCGACAAACACGCGTTCTCTCGAACCGGAAACCATATGAAGACTTCACCGTTATAGCCAAATTTTCATCACGAATTACTTCGTGAAGTAGCAGAAGCCCATTCGGGCCTACTAGGAGCAAATCTCTTCAAGAATCAACGCCTGCAGCAGATAGGAGACCGACCTGTCTCACGACGGTCTGAACCCAGCTCACGTATCTTTTTAATTGGCGAACAGCCAAACCCTTGGGACCTTCTCCAGCCCCAGGATAAGATGAGCCGACATCGCAATGTCGTATTTGTCTTCTATTACTAGAAGGATCGGACTATATCTTCTTCTTTTCGATCAAGAAAAGAGTTGGCGTATTAGTCATGATCTTCTGCTATGATCACGACTCCATCACTAAATGTGATAAGTCTCTACAGGGTTATCTCTATAATTGACGTACACTTGTACATCACCGTTATTCCTAAAATCTTACTTAAGAGGAATATGATCACGTTCTTATAAAGAAACTTCCCACGGTATTGTCCTTAATTTGTTCAATTATTAAGGAGTTCACCGTTATAAGCCACTTTTTTTTATTTATATTCACCTTGTACGGAGCATAACGCTCGCATATCAAGAATAATATAAATCGCTAATACCATCACTGGTATGGCACCCCGATTTGTTAAGGTGCCGAACTCTACCGTCGATATGAACTCTTGGGTAGAACTAGCCTGTTATCCCCAGGGTAACTTTTATCAGATGAGCTCCGGCCGCATCTAATGCGTGCCGTCGGATCACTATGTTCCGCTTTCGCGTCTGCGCGACACTTACGTCTTGCAGTTAAGCCAACTTATGCCATTGCACTATCGGCACGGTGTCCATTCGCGCCTAGTTGACCTTAATAAACTCCTCCGTTACTTTTTGGGAGGAAAGCGCCCCACTTAAACTGCCCGCCAGATACTGTCTCCGTGCGTTTTTGCCGCACAGGTTAGCATATACATATACAGAGAATGGTATTTCACTGACGAGTCCACGGTTCCCAAAAGATCCGCTTCAACCTCTCCCATCTATGCTACGCAATGAACACGTATACGCAATATCAAGCTACAGTAAAGCTCCTGGGGTCTTTTCGTCTAGCTGCAGGTAGAGGGCATCTTCACCCCCATTGTATTTTCACCGAGCTGTTTCCCGAGACAGTTATCCAGTCATTACGCCATTCGTGCGCGTCGGAACTTACCCGACAAGGAATTTCGCTCTTCTATTCCTCAAGAAGGACTCTATCTTCATCCGTTCAATTACTAGAAAGTATTTGACTTAGGATGCGTGGCGTTGGTCTCTATTTCACCACGTTTGGACTACCAACCCATTACTGTGTTGGAGGTAGCATTTTCTGAATGACATATTTTTGTTCTGTTTACTCTACATCCATAACAGTCCCAGTCCGTTCTCAATTTTATATTGCTATAAAATTGAGAACCTTAGGACCGTTATAGTTACGGCCGACATTCACCAGGGCTTATAACAGTCAGCTTGATATAATCGCACCACCATTATTTGACCTTCTGGCATTGGTCAGGCGTCACCCCCTATACATCCACTTGCGTGTTCGCAGGGAGCTGTGTTTTTGGTAAACAGTTGCCAGATAAACTTTCGCTGCGGCCGTACATATTGCTATGCACGGCGAACCTTATCCCGAAGTTACGGTTGCTTTTTTGCCTAGTTCCTTGGGAAACATTCACTCGTTCGCCTTCGTCTGCTCGACGTGACCACCTGTGTCGGTTTTCGGTACGGTTCCGCACATATTGAAGCTTAGAGGCTTTTCTCGGAGGCGTGCTTTGTATGCTTTCCTAGGGCGAACCCCAAAATTGCGAATACCCTTACATTTGATATTGAAATCAGTGACCCGGATTTTCCTGGATCACACACTAAGGTACCCGACCAAAATCCAATAATTGGCCATACATACTACACCTCGTCACCCCATCGCATATATGCGAAGTCATGGAATATTAACCATGTGCCCATCGGGTTCGGTTGTCACCATCCCCTTAGGACCGACTAACCCTTCGCTGATTATCATCGCAAAGGAAACCTTAGTCTTTCGGCGTGAAGGTTTCTCACCTTCATTGCGGTTACTTGTGCCAACATACGCACTTCCAAGCGCTCCACCATGACTCACGTCTTTGGCTTCAGCGCGGCTTGGAACGCTCTCCTACCACTCCCCGCATCCTAAAATGCGACAAGTCCTCAGCTTCGGTACAATGCTTAGCCCCGATTATCTTCGGCGCAGGGTCTCTTAGTGAGTGAGCTGTTACGCTTTCTTTAAAGGATGGCTGCTTCTAAGCCAACCTCCTCACTGTCGAAGAAACCCCACCACCTTCAAACTGCACTTAGCATTGATTTAGGGACCTTAACTGGAGATCAAGGGCTGTTTCCCTTTTGACCGACGGAGCTTTGCCCCCGTAGTCTTACTGCCTAGAACGTTAATCCGCGGTATTCGGAGTTTGGTTGGATTGACGAGATTTCTCCCTATTCAGCCCATCCAGTGCTCTACCCCCGCGGGGTACTCTAGACGCTATGCCAAAACATATTTCGGAGAGAACCAGCTATTTCCCAGTTCGATTAGCTTTTCACTCCTTCCCACAAGTCATCCGATAGAGTCGCACGACTAACCAGTTCGGGCCTTCATCTGTATTTCTACAAACTTCACCCTGCTCATGGGAAGCTCACCAGGTTTCGGGTCTAATGCATACGACATTATGTCGCACTATTCATACTCGGTTTCCCTATGCCTCCACCCCGGATGGGTTTAGGCGGCCGCATGCATTAACTCGTTGGCTCATTCTTCAATAGGCACGCCATGGAGGTCATTGCTGACCTCGCTGACTCCTTGTAAACATATGGTTTCAGATCTATTTCAACGTCCTCACCGGACTATTTTTCACCTTTCCCTCACGGTACTCGTTCACTATCGGTCTGTAAGTAGTATTTAGCCTTACCGGTTAGTTCCGGCGGATTCCTCCAAGCTATTCGTGTCTTGAAGTACTCAGGAATAGGAACCAAAAAGATATGATTATTTCGACTACGGGGCTATCACCCTCTGGGGCTTTGCTTTCCAGCAAATTCTTCTATATTCATATTTTGTAACTTTTCGACTTACGTCCGTTCCTACCCTACAACCCCTAAACATGCCACAGGAAACCCGCTTTCCAGCAAAGGATTACAGATCGCCTGTGGCGCATTCAGGTTTGGGCTCTTCCCCTTTCGCTCGCCGCTACTTCGGGAATATACAATTGTTTTCTTTTCCTCTGGGTACTGAGATGTTTCACTTCCCCAGGTTCGCTCTCTACAGCGTAGAGTACACAGTCTTCAAACTATGTGAGTTTCCTCATTCGGAGATCGACGGATCAAAGGTTGCTACACGCCTCCCCGTCGCTTATCGCAGCTACGCCACGTCCTTCATCGCCTCTTACAGCCAAGGCATCCACCATATGCTCTTGGGTTCTATTGGGAACCCAAAAAACCATTTTGTCCGACACCCGCAAAGATGTCGAACGTAACCGCAACATTTTTAATCTCGTCAGAATACTTTGTAAACAAAATATTAGACGCGAGTGTTTTGTGTGATAACGCAGATGCTCTGCTCGACGAAAAGACCATAATTATGTTCTTAAAGCAGAGTCCGCGTGTGTTGCTCGATGATCACACCTTTTGAATTTGTTCATTTCTTCTCCTGAAAAAAAGAAATGAACGTTGTATCTTTCGATACATCTATCTACGGCAGTTTATCTACGCGAGGGTACTTCCCTCCGTTATCCGCGACAGCATTCTTATTTCAAGTTGCTTCTTCCGTACATCCGTTTCCCTAAAAAAAATCCGCTTATTTTCATAAGACGGACACAAGCCAAACTTCGGCGTGTATCGCGCTTATAGCTGGAATTTCATTAGGTTTCTCATAACTGATATTCCCTAGTATATGTATGGCGAGAATACTGTCAAGCACATCGATTTATGGGGAATAAGTGTGGACAACGCCCCCCAAAAAATAACAAGCATTTGCTTGACATTTTACAATATAATCATTATAAAGTATGTCTCTTCATCATAAATCCGCTATGTCCTGCTTGGGTAATACCAGAAAAATTCATGTGCATGTGTTAAAATGATATCTTCGATAAGCGGAATGTGGCTTACCGAGACCTATTTAACCATTACCCAGTCTTAACTAATACAGCCATGAAAAATGGATTTGTCGTTAATCTCGAGCTCGAAACTATCAAAAATACTGACTATCGCCGCGTACTTTACACCGCAGAAAACATTCAGCTGGTGCTTATGAACCTACTCCCCGACGAGGAAATAGGTGAGGAAGTGCATGAACTCGACCAATTTATCCGCATTGATGAGGGTGTTGCTAATGTGGTGCTTAATGGAATTGAGCAGGAACTACAAGATGGCTATGCCGTCGTTATTCCCGCAGGCGTGAAGCATAATGTCATCAATAAATCAGAAGAACCCATTAAGCTCTATTCCCTGTATGGACCGCCCGAGCATAGAGATGCGCTCGTGGAGAAGACAAAAAAAGACGAGCACGAAGAACACTTCGACGGCAAAACAACGGAATAACGATCCAACAGAGGTGAGACCTCTGTTAAGCAAAAAACCGCATTAGCGGTTTTTTGTTTGTGAGATATGATTTTGCCGCCAATTTATTCGCGGCCGTTCTTAATCTCCGAGCGAATACCCTTGATTAGTTCTGTGGCGGCGTCTTTGCCTCCTAAGCCAAACGCTAATCCACCGGCTAGTGCAAGCATGGCGATGATACCCGTGAAGAGTATGCTCATGTACTGCGCAGCGATACCGAGCTGCGTGAGCGCGATCATAAATGCGAAGATCCAAATCGCCCAGCGCGTTACACTACCCAAGATATTGGCCATATTCGAGCCCATTGCCTTAGTTGCGCCTGAAACCATGCCGCTTAACAGGTCGGAAGCTATAGAGGCAACAAAAAGAATGATGGCGGCAACGATGACCTGTGGAATATATACGAGTACTTCACTCAAGAACGTATTCACCTGTGAGAGTCCGAGAATATTGAATGCGGGAATGAGAAAAACCAAAATGAAGAAAATTTTGGCAAGCCAACCGACGAAGGCGCCTGCGTTTAACTTGTATCCAGCACGAAGAAGAAACTTATCGACTCCTGCTTTAGCAAGCCACTCATCAGCTTTCATCGTGTCGACAAGCTGCTCTACAACGCGCCCTACTGCTGCGCCAAATATCCAGCCGACGATAACGAACAATAATGCGGCAAGCATCCTTGGTACTAAATCTGCAACCCCTGCGGTAAGAGTTTGAACTGACTGCACAAACTCGCTTCGTAACATGTCGAACATAAATATGAAATTTAGTATTAGATAATAGGGTTATTCCCTGCCTCACATTATACCAAGTAGGGCCTCATGTGGAAAACGCGTGCATAACAAGGGGAAAAATGGGTAAAAGAAGAGCATAACCCATGATTCCACGTGAGTGAATCTAGGGTAAATTCAACTTATTGAGCACGACCAAATGCGGGTAATCGATATTGATTATCTTTTTCGACCGCCAAAAACAGTTGCTTCAAGAATGACCAGTCGTTTTTCCAGTTTTACAAAATCCCTGCGATCCACCTTCTCGCGCATGCCGGATTTTATTTCTTCAACATCAATCATGATGCGTCCAATCATCTCCGTATGAGCATCAACCGTTTTCTCAATATAATCAACTTTTTGACGAACAAAACTAAGATTCTCGCCAAATGCCCTAAAATTTGAACGCAAATCTTCCAAGACCACGGTGTATTGATCCTTTTTACTTGATTTCCATACTTTTTCAGGAACAATTTTTTTGACTACTTTCTTTTTCATATTTCTAATAGTATCGCCCGCAACCAATTTCGTCAAACCGCTTGATTTAAAAAAGATTCAACTTATTGAGCACGACCAAATGCGGGTAGTCGATGATGTCACGGATGAATTTGTCATAGATACCAAAGCGATATTCAAAGTCGGGAGTTTCCATGATGCCGTAGGTGAGTTCTTTGCCGAGCTCTGCCTCAAGGCGGCGAAGGACGCCCTCAATTATCGGTTTCTTCAATTTGTCGCCAACCAA
>JAYVMS010000060.1:0-21827 GCA_043758815.1 bacterium
GGCGATAGCGGGTAAATAAGGATAGATAGAAGTATCGAAGCAAGTATTAACAAAAGCAGTTTCTTTGGCTTTATATCGGGCTTTTGCATGATGCACATCATTGTAGCTCAGTCGCATCGTATGGGTAAAGAAGGAGGGATACATGAAATTATTATTGACCTAACAGAGAGAGGGGAATAAGGTAAGGAAAGAGAGTTATTTTTACAGGAGGTATCATGAAGCCTAAGATACCGGACACGCTTGATAGTGCAGTCATACAGCACTTTCTCAAGCATCGTTTCGAGGGCGTGCTCGATGAGCTCGCAATAAGTAATTTCAAGTTGCCAATGCGCGCAACCAAGACTCGCATTCTCGCATTTCATGGATACAGTGGGCACTCGCGTCAGGCTGATATGAAGCATCTTGGTAATTCGCTTCGCGCTGCATGGCACTTTTTTTCGGCGATCGATTTACCGAATCACGGTCAGTCTGTAGCTCCAGACGAAGAAGAGATGCGCGGAAAAATCCCCTCGATGATCCCACTGGTGCGCGCTGTGCATGCTGCAACATATAAAGCACTGTCACTTAAGTCTGATCGCTCGCTTCCGCTTTACCTCATGGGGTACAGCGCAGGCGCCATCGCGCTCCTCACGTTCTTGCAGCGCTTTCCATCGGTGCAAAAATACATCGCCGGAGTTGTTATAATTGGCGGTGCATTCGAGGTCGATCAAAATGCGCGCATGTGGCTTCTGGAGCATCCACGTCTTGCACGCGTGATCGATGTATTTGAGGGCAAAAGTGGTCTCTCGAATTTGCTCGATTATTCGCTTGATCTCGTATCGCGGTGTTATCCCGATGTGCTCATTTCCAAGTTGAGTGAGAGATATCCTGATGATGTCCTCGAGCATAAGAAAGCTGTTGATCTCCGTACTGCCACAGTGCTTCATCTTGCTGGAAAGCGAACCCGCAATAACATGCATTTGATTACGGTGCCGATACTCTTCTTGCATGGTGCAAAGGATCCGGTCGCAGGAGTTGATGCGGCGATACGGGCGTTTGAAGATTGCGGAACTCCACCCGATAAGAAGCAAAAGAAGATCTACGAGAACGGTGATCATCACATCATCGCTCAAGCTGTGCCGGATATCCTCGAATGGGTCGAGCGAGAACACAAACGCGCAACCTATGAGCGTATCGTGTATCAAGAAGGCCTTATCAAGGATATGGTCAAGATATCCTCAGTGTTCTTTGTGCTCTTGTCCTCATGGCTTGCTGATCTGCAGCACGCGCTACTGCAGCTCTTCGGTATATTTCGCGCGATGATTTCGCGACTTTTAGATAAGCTCATGTTTTGGAAATAAAAATCTTCCGCCTTCTCGGGGCGGTTTTTTTCTATCAGAGCGATGTGTTACCATGAATCCATGTCCATCATTGCCGAATTTAGATCATTTGCTATGCGTGGCAACGTCATGGACCTCGCTATCGGTGTGGTCATCGGTGCCGCATTCAATAGCATCATCAACTCTCTGGTTGGGGATGTCATAATGCCGACCCTCAGTATCCTTTCCGGAAATATTAAATTTACTGACCTTGTGCTTGAGATAAGCGGTCAGAAGATCATGTATGGCAAATTCCTGCAGGCATCTTTTGGCTTCCTTGTCATTGCTTTTTCTCTGTTTGTGGTCATTAAAGTTATGAATGCGATTCACAAAAAAGAGCAAAGCGAGCCCCCTCTCGAGAAGGTAGAGTCAGATGAGGTCAAGGTATTGAATGAGATACGCGATATACTCAAAGACAAGCCCGTCTAAGTTGCTTGCTTACATGCTATAATCACCGATAATAATATGGCTGCACTTATTTTACTTATCCAAAATTATGGATATATACTCGTTTTTTTCTTTACCGTCCTTGAGGGTGAGACCATTGTCGCGCTCGCAGGTTTTGTTGCGTATCAGGGATACCTCAATATTTTTTTTGTCGTACTTGTTGCTATATGTGGGGCTATCGCAGGAGATCAGGGGTATTTCTATCTCGGCAGATATAAGGGGAAACAATTCCTTGCCTCAAGACCAAAACTCCTTGCACGCGTCACGCGTATTCATGGGCTCATCGAACGTCATCAGAATTGGCTGATGTTTGGCTCACGATTTATGTACGGATTTCGCATCGCACTTCCCATAGCCTTTGGCACCTCTAATATCAAGCGATTGAAGTATCTGGGTTTTAATTTTATGGGAGCAACGCTTTGGAGTGTGTTCTTCGCTGTCGGGGGGTATATCTTAGGCGATGCCATCGAGCGTTTCATCGTGCATGTGCAGCGTGCAGAAAAATTCATTGTTTTTGGCGTTATCATTGGAATCGCTTTAGTGCAGACGATCATGTTCTTGCGTCGACGCATCGCATTTAGACTAGAAGAGGAAGAAGAGAGGGTAGAAAAAACGCGAGATGCTTCCCCTCAGCCCCCAATGCTTTAGTCTGACTGACAGAGATTGATATTCTGCATGCTATACTTTCTCTAATGGATAATGGCTCTTCGCGCACTTTGCTCGCCTCGCTTCTTTTCGCATGCTTGTTTTTATGTGGGTTGCTCGCTCCCCACCCAATAAATAGAACCACATGGTTCGTTGAGAACATAACGATGTGGATAATTGTCGCAACTATAACAATTTTGCATATCTGTGGCATCCATTTTCCAAATACGACATACCTATTGATGGCAGTACTTATCTACCTGCATACAATCGTGGAACATTACACCTTCGCACTTATACCATTTGATAGCGTGACTGAATTCTTTGGATTCGCGCGCAATAATTTCTATCGCGCTGCCCACTTCTCAGTGGAATTCTACGCATATGCCATTGCTGAGATGCTCGGGGCAGTAACTGCAACAGCTTTCTCCTTCTGGATGCATGGTACGTGGCGGATTAAGAGCGAACTCTCTTGCGCATACCATCTTGGCTGAACCGATATGAACCGGAGAAAACATACGCACATGCATACCCATTGGACGAAACAAAAACCAGAACTCTATATGCTGGCAGGTCTCTGGGTGTCATTGATGGCGATAGTGATGGCAGGCACCACCCTCCTCCCCGCCTCCAGGGCTATCGTCAACTCATCACCTGCACTCTTGTATAAAGTGGCGATGAATGAGGAGATGCATCGGCCGACCGTGAGTGTTCCGGAAGCAGGAAAGCTTATTGGTGTCGATTTGAATTCAATGGAGCTCTCACTTTATCAAGATGGTGTGCGGGAAAAGATATTCACGATCCTTTCTCGCGGCAGAGAAGGTACCGCATGGGAAACCCCAACGGGGAAGTATACAATACAGACAAAAGAGCCTAAACATCTCTCGAGTATAGGCGGGACATGGATGCCATATAGCATGCAGTTTTATGGAAATTTTTTCATCCATGGCTGGCCAACATATCAGAATGGCGCGAATGTACCCATCGGTTATTCGGGGGGATGCATCCGACTGTCAACCGCCGACGCAGGTGAGGTGTACACATTTGCAGCGCTCGGAACTCGCGTCATTGTCAGTGGCGGTATCTCGAAAGATGCATATGCGACAACCTCGCGCTATTACCTGCATACACCAGAGAATGGAGGAGTGAGCGCAAGAGACAATATCTTGCCGACCATCACCGCCCCCACCTTCGTTGTCTCAGATGCCGTTACAGGAGATGTGCTATGGGAACGCGGCGCCTCACAGCCACTTTCACCAGGCGCGCTTGTTTCGCTTGCGACCGCTCTCACTGCGGTCGAAACAGTCAATCAGTACAAGATCGTACGCATGGGTGAGCTCTTGCTTGGCAGGTCAGTATTACGCAAGAAGACACTTGGGGATGCTGATGAACTGCCGGTCGGAACCCTTATCTATCCGCTGCTTTATGATACGAGCAACACAGCAGCAAGGGTATTCATCCGAGAACATGGTGAACGAAAATTTAATGCTTACATGAACGAAAAAGCAGAGGCCATAGGAATGACCGAGACGCATTTTGGAGGAGGCTCGTCGCTTGATATTTCTACAACGACTGCAAGGGACCTTGATTTGCTTTTGCGTTATACACTGCTGCATAAACATTTTCTTGTCGCAGCCTCATTATCAAGCACACGCACCATAGTTGGTAGTGACGGGAATCATCGCTTCGAATGGAAAAATAAGAACCCTTGGGTACAGAATGGAGATTCCGCCTATCGTGGCGGCGTTGCAAAAGAGGAAGATGACGGAAGCGGTAGTGCGATGACGCTTTTTGATATGCCGGTGTCTGAATTCGGCGACCGGACGATAGCAATAGTTATCATCGGCTCACGCAACCTCGAGGGTGATGTTTCTGTGCTCAAGAAATTTGTTGTTGACCATTATGTCTATGGTATTGAGCGGAACGACGTGTTCACACGCGAGCTGGACGAGCCCACACCTTCACTTTATCAAAAAGCATATAGACTTCTTGACCTCGAGAAACTCTTGAAGCAAGATATCCTTTACGATCGCGAGATATGAGCTGGCTCGAACTCCCATGGCTACCCGTATCAGCACTCCTATGCTTGTTGTGCATCCTCGCCATACGAGAGATATTCTTATCAAGGAGTTTTTTGCGCGAAGACCCCGAACGCGGGATGGCTGTATTCAATCTGTCTGTGCTGTTCATTGCGGTCACGGGTATACTTTGCGGCGTACGTTTTCTGTATGAACATGAGCAGGCCCTCGAAGTTGAGATCCCCATCTATGCGCACGCACGCTATGCGCCTGAGCGTGAGATATTTCGTGATGGTGCATTCAGTAAAACGTGGATATATGTCACACTAGATACGGCCGACGCTATTGTCGATTATTATAATACATACACGCGGACTGGCGCGCAGAAGATCATCATTGACACATCCGCGACGGCAAGCCCAAAGTTACTGTTTGTGTCGGGAAATAAGAAAAATATATTCTTAACCATTGAAAAAGAAAAAAGCGCAACAGTGCTCTATTATTCAGAAGAGGGAGAAGTGCGTACGGTGTCGAGGTGAGCTAGAGAAGTAGGTATAGAAAGCACGATACCATCAAGCGTGGGAGCTATTTTGTCGGCAATCTTTAAGTAACCCGCATCATTTGGATGAATCTCATCAGACATGAGCTTTGCATTGCCGAATATCCCATCAAGCACATTTGAGACATAGAGGCACCCCGTGTCCTTTGCAAGCGCTTGGAAATCATCACTGAATTTATCATGTAGCAGTCCACCGCGTACTCCAAGCAGGAGCACGACCGCTCCTTCCGATTGCACTTTTTTTATGATCAGCGAGAGGTTGGTGAATGTCTCTTGCTGGGGAATTTTTTTTAAATAATCATTTCCTCCCAAGAGAACGATAACGATATTAGGGTGAAGTGGAGTAATGTCCGCATCGATGCGCGCAAGTGCATCGGCAGTTGTGTTTCCAGATACTCCGCGATTCACTATCGTAATGCCAAGTCTACTCTCGAGTACCCCAATATAGTTATTTCCCGGAGTTGATGCACCCACTCCTTCGGTGAGGCTATCGCCTAAGGCCACGATGGTCGGACCTTTTGGCGGAAAATTGACTATTGGATATTGGCCTCCAAAAAGACTCACTACTTGATATATAAGAAAGATAAAAATACCTCCAATAACGAGGAATATCTTTTTTTTACCTTCTGACTTCATGAATCTATCCTAACATAACTCTAGTTATAACCAATATATATAACGTACTGTGGCATCTAGGCACTAGTGCTGTACATTTGCAATAACTGTGTTATAATAGCAACATGGATCTCAACAAATACACAACCAAAGCAGCTGAAGCGATACAAAGCGCAGTTTCGCTTGCAGAAGCAAATAAGCAGCAATCAATTGAACCCGTGCATCTTCTTACTGCCTTACTTCAACCTGATAACGGTATTGTGCCTTCGCTTATCAAGCAATTAGGTACTGATGCAGCGAGCCTCTCTGCTTCAGTCGAAGCAGAGCTACAAAAACTCCCACGCGTGAGCGGCGCCTCTGCACCATACTTAAGCGAGAGCATGAAGCAGGCGTTCGTTCGAAGCGAAGCAGAATCTAAAAAAATGGATGATCAGTACGTTAGTTCTGAGCATCTTTTTCTCGCACTCTTGGACGAGTCATCGATAGCAAAATTGCTCGGCACAACAAAACACGAAGCACTTCGCGAACTCAAGACATTACGTGGTACACAACGCGTGATAGATAAGGATCCCGAAAATAAATATCAAGTCCTAGAAAAGTACACTCAGGATTTCACAAAACTCGCACGGGACGGAAGTATCGATCCGGTCATCGGCCGCGACGAGGAGACACGCAGGCTACTGCAGATCCTTTCTCGTCGCACCAAGAATAATCCCGTGCTTATTGGTGAGCCCGGTGTGGGAAAGACTGCCATTGTCGAAGGCTTGGCGAAAAAAATAATTGACGGTGATGTGCCAGAGTCACTTAAGGGCAAGAAGATACTTGCGCTTGATCTTGGCGCAATGCTCGCCGGGGCTAAGTATCGCGGTGAATTTGAAGACCGCCTAAAGGCACTCATCAAAGAAGTTGAGAATGCTGCCGGTGAGGTTATTCTTTTTATCGATGAGCTGCATACCATTATTGGCGCCGGTGGTGCCGAGGGTGCAGTTGACGCCGGTAATCTCCTCAAGCCCGCTTTGGCTCGTGGGAAACTTCGCACCATTGGAGCTACAACCATTAAAGAATATCGTGAGCATATCGAAAAAGACCCAGCATTTGAAAGACGGTTCCAGCCCATTATGGTGGAAGAGCCAACCCCCAAGGATGCCATAGCGATATTGCGCGGTATAAAAGAAAAATACGAGGTTCACCATGGTGTGCGTATTACCGACGCTTCTGTTGTCGCTGCGGTAAATCTTTCGACGCGTTATATTGCTGATCGGTTTTTGCCGGACAAGGCCATTGATCTTATAGATGAAGCAGCGGCAACGCTACGCATTGCTATCGATTCGAAGCCTGAGGCAATCGACAGTCTTCATCGTGAAGTACGTCGCCTCGAGATCGAACGTGAAGCCCTCAAAAAAGAAAAAGATGAAGGCTCAAAGGAGCGACTCAAGGCACTTGAGAAAGAGCTCGCGGAACTTAAGGAGAAGAATCAAGATCTTGAATTGCGCTGGAAACGGGAAAAAGAATTCATCGACGAACTCAAAGACAAGCAAGCAGAGATAGATACCCTGCGCAGTGAGGCCGTGCAGGCTGAGCGTCGCGGAGACCTTTCACGTGTGGCGGAGATTAACTATGGAGCGATTCCGTTTCTTGAAAAGAAGCTGCAGTCATCGCTTGAAAAAATGGCGAAGAGTTCGGACAAGTCGAACCGACGCATGCTCAAAGAAGAAGTTGATGAAGAAGACATCGCTCATATTGTCGCGCGCTGGACCGGTATTCCCGCAGACAAGATGCTCGCAGAAGAATCAAAGAAGCTCGCCCATATGGAGAGTGAGCTTGGCAAGCGAATCATCGGACAGAAAGAGGCGGTAAAGGCAGTGGCCAATGCCGTACGACGCTCGCGCGCAGGAATTCGTGATGAGCGCAAGCCCATAGGCTCGTTTCTTTTTCTTGGCCCAACGGGTGTTGGGAAGACCGAGCTCGCAAAAGCGCTCACTGAATTCATGTTCGCCGATGAGCACATGATGGTGCGACTTGATATGAGTGAGTACATGGAGAAGCATACGGTCGCGCGTCTCATTGGTGCACCTCCAGGCTACATCGGACATGACGAGGGCGGACAGCTCACCGAAGCAGTACGCAGGCATCCTTATAGCGTTATACTTCTTGATGAAATAGAGAAAGCGCACCGCGATGTCCTCAATGTGCTGTTGCAGGTCATGGATGACGGCCGCCTAACGGATGCAAAAGGGAGGACCGTAAATTTTCGTAACTGCGTCATCATCATGACTTCGAACCTTGGTTCATCGGAGATAGCGGAGCATGTCGGTGACTCGCAAGCGCAGCGCACGGCAATCGAAACTGTGCTTAAGAGCACACTTCCTCCTGAATTCTTAAATCGCATCGACGCGACGATTATCTTTCAGCCGCTTACGCGCGACGAAATAGCGCATATTGTTGGTCTACAGCTCAAGGCGGTGACTGAGCGACTAAAAGACAAACGCATCACCATCGAAACCACGCCCGCGCTTGAGACATTTATTGCAGACCTTGGATATGATCCGGTTTTTGGTGCGCGCCCCTTGAAGCGCGTGATAGGCGAGCATGTGCTTGACCCACTTTCAATGGAAATAATTGAAGGCAGAATTCATGAGGGTGACACGGTCGTTATTGACGCAAAAGATGAAGCAGTGCTGATAACAAAGAAGAAAAAGACAAAATAATCACTTTGGGTTAATATAAGGTCATGAACAAGATGCCAAAGAAACAAGTCATCCAGTTGGTGGCAGTTCTCGCAGTTGTCGCTGGAATATTTCTGATTGCCCACGAAGCAAAGGCGCCAGCCGAGACCCTCCCAGTCACCACGAGCGCAACAAATCTTCCACGGATAGATCCCGCGTCTATCGGGAAGATCATTAATGATCCAGCAAGCGGAAAAGAGTTTGTGTACAACCAGCTAATCGTTGAGTTCTATTCGTCAGCTTCAGAGAAAGACTCACTCGCAATCATTGCTGCTGCGGGCGGAAAGATGCTTCAGAGGTTTACGCAAGCGCCACTCTTTCTCGTGCAAGTCACCGACTCGGGTGACGGCAGCAATACCCGTAAGGCGGTACTCACACTCAAGGCTAACTCAAGCGTCAAAAGTGTTGGCCTAAACTACCTCACAACGCTTTCTACTACGACAAAGGCGGCGCCGAAGTAACTTTGCTCAATTCTCGATAGACTCAAAAAGCCCGTAATGTCTTGACATTACGGGCTTTTTATTTCGATGGTAAAAAATTTATTCTATGGTAGGCTCGAGGCAGTAAGTACATCAAGGTAACTCATTTATACGCGATGTTTGTTCGTTTATATTTGAAATAAGGAGAAGACATGCTCAAGCAATTAGCATTTCTTGAAGGCAGGGAAGACCGCGAATCATTTTTTCGGCGAGTGCATCTGTTTGCGCTTCCGTATCACAACGATGCGCTGCTCGTCGCAAAAGCTTATCAGGTGGCCAAAGAAACCTTCCGTGGTACCCACCGTAAACAGGGCGAAAGATATTTCGAGCATTGCCGTGCAGTAGCGCTTATTTTGATGGATATACTCCATCAGACCGACATTCAGGCGATTGTCGCGGCACTCTTGCATGACATCATCGAAGATTGCGGAAATTCGTGGCCACTTACACGCGTTGAAAGCGAGTTCGGTTCGATCACCTCATTCTTGGTCGGAGCACTGACTATGCCACTCGGTTATTTCGCTGATCGAGATGCACGTATTGCGGCATTTCATGCGCAGATACTCAAGGCGACGGCGACCGACATGCGGGTCATCATGATAAAACTTGCAGATCGGCTGCATAATCTGGTGACCTGCGACGCGCTCACGCGCGAGAATCAATTGCGCATGGTGGAGGAGACCGAGAAGCTTTATCTGCCTTATGCAAAACAATACGGCATCCTTTACAAGGAACTTTCGCAAGTTCTGCGCTTTCGAAGAAAAACCCTTCGTCGGCTACAGGAGTCAACAAGTTAGACCACTCAGGTGCTGCACACGCAGCACCTTTTTTATTCTTTTTTAATATTCAAAAACAGGATATACTCTCTATATGAACATACGTCTTGGCCTGACCTTTGACGACGTACTCCTTCTTCCGCGCAGATCCGCGGTTTTTTCTCGCAAGGATGTCACAACAAAAGCGCGACTGACGAAAAATATCACGCTCGATATCCCGCTAATTTCCGCGAACATGGACACGGTCACTGAAAGCGGCATGGCACGCGCAATGGCACGCATGGGCGGCATCGGCATCATCCATCGCTTTCTTTCTATAGAGCGGCAACTTGAAGAGGTGCGCAAAGTGAAGCGGGCAGAGAATGTCATCATCGAAGATCCGTTTACCGTCGCACCCGACATTTCCTTAGGTGAAGCGAAGATGTATATGAAGCGTGAGGGCATCTCCGGCGTATTGGTGGTCAAAGAAATAAAGGCGAAAAAACAGTTGGTCGGCATTCTGACTCGCCGTGATCTTTTGTTTGAGACCGATGATCGCAAAAAGGTGTCATCGCTTATGAGCACAACTATCGTGACCGCATGCCCCGATGTCGACCTTGAGAAAGCCAAGGACCTGCTCCACGCCAATCGTATCGAAAAGTTACCACTCACGAACAAAGACGGTACATTAGTCGGACTTATTACACTCCGCGATATTATTGAACGGATGGAAAACCCCACAAGCTCCAAAGATAAGAAGGGAAGACTATTGGTGGGTGCCGCAGTCGGGGTCAAAGACGACACAATCGCCCGCACCGATGAGCTATTGAAGGCAGGCGCAGATGTCATCGTCATTGACGTCGCACACGGGCACAATACGCGTACGATAGAAATGACCAAACGCTTGCGTAAGACTTTTGGCAGCAAGCTCGAACTCATCGCCGGAAATATTGCCACCGCAGAAGCGGCGCGTGATCTCGTAAAGGCTGGTGCCGATGCGCTAAAAGTTGGTATTGGACCAGGTGCCGCCTGTACGACACGTATCGTCACCGGTGTCGGAGTCCCGCAGCTCACCGCCATCATGGATGTCGCGCGTGAAGCCAAGAAGCTCGGCATACCGTTCATTGCCGATGGCGGGATAAAGAATTCAGGCGATCTCTCCAAGGCGCTCGCAGCTGGGGCTGACGTCGCAATGATAGGCAACTTGTTGGCAGGTACGAAAGAATCCCCAGGAGATTATGTGCTTGATCGCGGTGTTGCATACAAATTCTACCGTGGCATGGCTTCGTATGATGCATCATCAGAAAAAACTCGTTTAGATAAAAAGGCTGGCGAGGCAACAGACGGATTATTTAGAAGCCCTGAAGGTGCTTCAGGGCGAGTGCCATATCGTGGAGAGGCGAGCATGGTCATCACCGATCTCTTGGGCGGACTTCGCTCTTCGATGAGTTATCTGGGCGCGACGAACTTCAAAGAATTTCAAAAGAATGCAGAATTTATACAGATGACAGATTCGGGACGCACTGAGTCGGGTCCGCATGGAGTGAAGTAAGCGACCTAAATTTTAATGACCGAAGGGAATATAAAATTGGAAGTGCACTGGAATTCCTATTCCATGTGCGCAAGTGCTCTTGTGGGCAGCCTTACTGCAAGACCTTTTGTGCTATTTTCTGCGATCTAAATTTCACGACCAAAGGGAAATGAAATTGGAAGTACTCTGTGTGGTGAAATAGCCAAAAGGTGCACAGCTATAACGTCATGCGCAAGTTGAGTTGTGGCTCAATATCCCGTATGATATGGGTATAGAGTTTTATGTATTAATATACTAAAAATATGACTACAAATAATATCGTAACAAGTTTGATTATTGGAGCAGTGGTGCTTGCGCCGGGAATGGTAGTGGTGGCGAGTGCCCAGACAACACCCGTAGTGTCCGAATTTCATCGTGATATAGAAAAAGGGAAGCAGGATATCCAAGGTGACTCAGGGGCGCTAGCAACAGCAAGGGAAGTTAATGGTGAGGATTCAGAAAAGGCCGGCGATGCGCATGGCGACAGTAATGAAGTTGATGGGGAGAAGTCAGACAACGAAATTGAGAACGAGATTGAAAATGAAGTTGAGTCCGAGTCGGAGGGGGCAGACAAAGGTACGACCGAAGGTGCTAAAAGTGTTACTTCTGACGAGAATGGAAGCAAGGGTGAATAATTAAACAACAATCAATATGCAAAAAAATATAATCATTGGTGCTGCTCTCATTGTTGTTCTCGGGGGAATTGGTTTTTATACGCTAAAAAGTCAAAGTGGGGTAGCTCCTGCGACCACAACTGCTCCTGTTACAAAAACACAAGAGACACCTGCAGTTATAGCCACTAATCCAGTAGCCCCAGTTGCCCAGAATGCAGTTAAAGCTCCTACTGCCAACGTTGGTGTAAGTGCAACAATTACAAAAGTTATAATGGGTAGCGTTTTGGGAACAAGTGGCTCTGTTGATGGCGCAAACACTACTTTTGCACCAACTACGAAAATTGTTTACGCTGGCCTTACGGTCAAAAATGTTACCTTGCGCACTCAGCTTTCTTATGTTCGTTACTACAACGGCAAGTATGTTGATTCCAAAGTATCCCATCCATCAAAAGACGGGGTCTCATATTTCCATTTCGCATGGACTTTGAATCCAGGACAAACACGAAAGATTGGTAACTATTCACTCGTATTCTATGTAAATGGCAAAAAATCACAGACGGCGACATACACAGTTAAGTAAGACTATTTTACGGTAACAAAAAACCCGCCAGTTAATTGGCGGGGTTTTTGTTAATCCTCAATTCCTCGGGGCTTTGCCCCGGGGTTGATTCATTAACCTGAATCCTTGTGTGCTTGCTGCAGCACTCCAGAAGATAACTACGCACACTGTCACTTTTAGCTCTATGATGCGCGCATGTTACGGGAGTCGCTCTGCTTGAGTGGAAAAATTAAGCCAAAAGTTTCGTAATTCAAAGTTATACAAAAAACATTCGCACGAATGCGAACGTTTTATCTAGATTTCTTTTTTGTCAGGAGCGGGCAGGATGATACCCAAGTCTTTTGCCATCTTGGCTGTTTCCGGATCGACTCCTGGAACATACTGAACGGAAGGTGCGGGTGGGGATGCAACGTATTTGCTCGAATTCACCGACGGTGTCCAGTCTTTCGGTGAGCGCGGTGGTTTGCCTGTCATGATGTCATCGATCTGCTCGGTATCGATCGTTTCCCATTCCAAGAGCGCATTAGCCAGCGCATGCATCTTTTCTTTGTTGGATTCAATCAAGTCACGCGCGATCTTGTAATGCTCATCGATGATGCGGCGTACTTCTCTGTCAACTTGCTGCATGGTCGCTTCTGAGACACTACTTGTTGCTGCACGGCCAAAATATGACTCGGTCTCATTCTCAGCATAGACCATGACGCCAAGTGCATCGCTCATGCCGTAACGCGTGACCATCTCTCGCGCCATTTTCGTTGCGCGCTCGAAGTCGTTTGATGCACCGGTCGTCATTTGGTCCATAAACACTTCTTCGGCGATACGTCCGCCGAAAAGGACAGCAAGCATCGAATTCATCCTCACCTTGTCAGAGCTGTAGCGATCCGCCTCAGGAAGTTGCATGGTCACGCCTAGCGCTCGTCCACGCGGAATGATGGTTACCTTGTGCACTGGATCGCACTTTGGCATGATTCTTGCGACAAGCGCATGCCCCGCTTCGTGGTAAGCGGTATTGCGCCGTTCATCTTCAGGCATGAGCATCGATTTACGCTCAGGTCCCATCATGATCTTTTCTTTTGCCTTTTCAAAATCGATCATTTCGACAAAATTTCCACCGCGTCTTGCGGCGAAGAGCGCTGCTTCGTTGACGAGGTTGGCAATATCAGCGCCGGAGAATCCTGGTGTACCGCGGGCGATGATGCCAGCTTTCACATTCGCACTGGTTGGAACTTTGCGCATGTGTACGAGTAATATCTGCTCACGACCGCGAATATCCGGAAGTGTGACGTAGACTTGACGATCGAAACGACCAGGGCGCAATAGTGCCGGATCAAGAATGTCGGGACGATTCGTCGCCGCCATAACGATGACGCCAACGTTGGTTTCGAAGCCGTCCATCTCGACGAGCATTTGATTGAGCGTTTGTTCACGTTCATCATTGCCGCCGCCGTGACCCGCACCACGATGCCTGCCAACTGCGTCGATTTCATCGACGAAGATGATGCATGGTGCACTTTTCTTTGCAGTCTCGAACATGTCACGCACACGTGAAGCGCCGACACCGACGTACATCTCGACAAAATCAGAGCCAGAGATGCTGAAGAAGGGAACTTTGGCCTCACCCGCGATTGCTTTTGCGAGCAGGGTCTTGCCTGTCCCTGGAGGACCGACCAAGAGTACTCCGCGTGGAATACGCCCGCCGAGCTTCTGGAACTTGTGCGGTGACCTCAAGAAGTCGACCAGTTCTTTGACTTCTTCTTTTGCTTCATCGCAGCCTGCGACATCGAGGAAGGTCGTTGTGTTATTGGCCCCATCAAGCATGCGCGCCTTGGATTTCCCAAAGCCGAAGGCACCCAATCCGCCACCCTTGCCGCCTTGCATCTTGCGCATGAAGAATATCCATACGCCGACCAAAAGGATAAGTGGTCCCCAGCTGATAAGAATGGAAATGAGAAGCGAAGGTTCGGGTCGTTCTTTGACCTCGAATGCGACATTGTTTGTGACGAGATTGTTGATCAGGTCGCGGTCGTGCTCACTGCCTGTGGTCTCGAGGATCTTGCCGTCGAGGGTGAGAAATTTGATGTGTGAGCTACCTTCGGTCAGCACTACCGACTTGATGTGCTTCGCCCGCACTTCTTCGAGGAAGACTGAGTACGAGATGACCTGATTGGGTGCTTGATTCTGACTGAACTGCTTGTACGAGAGGAAAAACATCATCGCGAGCAGGACGTACATAACTGTCCTATTCATGGGATTCTTGTTCATGGCAACTCCATTCAAATAACAAAGAGCCTACACTTTTCTATTCCTCATAGAATCATATGCTGGACATGTGTCAATCTGACCGAGAGGCGCTTGCATGGTAAAATACGCATACTTTTCATATGCCAGATAAACGCAAGCAAGCAAAGTATCTTAAAGGTAAGACCGCACTCGTCATGGGGCTCGGTATTCACGGTGGAGGTGTTGCGACTGCTTTGTGGCTTGTGCATCATGGCGCCAAGGTTACTGTCACTGACAAGCGCGACAAAGAGCTGCTCGCATCATCCGTGCGCGCACTCAAAGGAGTGCCAGTTCGCTATAAACTTGGGGGACATGATAAACGTGATTTTATTTCGCACGACATTATCGTGGTAAATCCCGGTGTACCACAAAAAAATGAATACCTTGCCTTGGCAGAAAAAGCCGCAAAATCAAAAAAGATCAGTATTGAAAATGATGTCAGTCTTTTTTTTCGCAATAGTGATGCCGCGGTCATTGGTGTAACCGGCACAAGAGGGAAGACTACGACAACACTTTGGGTGGCAGAGCTTCTTAAAACGAAGCATGGTGAGGTCCGACCATCGGGCAATACTCCTATGAATGCATTACTTAAAGAATTCGATCGCGTACAAGGCACCGGCACACCCGTTGTGGCCGAGCTTTCGTCGTGGCAATTGGAGTATTTGCCAGTAAGTAAGCGCGCTCCTCACGTGGCCGTTATCACTAATCTTTATCCGGATCACTTGAATCGCTACAGCGGCATTCGCGCATACGCGAGCGCGAAGGCGAATATTTTCCGCCATCAGCATGAGGATGATTTTCTTGTGTTGAATCATGACAATGAATGGACGCCATTTTTCCTTGCGAAGAAACCCAAAGGCATCGTGTTTTTCATCAGCACGAAGCCATTACCAAGAAGCTTGAATGGACTTTTTGTTAGAAAAGAAAAGCTCGTCTTTCGCTTCGACGGAATGGAACAGCAATTATTTTCAGTAAAACGCTTTATCCGCGAACGTGGTGCACATAATCTTGAGAACTTGCTCGCTGCGGTGCTCGCGGTAAAGCTTTTTGACTCGAGTGTACACGTGAGCGAAAAGAGTGTGCTCGTGTTACCGACCCCACGCATGCGGCAGGAAGTCGTCTTTCAAAATAAAGAACTGACGGTCATCAATGATAGTTGTGCGACATCGCCTGACGGCACTATTGCTGCTATCAAGCGGTTTGCAGGTCAAAAGAATCAACGATTGATACTCATATGCGGTGGTACAGACAAAGAGCTTGAGTTCAGTGAATTAGCGACGGTCATTAAAGCGCACATTTTGCCTGAAAATATTATATTGCTTAATGGTTCCGCGACCACGAAACTCATTGGTGCACTTCGTGCCCTAGGCTATGACAAGAAGTATCCGCTCGTCGCGTACGATGAACTTTCGTTATGTGTGAAAATAGCCATAGTAGAAGTAAAGAATCAAAAACAAAAGACAACTATCTTGTTTTCCCCTGGAGCGGCGAGTTTCGAAAAATTCCTGCACGAATTCGACCGAGGTGAAAAGTTCAACGCATTAATAAAAAAGCGACCCAGAAAGGTGGGTCGCATGCAAAACAATAGTTAGGCATATTGTGGCACATGTGTGCGCTCGAAATGGATCTCAACGAGACGATGTAGCTCAACTTCATCAGCGACTCGGCAAATGTTTCGCCTCGATGTGTCGGTGTGTGCAATGCTGTGTTTCCCGAAAAAGAGGCAAATGCCGTTTTCTACATACTCTATGCGGTCAATCACACACTTGGTAAACCCATGTCGCGTATTTTGATGATTATACGGCGATAGATCGATCCACACAACGGCAACAGGCACTAATGCGTTAATCGCCTCATTTCCGAGATTGGTGAAATGTGCGCGTATGTCTTTTATTGCATCTTTCGTCTTCTCGTTTGTGTAAAAAACGTTTGTCCCCGCAGGAAATTTGTACGCAAAGTTTTTGGGTAACTTCATTCAAAATTCTCCTTGTGTATGGTAGAAACAATTTCTCAGACTATTCTAGTCTGTATTTCGGTCAATTTCAAACCGTAGTGCAACGTTGCCTTCGCTTGCGTGTTATAAATAATGAATCAGCATAGCTATTTTTTACGCTAATTAACTATTGATGATATATGTGCGGAATATTTGGATATATCGGAACAAAAGAGGTCGACAGCGCACTTATGGCGCATTTGGCACTTATTGACCTCGAATATCGCGGATATGATTCGTGGGGAATAGCCGCACTCACCAATAGCGGTATTTTTATGAAAAAAGCAGTCGGGAAGATCTCCGATGCAAATAAAGCCGACTTTAAAGGCATCTCGGGTCGCGTTGTCGTCGGGCATTCGCGTTGGGCCACGCACGGGGGAGTGTCTGAGCTCAACTCGCATCCGCATTTCAATATCGATAAGACCATTGCGGTCGTGCACAACGGCATCGTTGAGAATCACCTCGAACTCCGCGCTTTTCTCACTGGGCACATGGGAATTCCTAACGACAAGCTCTTCGTTTCAGAGACGGACACCGAGGTCATCCCGCATTTGATCGACTACCACATGAAACAGGGCATGAATTTCGAACAAGCATTCGTTGCTGCCGGCAAGATGCTCGAAGGCCGTTTCGCTATCGTGGTTATGAAAAAAGATGAGTCACACATCCTTGCCATGCGCGACGGCTCACCGCTTGTGCTTGGTGAGGGGAAAGACGGATATTATCTTGCATCCGATGTGCCCGCGTTTCTCGATCATACCCGCACTGTGTGCTACCCAGGTGATCGTGAATATATAAAGGTCTCGGCTGACAACATCATTCTCCGCGATCTATTAGATGGTAAGAAGGTCGACCCCAAATGGACAGAGGTTACGTGGGACAAGACAAGCGCCACCAAAGAAGGCTACCGGCACTACATGCTGAAGGAGATCCTCGAGCAGCCGCTTGCGCTCGACAAAGCGATACGCCAAGAAGACGCTAATTTGAATGTTGTCGTAAGATTAATGAAAGAATCCACCAACCTTTTTTTCATTGGTTGCGGTACTGCTGCCAAGATGGCAAAACTCGGCGAGCTTTATATGGCAAAGATAGGCGGAAGGCTCGCGACCGCATTTGTCGGTTCTGAATTCAAGACCTATGAACAATTTTTGGACAAGAAAAGCCTTCTGTTCGCAGTCTCGCAGAGTGGGGAAACTGCCGACGTGCTCGAAGCCCTGACCGCCGGCGAAAAGAAAGGCTCCAAGATTCTGTCACTTTTGAATGTCGTCGGCTCCTCTATGGACCGAATGTCGAAACAATCACTTTTTATAAACACAGGTCCTGAAATTGCGGTGGCATCGACCAAGGCTGCAACCGCACAGATCGCCGTCCTCATACTTCTCGCCTATGCATTTGCGGGTAAGCTCGCAGAGGGTAAGCACTTCATGCGAGGAGTCGTAAAAGATGTAAAGCATTGGCTTACCCCTGATCTGTCGCACGAAATTAAGAAAGTTGCCGAACGCCTGCGGCACACCAATGATCTCTACATCATCGGTCGTGGTCTTAACGCTCCTGTGGCACATGAAGCCGCGATAAAGATCCAAGAAGTTTCATACATTCACGCAGAAGGTTTCCCTGGAGGCGAACTGAAGCATGGTCCTATCGCTCTTATTCAAAAGGGCACACCGGTCATTTCACTCATGCCAAATGACGAGACTAAGCGCGACATGGAATCAAACACCACGGAGCTCAAAAGCCGTGGCGCGTATATCATCGGCATTGCGCCTGAGTCCAACAAACTTTTTGATGAGTGGATACAGGTGCCAGACTTAGGTATTGCCTCTCCTATCGCGAGCATCATCCCGATACAACTTTTGGCATATCATCTCGCAGCATTCCGTGGTAATGATCCTGATAAGCCACGTAACCTTGCAAAGTCAGTCACTGTGAAGTGATGCCTTCACAAAAAAACTATTCCTAATCTTATGACCAAGTGAAATAAATATCGCCACGCGTTGTGCGTGGCGAATGCCGCTACCGTGCGAACAGTCTTCGAATCTCTTCTGCGAACAAAAGCGCCAATCCACCATCTCCTTCTTTTTGAACCTCACTCCATGTGCGAATCTCTAGATCGTGCGCGTACCACACATCACCATGAGGATGGTACATCGTGACACAAACTTTTACACTAACTTTGGGGTAAATAACAGCCCCAAGAAAATGCACTTGCTTTACTTCAACACCCCCGCCAAAGGCTTTTGAGACAACGTCTTCTGAGTGAATATCCAGAAAGTTCCATCGCGGAACTTTGTCTGTCTGCAACATATTCATGAGTGTGACGCGCATGCAGTCCATTGCGAGCATCGCATAGTGAGGCAAATGTGCCAATTCCTTCTTCATTTTGACTTCTCCAAGAAGTTTGTCGCGAGGGAAATCCCCACGGCAGTTGCCACCAGTGCAACCACTTTGTTCTAACCCTAAACAAACTCAGAGTCAAACTGTAACAAAATATTGCAGTTGAGTGTTATAATGGGCACAGACAAACAACGTAAGCATATTCACTGTATTTAATAATCAACAAACTCATTATGGCTACAGAAAACAATGAACAAGGAAAGGTAGACGGAAGAGTGATCCGCATTGCTCCCCCCAACGCAGCAGTGTTTGCGGTTTCGATACTCGCTATTTCGGGAGCACTGCTTCTGCTCGCTCTTTTTGTGAATGCGGTTACGGAGCATAAGTACATCGGACGTGACACCAATTCGCAGACGACAATTACCGTGACAGGAGACGGAGACGCTTACGCCACACCCGATATCGCGTCGGTATCTTTCAGTGTGACAAACGAGGCAAAGACCCAGACCGACGCACGCAAAGTAGTCGATGAAAAATGGAAAAAGATCCACGACCTTTTAACTAAAGTAGGGGTAGAAGACAAAGATATCAAAGCAAATTATAGTTTGTATCCAAAATTCGAGAACATAAATCAGCCTTGTATTTTTGAAAAGACAACAAATAGTATGGGTGGACAATTTGCATATCCTCCATGCTATAACAGCGGCAAACAGGTGCTTACGGGCTATGAGGTCACTCAGTCAGCAGAGCTGAAGGTCCACAAGCTTGATGATGCTGGCAAGATATTGGGTATTCTTGCTGATAACGGCGCGACCAATATTGGCGGTCTTAATTTTATGGTCGAGCACGAGGATACTGTACAGGCGATTGCCCGAAAGGCGGCAATCGACAAAGCCACAGCAAAAGCCAATCAGCTCGCAAAGGATCTTGGGGTATCTATCGTGCGCATCGTTTCCTTTAACGAAGGTGGAAATTATCCGATGTACTATGGCGGAGGGATGGCAGTGAAGACAATGTCTGCGGATGCAGGTGCTCCCGCACCCGCAGTGACGCCGGGGCAAAATAAGTACACATCGAATGTGACTATCGTCTATGAGATCAAATAGTTAAAACTGGCGAATTTGCGTCTTGCATCATAAGCGTACTTCCAAATTTCATTACTCGAGAGAGGTGGGCAATCGCACTCTTCTGAGTGGGCTAGCACCAAGAAGAATTGGGTCGCTTGATGAAATTATTAGTTGCTTGTTCTTCCTATTTTGACACTCGAAGTGCCGCACTCTTGTACAGCCATGCGAATATCAAAATGCTCAAGGACGTCGCATTACACTAAATTTCTCAAGTTTTAAAATCCACAAACAAAAAGACCAGCTTGGATAATATTAGGCTGGCTCTTGTTTTGGTGCGGATTAGTTGACATTTTTAATAAACCAGATATAGTATTTATGGATAGATGGCGGTGATTTTTCGTGCTTTTTATAGACGAGATTTGTACTACCGTGTCCGTTTCTTTGAGTAAACAGTGTTCTATATTACGTATTTCAACTTCTTTACACAGGAGATACACCATGACAGTCGCACAACGAGTGCACCATGAATCCGTCCCCAATCTGGCACTTGCAGATGGGCTCGCCAGTTTCAAAGCAGCTCTCACCGCCACTGAGTCAGCCCCAGACACCACCAGTCCGGTCATGGAAAAAGACGCATCGTTCGCACCTTCGAGTGCAGTCGAAGCGCTTTGTGTCATCCCACAAGTTGACACGTCCACGCCAACGCCTCCTCCCGCTTCGCCGAGTCCGGTGAGTCGGGAAACGTCAGAGACTTGTGGGGCACGCGAGTCAAGGCCGCAAGAACGCATGCGCAAGCAAAAGCCCTCATACCCCGCACAAAGCGGGAGTGGAGGGCATGACAAGGCGGTCTCTCCCGTCACGCAACACGCACGTTTTCCGCAGCAGTTCGAAGACTTGCCGCTTCGTTGCCTGCGATTTGTTGATCTTTGTGCTCGTGTCGCCATGCAGAAGGAATCGGGCATCACTTGCCGCTTAATTTTGCGTGACGGAAATTCTTCCGCAGTGTTTACGCTTTTGGTGGTTCCGAGCAACCGCGTGCGTTTCACCTGCAGGGAATCGACGGTCAGTTTCGCTCCCATCTTCCTAGTGGGAAGCGAACTGTTCCAAGACGAGATTTGGAGGATGCGCGAACCGAGTCCGGAACGTCAAGTGGCAACGGGAGTCTTCCAGCAAGTGCTCGACGCTATCGAGAAGCGTATGAGCGAGCGCCGCAACGAACGCTATCAAGGTTCGCAAAGTCGCCCACAAGCACGCCCCACCAACGTTCGCTAAACCATTTCCACGGTCGAGCGATCGACCGTGGAACAACCTTTGCAGGAGGCCTACATGCCGAATTCCGCAGTTGCCGAAGTTTCCGTTCCTCGTGTGTGTCAGCGTGTTGTGGCAGAGTCGATGAGCACCGAAGAAGTGTTACGTGAAGTCGAAAGCCGAGCCGATCCCAGGATTTGGCTCGCACGTCACGGAGTTCCGGGGGTGTATCGCATCGATACCGAAGACGAAACGTTTTTCTTCGAGGTATGGTCCCGCTACATCCTCGAACAAGGGAGGCGAGACATTCGCGTTTTCCCCGTCGCATACTGGAAAGACAATATCCGCGAGGATTACGTCGCGCCACGGAAGAAGGGGGAGCGCCAAGCTCATCTCCCGTCCTGTATTCTCTTCGGTAAGTTCGATCTCGAACGCATCCCCGAAGACCTGCGTGATGACATCAGTTTTTGGGCAGAAATTTGCCTCGATGGGGTCAAACGCTACGACGAAGAGCGCAAACAATCACGCCATCGCCGCAGTCACTGACCGTTCTTTCTCTC
>JAYVMS010000061.1:0-7441 GCA_043758815.1 bacterium
GGGATTTCTGTTATCTCCTCGTGACCCTCTCGCTTCGCGAACCAATTCATCGCAAGTGCGATTGCTTTGCGGAAGATGACCATCGTCACTTCTTGGCCAACAGGGAAGAGGAGTATCGGATTGAACAACAGATAGATATTATTACCGACGATCTGTACGACATCTTTCACGCCGTCGGAAAGCGAAAACCCGCGATTCTTCGACGGGGCACACAGGCGATGGAAATAACCTCCTGCTTCGACATTTATTCCGAACAATTGCTCGGGGTAGTCTCCGTAACACTGGAGCATTGGTGTCATGCCCATAAATACGTGTATTTCATTCGATGCATTCTTGATGGGTTCGTAAAAACCAGTCAGTGTATTCGCGTGTAGGTAGAAAACTGTATCTCCATGCACCCCACCTACTTGTGCAAGAAATTGCACGAACAGTGGTACGAGAACTTTCTCGGACAAAGATTGTTTCTGCTCATTCTGGTGTGCTTGTGAAAGCAGGGCAAATTCTGCGCGCGCCGCTTCACCCACCACGAACGGATAAATCGTATCGCCGATGCGGCACTCGACTCTGCCCTCTAGTCGGGGCATCTTTTCGTCGCGCTCTTTGTTGGGTCCGATCAATATGACAGGAACGACGAATTTTTCGCCCTGTATAACGACTTCGGCATCGTGATCTTCCCCTCCAACAATCTTACGACCCGTGAGGCATTCGAGCCGTTCTTCCGTGCCTCGTGGCATCGCAAAAAATTTCTGAACCTCGTCATTTTTTGCGACCGTGGGTGTGTCTTCTGAATCCATGCTTACTCCTTTGTGTGGCAATTATTTAACAAAGATTACTATTCTACCTTTAGTTCAACACTAAAAAGTGGAGTATGTCAATTGTGATGACCACGATGTATTCACGGCAACTTAATAAGCCTTATGGAATACTTATTGAATAACAGAGCAATATATAATATAAATTTTATGACCCACTTTATCTGTGCGGGCGGTTGTCGAGGTTGATCCATGAAGGCAGGCGTGTGCATGACGGAAAATTGCAAAAAGCACGGCATGCCGCTCGCTCCGTGTGAGTGTGCCGATGGGACGCACGATGGGAAATAAGCTGCATTTACGGAGCAGGTGGATGAGCAAGAAAGGCAAGTGGCGTCACGCGATGATGACCCCGCAAAAAAAATCGAAAGATACGGAGTTAGGCGAATGATGTGGATACACTGTAAGTGAAAAAACAACAAAACCCCAAAAGAGACAGCACTTGTATTTATCTACCGAACTGATATTTTGAGTGGAATGTATGTGATTTTTGATACTGAAACCACGGGTATTCCGCGTTCATGGCGCGCGCCCGTGACCGATCTTGATAATTGGCCGCGCTTGGTCCAGCTTGCGTGGCATCTTTATGATAAGGACGGCACCAAACTCGATGCACAAGACCTCATCATCAAGCCCGAAGGATTCACTATTCCTGTTGAGGTTGCCCGTATTCACGGGATAACGACGGAGAGGGCAATGAGTGAGGGGGTGCCACTCGCGCTCGCGCTCGACACCTTCGCCTGTTCACTTAATGATGCGGAATTTTTGGTGGCGCACAATATTAATTTCGACGAAATGGTCCTTGGTGCTGAATATTTGCGCGTACACAATGTCAATAAGCTCGATGGCAAAGGCCGCATTTGTACCATGCAAGGCTCGACAGCATATTGCGAAATCCCCGGCCCTTATGGATACAAATGGCCGCGCCTTTTAGAGCTTCATCAGAAGCTTTTTAATGCGGGTTTCGATAATGCGCATAATGCAGCTACTGATGTAGTGGTCACCGCAAAATGCTTTTGGGAGCTCAAAAAACTCGGAATACTCGCCTGATGACGAGCAAATAAAAAAGCCCGCATTGTGCGGACCACAAGTCTATCTTTCGATATCGTCTTCTTTGCCGTACTTTATCAGTGCTGGCAATACTTTTTCTATTACAATGACGAATAGCAGTATGCAGGGAAATATTTTGTCCACGAATAATACATGAGTGAGCATGTGTTTTCTGTCAAAATAAAAACGTATCCATCCTTCACGCAGCACCATATTATCCCAGCCGGAAAGTGTTCCATATAAGATACCGCTGCATATTGCCGCGGTCACTATGAGTGCAATGAGCATATAGCGGAGTAACTCTTTTTTGCTCGGCTTAAACGTGAACAGTAATTCGTGCATGTGACACTCCTTAATCTTCTTTTTAAATCCTAACAAAGCGAGGCTTTGTGTCAAATAAGGGTTATGCGCCCATCTTCATCATGACTTAATCCATGCCTGTAATAATGATGTGATTAACATAACTCAATTTCATGCTTCATTATATTTGTAACGGTGGATGCAAAAGCATTGTGGTGCAAGATAGCGGATGCCCCATTGAGAGTTGTCCCAAATTCGAAGAGCCGCTGCTTCATTGTGAATGCGAAGATGGTCATCATTATGGCAAACTCAACCGCGCTGATGAGGGAGATGAGATAATAAGCCCAATAGGAGACCCGCCGCCCTTTCCGCAGTCCGAAGAATTGACGAGGGACCCCGAGGCTTCGCCCTTGTAAAATCCAACAAAGGTCACCGTACAGAGAGGCGAGGGCAAGCGATGGAGCTATTACTGCCCCCTCTTTCAGCAGCTCGGCAATAAAAAAGTCACGGCGAAAAATAAACCCGCCAAAGCGGGTTCGAGCAAACGCTCGTAAGCGGCGTAGTCGTCGCATGATGTTCTCGACGATCGCCCAGATCTGGGTCATACCAGCTTTGTTGTGGGCACCAATGCGATGGCGGCCATCTTTGACGGTGAATGTGCCGTCGCCCATGTAGTTCACACGAATTGGGGGAATGTCTTTTCCCATCTCAAGTGCCATGCGCAGGGATTCGATGCGATGCGGACAGATGCCGCGGCGCCTCTTCTTGGTAGAGCGAAGCGATTCGATCGCGAGGAGCATGAGTTTGGGCACAGCCCCTCCTTGGTTGTTGTCCTCACTCATCTTATGAAGTTTGCACGCTAAGTCAATGTCAGAAAAGAAAAACCCACCGAAGTGGGTTGTGTTAGAGCGTAGTAAAAATGGTATCGATCTCACTCCAATCAAACACGCGCCGAATGAGCGGATGAAGGGTGGGGGTCTGATTCCATGGTGTATCAATAAGGAGTACAGGAATTCCTGCCGCTACAGCTATTTCCGCATTGTGAAGCGAATCCTCAACGAGAAGCACCGCAGCTATTTTTTTGCACACATCTGCCTTGGTTCCAAACAGGTTACTCGAGTGGACATGATCAAGGAAGTGCACATCTTTCACAAGCTCGGGGTAATGCGTTTTTAGCAGGTGATGTGTGGGCGCATGCGCAGAAGGAGGTCTTGCGGTAATGCCGATGTAAGTGAACTTTTTGAGGTATTTATGCAATATGTCGTATGCGCCCGCAAGGGGAGCTATCAGCGTATGTTCTTTCGAATCATAGAACTCGAGAATGCGCCTCACGCCCTCTTCATGGCTGCATCCCCAGAGTCTCTCTACGACAAATGAGGTGATCTCCGCACGCGTGTACGACGTGGCATATCTCGCATTGTGAAAGTGCATCAGGTGGTTATTGAAATCAATAAGCACATCATCGATATCAAGCGCGATGACTTTCTTTTTCATAGATTACTCCATGTACATGTCTACAATGAATCCTAGCTTTTCCGTTTATGAATAACAAGTTGCCAGAGCTTTAGTTTTGAATACCCGATATATTGTTGGAGTTTGTGAAAATATGCAGTATCCTTGGTGCAGTCAGCCCTTTTCGCACTATTTGGTGTATTGCATCTCGCCACCCTTAGGCTGCGTCACTTAACAGTAAGGAGAAACCAATGTCTGGATTCGGCACTTCAGTGCACATGAAAACTTGTGGGCATTCGAGCTGCAATACGATCATCGGAAGCTCAAGTGAATTCTGCGACAAACATAGCAAGAAAACATCTACGAAAACAGAGGAACCTATGGCACTTGTACCCATGTCACTAGCACCCCCTCCCGATGAGGATGCATCCCTGGTGAAACCCGCGCATCACATCAATCGCCGCAAAGGTCACGAGAAGATCATGCTAGACTTGCTCAAGCGTAAGATCGTGCGCAAAGGTATGCTTCAGTCCGAAGCCTCGACTGAATACAATAATCAAAAAGGTCAGGACAACAATGCCGCCAAAACATAATAGGCGGTTTTTTCTTGTGAATTTTGCGTGAACGAGAGCTATTGAATAAATTTTTGGAAGGAGTATTGTCTACCGAGCGCTGTTCTAAAAGCTTACATGCATCAGCAAGCTCGTGAAAATTAAGGAGAGACATTATGTCGAGAACAGGAATGCGCTTGTGTGCGCAACCGGGCTGCACAGTGCCGCTCGCTATCAGTACACCGTTTCGATTCTGCAATAAACACAGAAAGCCAAACCAAACTTCCGCCCCAAAGCAGCTGACTCATTTGCCCCCGAAGCCTCCACTTCCTCCGCCACCTGCACCCGCGCCAGTTGCAAAAGATGCTTCACCCGAAGCGAGCCTCCCACAACCCCCCTCCGGCACAGCACACCAAGTGAACAGAACAAAAAGTACGACCCAGCAAGGCATAGATCTCCTGACAAGAAGAATCATTCGTAAGGGATTGAATAAATCCGAAGAGAGTAACGATGCCGCCCCCAACTAGGGGCGGTTTTTTATAAGAGAAAGTTTTTATTTGCTATACTGGGAATAATATATGGAAACCAAGGTACACAATGAACTGCATCCGAATGCAAGGGCAGCTCGCCGCACCCTCAACTGGCTGCGCGCTGCCGTCCTTGGCGCAAACGACGGTGTGGTTTCAGTCGCCTCCATCGTGCTCGGAGTTGCAGGCGCAGTAAGGTCTTCTGATTTTATTCTTACCGCCGGCGTCGCGGGGCTTGTCGCCGGCGCACTCTCCATGGCTGTGGGTGAGTATGTGTCGGTAAGCACGCAACGCGATAGCGAAGAAGCGCAGCTCGAGAGTGAGCGCTACGAGCTCATCCACGAACCTGAGCATGAATTAGCTGAGCTAGTCGATCTTTATAAGGCAAAGGGGCTAACTCCCGCGACCGCAAAGCTGGTTGCTGACGAACTCACCGCACATGATGCATTCGCCGCGCACGCAGATGCAGAGTTCAATACCGATCCAAACGATCTCACGAATCCTATACATGCGGCCCTTGCCTCTGCGCTGTCGTTTACTATGGGTGGGATCATTCCGCTCTTGGCCATCATGCTACCGCCTGTACATCTGCGTATCTTAGTCACATTCGTTTCTGTCCTCATTGCGCTCGTCATCACCGGTATGCTTTCAGCCAAGCTCGGCGGCTCAAAGAAAGTCCGCGCAACTATTAGGGTAGTGGTCGGAGGAATACTTGCCATGGTAGTTACCTATGGGGTAGGAGTTCTCTTTGGCATCACGAGAGTTTAATACAGCCCAGCCTGGTTAAAGTGTTTAGGTCGGTATACTTTATTGGTGGGTATATTGGGGCAGATATGTAAAGAAGGGGACGGTGAGGAGGAGTCGGCGCCACCCACGATACACTAATAAATTTTTTAAAATAATCACACTTTGTCAATCATTTTTGCAATGTATATCCTGCGACTTATTTGCCATACGCGGTATCATGCGTCTATGGATGGTCACTTGCTAACGAATGCTCATCCGTAAATATGGATAAAAATAAAAAAACTTCATGGAGTGATAAAGTATTGGAAAAAAATCGCACGTCATACAAGACTCTCAAGTCACGAGTCGGTTTCAAGAAAACATCGACCGACGCTATTGTGGAAAATTTGACGACAACGATCGGAACGCTGTGGTTTTTGAGTGCCAGCGCCATGTTTATCATCGGCTGGGTCTTTATAAATGCGCGCATACTCCCGGGAATGGAAGCTTTTGATCCGTACCCATATCCGCTCCTAATGATGATCGTTCAGTTCTTTGCTATCTTCCTGACGATTACCATCCTCATCAGTCAGAACCGCCAAGCAAGAATAGCGGAGGTGCATCAGCGTATGGATCTCGAGATTAACGTTCGTGCCGAGCATGAGATCACGAAGATGCTGCACATGATAGAGGCGCTGCATCTAGAGCACGGCATTTCAAAGGATGACCATGAGCTCGATCAAATGCTTGAAAAGACCGACATTGTAGAAATAAAAGAAGAAGTCGAAAAGGTCATTGAAGGAGAGAAAAGCGTGACCTAGAATTAGAGATTTAGGGGAGCTTTATCTGATGATGAACTCCTCGACGGGTATTCCGCCGATAAGATGCTCTTGAATGATGCGCTCAAGGGTTGGGGGAGTACACGAGCGGTACCACACGCCGTCGGGATAGACCACAGCTATTGGGCCTTCTTGGCATATGCGGAAGCAGTTCGCCTTGGTACGGTAGATCTTGCCGTTTTGCGACAGGTTGAGTTCGATGAGCCGCTTCTTCAAGTATTCCCATGAGGCCATGCCGCTTTCGCGGCTGCAACACTTGGCAAGTGTCTGGTCGGCGCAGAGAAAGATATGCCGCTCGATAGAGTTGATACCGAGGTCGCGAGCAATGCGGGCGAGATCTTGTTCTTGGGAGTCTTGGTGCATACGGGGGAGTTTAGCACAAAAAATAGCGGACTTTCGTCCCTGGTCATGGTTCGTGTGCTATGTGGCGAACAGAAAACGAATGCGATATCTTTGCGCGCCACTCTAAGGGAGATTTAATGGGGAAGTGGGGGCAGGGAAGCAGTTTTGAAATGCACAATTTAGGCGCGTAGAGCGGACCCCTTTTTGTCGCTAAGCTTTAATATCTTTTCCAATTCCTGAAAACTGAATGGCTTTGTCAAATGAAAGTCAAAATCTGCTTCCCTAGTCTTCTGCTTGTCAGAATCTCGCCCATATCCAGTGACGGCAATGCAGATGGGAGCGGGCTTCGCCGACTGTTCTCGTATCGCCTTGACCACGGCAAACCCGTCCATATCAGGCATCTGCAGGTCAACAAGGATCACTTCCGGATGTATTTCGCTTGCGAGCTTTATCCCCGCATGTCCCAAATAGGCACAACTTACATCTGTGTAACCTGAGAGCGAAAAAAGCTTTGCCAGACCATTAGCCAAATCAGCGTTGTCATCAATAATTAGAATTTTTTTCATTTTTTACATTAGCAATAGATACCAATTCACCACCCTACATTGCCGATGCTGAATTTTCGATGAACTTTTACTTAGCACGCGGGAATTTAATAGTGAACGTACTTCCGTCACCCCTGCCCTCGCTTTCTGCAGATATTTCCCCACCGTGCATTTGTACGAGGTTGCGTGCGAGCGCGAGACCTATCCCGAGTCCGGGGGTTTTCCCCTTGAGCGCATGCGACCCTTGGGTGAAGAGATCAAATATCTTTGGCAGGAGTAGAGGCTCTATCCCTTGGCCTT
>JAYVMS010000062.1:0-10018 GCA_043758815.1 bacterium
TTGAAATGAGTGAGCGAAACATGGATGTAGACCCATCTCAATATAGAGATAAAAACGAAGCTGCTTTGCGTATATGCGCGAAGATCTTTGAGTTTTGGCGATTATCCAACAATGAATCATCTTCACTGCTTGGACTCAATAATGAGGATTGACAAAAAGCGAGGTGTGCGAGATCATTGCCGGCAAATGTATTTGGCAGACTTGCGCACATACTTTGGATAGCAAGGCTGAGTACGGATCTCTACCTGCTCGACAAAGAACTGAGTGCGGCATGGCTGCGAAAAAATATTTTTGAAAAACCCTTTCTTGGGATGTGACCGCTTCCCTTCATGCTCTTAGAAAGTGTGGCTTCACTCGAGAAAACTCATCGCTTTCTTGATGAGCAATTTGTAAAGTGGGGCGCTCTGCGTGATGAGCGTAATGAACTCGTTTACTTAAACGATGAGTTGCGCATTAGTGATGAACCTCTGGGCACACTTATGTGCATGGCTTTTCGAGTAACAAGATCTTGGCAACTCACGAGTTATGACGAGAAGAAACTTTTTGGTATCGAGCTTTCTTTAAGGCGTCTGCCGACTGAGCATTTAGTGATGCAGCCGGTTTCCATAAAAAAGCTACGCATGATGATACTGATCGACCTCGTACTCTGGCATATATTTCATAATGGCAATAAAGTCACCACATGGGTACGCACAAAGAATACGCATGCGCTTTTTGAGGGTAAGCCGCCCCTTCGCTTGCTCAGCAAGGGGAATCTGAGTGTCATAAAAGTCATCTATGCGTATCTTTGCAATATTTCACCGTAGTTTTGTACTGCGGTTTTTTTATTTTGAAACATGAGCAAAAAGCAGCTATAATCAAATGCATGACCTCAATTTTTAAATCTTATGATGTGCGCGGACTTTATCCGGAAGAGATAAATGAGGAACTTGTCGAACGAATTGGTCGTGCCTATGTGGAGTATGTGAAGCCAAGGCGAGTCGCTGTCGCAAGTGATAAGCGCATCTCATCACCCGCACTTTTTAATGCACTGATAAAAGGACTAACAGAGTCCGGAGCAGATGTCGTAGACCTTGGACTGCTCTCAACTCCAATGCTTTATTTTGCATCATCAACACTCAAGGTCGACGGTGCAATCATGGTCACCGCTTCGCATAATCCAGGTGAATATAATGGTCTTAAATTTTGCAGACAAAATGCGGTACCGATCGGACTGGCAAGCGGCCTCGCAGAGATCAGAGACATTACCCTAGCTGGGAAATTTTCTCAAGCAGAACGAGTGGGCACAATAGAACTTCATGACATCAAGCCCGAGTATATAAAACTCATCACTTCTTTTGCACTACTGCTTGGAAAACGTTTTCATGTCGCCACCGACACCGCACACGCGATGGGTGTGCTTGAGCTCCCCGTACTTAGAAGTTTGCCTGGGGTCGTACTATGCGGCACGCTTTATGACACCCTACAACTGCCTGGCGTTGCCCCACACGAAGCAAACCCACTTAAGACTGAGACTCTCATAGAACTTCAGCATGTGGTACGTAAGACAAAAGCTGACATGGGTATCGCTTATGATGGTGACGCTGACCGGATTGGCTTTGTCGACGAAAAAGGGCGTGTGATACCGATGGACATTGTCACTGCACTTCTTGCAGAAGCGCTGCTTCCGCTTTACCCGAAGAGTACGATACTCTATGATCTGCGTTCTTCGCGCTCTGCAAAAGAAGCGATCGAAAAATTTGGCGGTATTGCGCACGAAAGTATGGTCGGTCATGCAAACATCAAAAAACAAATGCTCGAAGAGGGTGCACTTTTTGCGGGTGAAGCTTCTGGGCATTATTACTTTGCGCTTTCAGGATACACCGCGGAGATGGGTACACTTCCTGCCATACTCTTAATGAACTTAATGGCAAAGACCGGCAAAAGATTATCGCAGCTTGTTGATGAGGTTAGGTTCTATGCACACTCAGGAGAGATAAACATGGAGGTTGCCGATGCAAAGAGTATCATGTATAAAATAAAAAATATTTATGCGGATGGCACACTTTCTGAACTGGATGGGATAAAAATTGAGTACGCAAACTGGTGGTTCTCGCTTCGCTCGTCCAACACTGAGCCCTTACTTCGATTGAATCTCGAGGCGGATACAAAGGAGTTGATGAATGCAAAACTTCAAGAAATATTAGACCTAATCCCCTAAACATTACTGTTCTCAATATGCCCAAGTGGACAAAGCGCGTGATCGTGCTTCCGAGCGGGGCAATATTTTCGTCCATATTCTATAAGTAGGTATGTGATATGAAACCATTCATACCTAGGAAATATCTCCATCAGGTCTTTTTCTATCTTATCTGGATATAATTCATCAGAGAGTCGGAGAACGTGTGACAAACGTTTCACATGAGTGTCCACCGCGATCCCGAAGGATGTTCCGTATGCGTTTCCCAACACAACGTTCGCTGTTTTTCGAGCTACGCCGGGAATCTTAAGGATATCTTCCATGGTTTTAGGTATCGTGTCGTGAAACACTTCTTCCACCATTTTTGCGGCGGCAAGAATGTTTTTTGTTTTGTTCTTATAAAACCCGCTTTGATATATCATTTTTTCAAAATTTCTGACCCCCCTACTGGTCTTACTCGCAATAACATAGTCATGGAGTGCAGGATATGTTCTGAATAAAGCGGGAGTTATCTCGTTTACCTTCTTGTCGGTACACTGTGCAGAAAGTTGCACAGCCACTAGCAGTTCCCAGTTATTAGTATAGGTGAGCATCATGCCAGCCCCTGGAAAAAACTTACGTAACCTCCTTAGTGCAATTCGTGCTCGCTTTATACGTGCGATCTTCTCCATTGATGTTTCACGCTGTTTCATGCTAAATGATGTTTATCTGATTCTTTCCTATTCTACATCAGTCGCACCATCAGAAAGATTTTGTTAGATATTATTTGCTTACAATTGGGATGAGGTCCATGACAATGTGTGCATATTCATACTGAACATCCGATACACATCATCAGTTCCTGTTGCAGAGAATGTGAGCGTCGTGGGGGCAGTCCATTTGAATGCTTTTTTATTGAACGACACATCAAAAGGTCCGCGAATAACATAAAAAGCGTGTGGCTTAGACTGTTCGAGATAAAGTGCTGACATTCCAGCATTATCAATAGATACGAATACTCGTAGGTTGCGGAGGTGATTGGGGACCTTCGCGTTATTCGGAACATTTTTCACTTCGTGGGTTGCCGCAATCAACATACCTCCATCAAGAGAGCGACCTTGTTTCACGGCGAACATCTCTCGATAATTCTCGAGAGGCATATGCGAAGAAACTTGCGCACTAGCGTGATGTTTGGTGAGGAGAAATGTCGTCACAAAAATAAAAAATCCCACATAGATAAGAAAAAATCGTTTCATATTTCAAGTGTAGCGAAGCGTCACAAAAGCACAAGTACGCTACACTTTGGTCGTAATCTCAACAATACCAGTCGCGCAATCAAAGCGAACGTTTCTTCCGACTGTTCCGCCGACTACCTCTGTTTCAATAGTTATGCCGTATTTTTTTAATTCTTCACGAGCAGAGATTGTGTTTTCCCAACCGATGCCGTGCTGATCACCCTCAAGCAGTGCGAACATGTGTGCTCCTCCGACAAGTTTTGCAACAGCGTGCTCAGTGCTGCCTCCTAACGATTCAATCTCGGCAACAAGCATGTCAACTGCCTGATCAGCGTACTTCACGAACATTCTTCCAATTGCATCCCTATCTTGAAATTGTAGTGAGGTATCATTATCTTTTTTACGTGGAAGTATCGCATGTGCCATGCCACCAACTCTTGCTAGGCGATCGTAGAGCACTACGACAATACACGATCCCACACCGTTAGTAACGATGATATTTTGTTGATCTCCCGCAAAAAGCTCTGCGATATGAATCTCGATTGTCGTACTCATGTTCCGATCATTTTGTGTGTAAGTTCAAGAACCTGCTTTGCACTTTCTGGTCCAAGAAACAAAAACATCTGCCCCGCGGCTTCTTCACCATCATCGCAGGTAACCGCATCTGCAGGGGCATTTACGCAAATAGCGACATCAAGCGTCAGAAACTCATCATAAGTCTTGATCATAGAGGCAAATATAGAATTAAACATTGCCCCGCCCATGTCGATAACCACATTAGGTACTGACTGTAGTAGTTGTACTTTTAAAAATTGCGAAAGTCCCTTAAGCATTCCTCCTGTCAGCACATTTCCAACCTCCTGAAAAACTGAACGGTCAAACTCATCGAGCGCGCGAAGGTCCCCGATAGTTTTTCCGGAAAGTGAGTGGAGGAGGTGAACTGCGGCAGCATGTGGAAAGAATAACAACACATAACCCTCAAGTCCTCCCGAGAGGCGCAGGAGCACTGCGAGTGTGATGTCGTTCGGGTTCTCTAAAAAGTGCGATGCTTTCTGTGCGCTCTTGAGGTGCATTATCGGAACACTGATGCTGATGCGCCGGCCAACCATTTCAGAGAGCGTATTACCTGCATGAGAAACGCCGATATTCAAAAATTCCTTGAGTTGATCTGTCTCTTCTGCTGAAAAGTGTAATTGTGGCATATTGCGGATCAGGAAGCGGGGCTTTTGGTATCAGTTTGCGCCTGAGTGTTTTCCAGTATATCGCCGAACGCTTGCAGAAGTAAACCGTGAGTATCGAGAAGCAGAATGGTTCGTCCATCAGGAAGCAGCGCCGATCCGGAAAAACCCTTAATTTCTCGCAACACTGGCGGTAAAGACTTTACGAGTAATTCTTGTTCACCGACGCACTCGTCAATCATTAATATGACTTGTTCCCCCTCATCACTCACAAGAACTCCGAGGCATTCTTTATCCAAAGATTGTTCTTTATGAAACATGGAGGCAAATGATATACCTAAAAGCATATCGAGACGCAGAAGAGATATAACGCGTCCATCCTCAACAATAGCTTCCTGGCTTGCACTCTTCGAGATTCGTTCAGGCCTAAACCGCATGGTTCGAATAACCCCGACGAATGGTATAGCGAATGTAAAGCCACTTGAGCGAACGATTAGCACTTTTACGGTGGCGAGGGAGACCGGAAGGTCAATGAGAAACCTGGTGCCGCCCCTATCACTTGTCGGCGAATGAAGTTCGATGCGCCCACCTACGTCTTGAACGAATGCGCGTACCGCAGAAAGTCCGACACCTCGCCCAGAGATGTCAGTAACTGTTTCACTCGTCGACATATTCGGATGAAAAAGTAATTCCGCTATCTCTACTTTTCGTAATTTCTGTCCTTCATCCACCTCAACGACACCTTTTTTGATTGCGACTTGTCGCACGCGCTCATAATCAATACCCACACCACTATCCTCCACAATCACATGCACCCGTTCACTTGCCCTTTCTGCGCGCAAAAGTATCGTCCCTTCTTTTTGTATTCCATGATCGACCGCATTGCGCAAGAGATGTGCCAGTGCTCCGCCAAGACCATCGAGTACAGTTCGATCAAGTTCGACATTTTCACCTTCAATACGAAATATCACCTGTTTATTTTCGCGCACCGACAGGTCACGGATCATCCGTGGAAATTGTGAAAAAATCTGCTCAAGTGGTACGAGTCGTATTAATAAAAGTTCTTCCTGTGTTTCTGAGAGCAAGCGAGCAAGCTCACCAAAAAGCGTTCTGAATTCATTGAGAAAATATATTTTCTGTTTGAGCACTGGGTCAGCGATCGACTTTGTTATCTCAGTAGCTGGCTCGAGAATCGTATCGAGTTTCAATCTCAGCATAAGCATCTCTTCAAAAAGACCCATCAGTGTATCCAACTGTTCTACGCCGACGCGAATATTTGTCGGTGCAGTGAATGTATATTCATGGGGTAGGGTAGTTTTTGCAGTTGTCGGCGCCACAATCTTCTCATCTTTCACGTCTGCATTATTTGTGCTAATTTTCAAAGCCTCAGTTAATGCCGTGATTTGTTCATCGACTGGAAGTTCTTCGTTGTTTGATTTTATCGATGCGAGCGAAAGAGTCATCTTGTCGATCGCCTCAAATGACAGGCTTATCGCCTTTGCATCTAGTACGACTGCTTTTCTCTCTCCCGCATGAAAAAGATCTTCAAGTGTGTGTGCAAGTTTTGCCATCTGAACATAACCCATAGTAGCTGCACCGCCTTTAATAGTGTGCGCACTTCTCATCAGCGTTGCGTAAAACCCCGAATCACCTGGTGCTTGCTCGAGATCGAGAAGGGTTTTGGATAGCACTGATAACTGCTCCTCGACCTCGAGGCAAAAAAGATCTTTGAATTTATTGAGAGTATCAGCCATTCATGACATTGTATCACGACAATGTGTAGCGAATGTTCTGTGAGGAGAATAAATCATTTATGTAAGGGGGCATATTTTCCACTGATAGCACGGCATCGATGCCGCCTTCATCCATGGCATGTGCGGGCATGGAAGAGACGATGGCTGTGTGCGGATCTTGCACGATGGTATGTCCTCCGTGTTTTTTGATTGCACACAGACCTTTCGTGCCATCCGAACCCATTCCTGAAAGCAATATGCCACAGGAATACCCTCCATAAGATATCGCTATAGCCTCCATTGTTAGGTCTATCTCATCTTCATGCTTGGCAAGCATTGTTGGGGTCAGAAATAATTTGCCAGGATCATTTTTATCATTATGAAAATCAAGAGCAAATCCTCCTGGAACAACGAGCGCAAGTCCTGGTGAAAGTACGTCATCACTTTTTGCTTCACGAACAGTGAAACGCGTCACCCGATTAAGACGCTCTGCAAACAATCCAGTGAAGTATTTTGACATGTGCTGTGCAATGACTATCGAAACACCGTGCGTGGGGTCAATCTGAGAAAGTAGGTGCTCAACAAGTGGCGGCCCGCCGGTCGACGCACCGATAACGACAACGTGACGTAACTGCTTATCTTTCAATTCCACCAGTTTATCAATTATCGTGTGAATCTTATGTCCAGATGCGATCCGTATCATTCTCGCTGTTTCGCCGGCTTTTTTAATTTTTTGAACGATTTGCACTGCAACTTTTTCGATATCAAGAGAGACCTCACCCGACGGCTTAGAGATAACTTGTGCGCCCGAAGCTTCTAGGGTACGACGCATCTCTTGGCCATCTTCGCCCAAAAATGCCGAGAGCATTATTATTGATGGAAGTGGCCGCTCACCCAACATGATCGCTGCAGCTGCTTCGATCCCATTCTTTCCAGGCATATTATAATCCATCGTAATGACGTCAGGTTTTAGTTTCGCGGCCAACAGCACAACCTCGTCGCCGCTGCTTGCAGTTCCCACAATTTCGATGCCCTTCTCTGAATCTAAAAGTTCAACGAGGTATCGACGTATAAAAAAAGAATCGTCCGCTATCAATACACGAATACGATCTTGTGGATTCATAATAAAATAAAACGCCCGAATGCGAGCGCTCTATTATTTTCCAATATAACGCACCGCCTTCTCAAGCACCTGATCACGATCAAAAGGTTTGACGATGTAATCGAGGGCACCAAGTGATTTGGCTTCTTCGATCATGTCCTTCTGTCCGACCGCAGAGACGATGATAATCTTAGCCTCTTTACCGATCTCACGTAAGACATCCATTCCGTTCATTTCAGGCATAATAACATCAAGAAAGATAAACTCTGGATGTTCGCTTTTCCATTTATCGATTGCATCTCGGCCATTGCTTGCTTCGATGAAATTTGTGTAACCTGCACTTTCAAAAATATCGCGCAATACTTTACGCATAAATGCCGAATCGTCTACGATGAGAATCTTTTTATCCATAGCTATATAATATTACTAGTATTGTAGCACACCCACCCATCTTGGGAAATGTCTGTGACAGAAATCATGCCTGCGCCGCTCCGCGTTCTGCTGAGGCCAGCAAGTCGGCTTGATTAAGCAATTCTTCGACGTTAAGCCACAGTACTGGCTTAAGACTTTTTTCAGGTTTTATAACATTTTCTTTAGCTGAAGCTGGCTCAAACATAATATCTTGGTTGTTTGTCTTTTTGATCTGCAATTCTTTTTCTGCATACATGAACATTCCTTTAGTGTAGCGAGGAGGCATGTGTGCCGCTATCAAAGGATCGGTCTCAGTTACATCCGTGCAGGAGACTCGAACTACAGTACGAATTTTGTCGATAAGTATGGCAAAATAATCTTTTTTATGGTGTGCAACGAACAAATAGTATGGTGAAAGTGGGGTATTTCGAACTAAATTCATGCGCTTTATTAGGTCAAGAGCAACTACCACACGCCCACGAAGATGAAAGATTCCAAGAATGAAATCTGGCGAATTCGGCACTGCCGTAATTGGGGGAATTTTAATTACCTGATCAACATCTCCAACGCTTACCGCGTATAATGTTCCATCTAATTCAAAGATAAAAAATTCATATGTAGGGATATTTTCAGTTTCAGAAAAAAATAAAGAACTTGATTTAGTGGGCAAGCTTATTTGTTTCCCCGATGTATCGGTTGTTTCACTATTCATATAACCATTGTAACGCACCAAGAGAAGAAACGGAAAATCTTAATTACTGCGGCACAGTAAAAATAATGGCCATACCCTTTAATGCCGCCAAGCATGACCACTTGTTTGAAAATGACAATGTTTCACAAAACGCACTTGCTTCATCCAGTCTGCCATAGTTATTTGCCATAAGCGTTGCAGCTCCGGCGATACATATTCCTTGTGAGCCGAATTGTGCCTTATTGCACTCACTCTCAACGGCGCTTGTGTTATATAACTGCTCTTTCATTATTTGACTACCTACACCTGAAATACATGCGTCTCTGTTTCCATTTTTAACAGCTAAACACCATGATAATGCTTTGTCGTATTGATTCGGATGAAGCGAGAGAAAGTAAACAGGTGCATATATGTAACACAGTTCCCGAAACTCGTTCGGCTGTGTTTCACATGGAACAAAGGGGTCATGTGGGTCAAGGTAATGTGACAAGTGAATCTTTTGATCAGTGTTGAAATTTTCCATATATACACCATTTGCACAGTTATCTTTCATAAAATGCGTTTGAAATTCTTTACAATATGCTATCGACAGCGGAAGTTCATTGTCTGTTACGAGCATGAGCCCGTGTCCGATACCGTGATAGCATTCCCATGAGAGATATGTCTCTCCCTTGTAGCTACTACAAATATCTTTAATTTTTTGCAGCGGGTCAGGACTTTTTGCTAAAGCTTCCTCAATGACACCGTGTAAATAGCCTGAGTTACACTCTTCGTTTCGATAACTCATTGCCTTCGCAAAATCCCCGTATCGCAGGTACGCAGAACGTCCGATCTCATGCACCAAGCTATGACACGAACGTAACAGGGACGGATTTGTTTGACTAGTTCTATGTAAGTATTCCAAAGCCACACGAGGATCTTGCTGATTAACCAGCATAATAAGTTTGTCGCGAAACGCTTTATGTTGCGAAACAGTAAGCGGAGTACTTATCGGTAGATACTTCGATTGTTCGCCGGTCATATTCAAGCCGATAAAGACCCCCACCACGACAAATATTAAGAGAGATAGAAATATGTAATATTTTTTATATCTTGATTGCACTTTTATAAGTATACAGCTGACGCATGAAGCTCAAAAATTGAAATGCAAAAAGGCGTAATGTAGATTTTGTGCGTGGTCGGACTGAGGAATATCTACTTACAACAGCCATATGCCTTTGTTATTTGCTCAGAGCAAAACTCTTCGCAAATACCACAAAGATCTTCGGCTCTCTAACGTAAAGCGAGCAATTTTCTTACTCAGCCCAAATATACAAAAAACAGCGCAATGCGGATTTTTGTATGGTCTGGCTGCAGAGAATAGAAGCTTACTGCTTCAGTACACCTTTGCGATTTATTCGGAGCGTAGCTCCTCATAAATATCGCAAAACTCTTCAATTCCCAGGCGTGAGCAAGGCAGTTTGCCTCACTCATCCCTCCAAAACAAAAAGTCCCTTAAAAGGGAAACTTT